>JAQGKC010000348.1 GCA_028290305.1 Bradyrhizobium sp.
TGCGGTTTGCGCACCAATCGTGCTGCCTCACGGATCGGCAGCCAGATCGCCTGCCGCTGCCCACGCTCGGGCCATCGCTTTTTCTGCTGCTTAACCTTGAACGGAAACAGCCTGACGTCGCAGGCGATCTTACGCTTGCCCTTCTTGTGGCACTTATATCGACCGACCGACTTCGCACTGATCTTCCCGACGAGCCCGGCTTCCTCGAAGGCTTCGATCGCAGCCGTGCCGTGCGGCGTTTCCTCGAGCATTGGCCAGCCCTTAGGCACCGACCAGCGCCGCTTGCGCCGCGTCGTCACCAGCATCACGCTGATGTCGGCTTTGTCGACGCGAAACGGAAGAGCTGCAAATTGCCTACTGGCCATCGATGCCCCTTACTGCTCGAACGCGAACTTGGAACAGACGCATTTGTTCCTGTATATCGCACTGAGCAGACTGCAATATATCGAATGACTAGCGCAGGTGTGCGACTCCGGTGCAGCAGGCCGCGGACCTCGAGCGTGGCCCGGCCGCGGCGTTTTTTTTGGAACCTCGACGATTCCTGTTGCGTTTCTGACGGTCGTCAACCGACCGGGACAATGGCCATGCGCATGGGAACTATCGCACTGTCGGCGGCCCTTTTGATCATGCTCGCCGGAGCCGGCTATTACGCCTATCTCGGATTGACGATTCCGGGCGAAGCAATGCCGGGCAACGGCTACGTCGCATTGGCGCTGGGAGCCGTGTTTTCGCTGATCGTTGGTTGCGGCTTGATGGCGCTGGTCTTCTATAGCAGCCGGCGGGGCTATGATGAGCCACCACATTACCGGAACGATCGCTGAGCCAGCGTAACCAGAGTTGCATCGAAGAGGTTTTGAGTATGACCGATCTATCGGTCGACGCACCACTTCTAACCGGACGTTCCCCCTCGCTTAGCATCGACGGCAAGGTTGCCGCGCTTGCGGCGGTGATCCTGGCGGGGGGAGCGGCAGCGATCTCGTGGCGGCAGGGCGCGCTTTATCTCCTTGGAGGCGCGCTGGGTTTATCGCTTTATCATGCGCTGTTCGGATTTACTTCGGCATGGCGGGTATTCATTGCGGACCGCCGTGGTGCGGGTCTCCGCGCAAATGAACGTCGGTGCCTATTTCAGCGGAATCGCCTCGGGCAGCCTGCACGGCTGGTTTTGGCTCGTTGCCGCTTTTGCGGGAAGCATTATCGGGACAGGTCTGCGTCCCGTGTTTGGGTTAAGCGTGGAATATACGAAAAGCTAGACGCGATCCCGAAGCTGGAGCAGTCTGCAAGGACTCCTTCGTCGAAAGGCCGACTGCAATGCCCATTTTCTTTTTCGACCTCACTTCCGCGGGAACACTCACTGTCGACGAGGTGGGGACGGAGTTTGCATCCCTGGAAGATGCTTATCTGGACACCTGTCGGGCCGCTCTGGACATGTCGTTCGAGAAGCTGGGCACCCGCGACGATCCTTATCGGGATTCGTTCGACATTCTCGATGCATCGCGACGTCCGCTGATGCATGTGCCGTTCTCGGATGTGCTTCAGCCGAAACCATCTGCGCGGCAGACGGTTGAACGTCGATGGAATGAGACGTTCGCCTCGTGCCGCAGGGAAATGGCCCGAGGCCGGCTTTTACGGGCTGAAGTCGGCAGCGAACTCAGAAAAGTCCAGATGACGTCTCTTGTGATCCTCGCGAACTTGAACCGGCTAAAAGCCGCGTCTGGAGACAAGTAGTTCGTTTGAGCGCGTGCTTCGCTCAGAGCGCAGCACTCATGTCTTGTCTATCTTGTTTAGAGCCCTCCCCGCCAAGCTCCAGATATCGGGGATCGAAGTCGGCGACGGCGTAAAGGCTTTCCTTGTCCCTGATCGTTAATCGACCTCGAGCGAAATCGATCAGCTTGCGGCTTCGCAATTGCTGCAGCACGCGGTTCACGTGAACGGACGAAAGGCCGAGCGTGTCGGCAAGTTCGCGCTGGGTCAGGGGGAATTCCAGCGGAACGCAATGGCCGCCACTGAGCTGCACGCGATAGCACACTTCGCATAGAAGATGCGCAAGCCGCGTCTGAGCTGCCCGCCTTCCCAACCCGATCAGCCATTCGCGCTGAATGCCAGCCTGCAACGCGGTTTCCCGCCACAACGCCTGCATGATCGCCGGGCTATTCTCCATCAACGAAAGCAGCCGCGGCAGCGGAATTTCAAGTGCTATCGCCGGCGCAAGCGTGCTGATGGACGTCAGGGATCTCCGAAGCGCGAGCTCACCGGGATTTAGCACATCGCCGGCGAGGAAAACCGCAACGATCTGTTGAGTGCCATCCTCCAGGATCCGGGCGGCGCGTGCCGTCCCGCTGCACAGGAAGAACAGCGACGGGGACAGTCCGCCCTCTTCCACGATGACCTCATCCTTGACAAACTGGCGCGGCGGCAGAGCAGCCGCGAGCAGCGCGCGCTGATCGGAGGGAGATAACGCCATTCGCGAGGAAAGCTTATCGGCGATCGCGGTCAACTCATGCAATATCAGCGGACCTGATCGAGCCGGCCTACCTTCTTGGCCGGTCAACCGCCGGTTAGAATGCTCGAGTTCGGTCTGCCCCATCCATGTTCGAAATTCGGCATGGAATTCCAGCAATCGTGCCTCGTGCAAGAGCAGTGCCTTGACGCTGCCGTCCTTGGAAGCCGCCAAGTCACGGCGGACCGACGCAAGCTGGCGCAATTCGCTCGGTGTCCGATTTTGGATTGAAAGCCGGCGCAACATACCGCATCCCTTTCACCCCCTTAACGCGACCACCGGTACACGGTTCCCGTGCAAAACGCGATACGGTTCCGTGCAAAAGGAGGTTGACGATCGCGGAAAGCATTCCTAGGGACGTATCGACCTGGGGGGTTTCTTCCTGCCTGCCGGGCCCTCACCGCGCTAGCAACCAGCGAAAACGGCCCGCAACGTCCGCATCCAAAAGGACCAGTCCGGCCCCGTCCGGGCGGCGCTTCCGTCGGGCGGGTCGAGGCGCCTGAAGGCTTTTCCGGGGGTTGCCGCCCGATCCCGGGTTTGCGCCGTCGTCAGGCGGAGGCTCTTGATGGCTTTTGGCTGTCTTTGGCCGGTGCCAGATCCATCAGCGCGGAACGGATATCCTCGATCACACCGGTCCAATCCCCAGCGACGCGCTGGTGGAACAAGCGCACGGTCGGATACCAGTATGAGTTGCTGCCGGAAACCGGCCACCGCCAGTCGCAATCGGCATGCAACATGATCCATGCCGGGCGACCGAGTGCCCCGGCCAAATGCGCTACCATCGTATCGACACACACCACGAGGTCCAGTTCGCAGATCCTGTGGCCCAAGGTCACGATGTCTGGCGTGCTAATGTCAGTTGCGCCGATTCCGGCGGCGATCGTGGAGGCAGCACCTCTTTGTAACGAATAGAGCCGGATGCCGTCGCGATTGAGCCGCTTCAGCAGCGGCGCCGGGACCGAGCGCCGCTTGTCCCAGTCGCCGACCTCCCAGACCAGACCAACCGAAATGCCCTGCGGCGCCCGAACGGCCCTCCGAAAATCTCCCGTTGGCAGCGTCAGATATGGCCCGCTCACCTGGATCAGATCGCGCTCCGCCCTGAGCGCATGCGGGATTTCCATGATCTCGATATCGGTCTCAAATTCCGCGTCGGGCGTTCCATCGTGGAGCGGTATCGCGCGGTCGACGCTCTCTGCCGATCCGATCAGGCCGAGCAGCTCGGGCTGGCACCACAACGTCATTTCGCGTATGCGCCGACGGAGCGCGGGCAGGAAGCGGGCGAACTGGATGGTATCCCCGAGGCCGTGATAGCAGCGCACCAAGACGTGGCGATCGCCCAGCGCCTCCCCTCGCCAGATCCGCTGCAGATGGCGCGGTCCGGTGTGTTTCCCGAGACCCGACCGGGAAAGGCGCGCCAGATCACGATCGCCGATCGCCCAGGCGCGCTCGAAGTCGCCGGCACGCATGGCGGAGACCCAGTCATCCGCGTCCGAGGATGAACTATGACTCGGGCTTGCCCCCGCGGCGACCGACGGGTTCACGCGGCGGCGGCGGAACGCCGTACAAACTTGTGAAACCGACTGAGTTTTCCATCCTTGGTGCGGTCCTGATGCAGGAACGCCAGCCCCGCCTCGTCGAATTTACGAAAAAATTCGTTCCAGTCGATCTCCTCGAGGCGGTCTTCCTTTGGTCCAAAATCGATCCGAAGGACGCCCGCATGTCCGTTCTCTTCGGTGTCTCGCACAGTGGCGGGCCGCCCGCCCCGGTCCTCGGCCCATTTCTTGATGAACTCGTGATCGGTGGTCGTTTCGCTGTCACTCATCGGCTGTCTCCTTTGTTGCGGCGAACCGCGCCGCCCTTGTTGCGGCGGACCGCTCCGCCTCGCTCGCCATGAAACGCAGCAGGCGGATAATCGTTCTTCGTCGGCCTCCAATGATCTCGCTCAAGATGACAAGATTTTCTTCAGCTTCTTCTTCATCATCTTCTACCCTCGTTTGGTTCCTTCCGGTCCAATCGAAAATCTATCCCAGGTTAAGCCTTTTCCTTTTTTCTGCGATGAAACCCGGTCTCGCTTTGCCGTCGTGCCATCGGGGCAGGAACGAAGATATCGATTGCACGTTCATGAACGTACTTACGTTTGCCGCGGACGCGCCGCGGCTCCCGGAGCGAGACAATCGATGCATTCGCGTCTTCAAGACAGACGGCGCGTTCGCGTCGGTATTGTCGGAGTTGGCAATCGCACAAGCTCGTTCGTGCAGGGGCTGATGTACAATCGTGACGCCGAGTCCAACGAGCCGGTGGCCGAGCCGATGAATGTCGGCGGCTGTCACATCAGCGATGTCGAGATCTCATCGGCGTTCGACGTTAGTTCCGACGAGGTCGGCGTCGCCGAGGCAGTCCTGGCAAAGCCGCATGAAACCGGCATCCACGTGCCGCAGATCAATCAGCAGGTGCCGGCGTGAAGATTGTGGTATTTGGCCTGACGATCTCTTCTTCGTGGGGCAACGGTCATGCCACGTTGTGGCGGGGACTGTGCAAGCATCTGGTTCGATTGGGCCATTCCGTGGTGTTTTTTGAACGCGACGCACCTTATTACGCGGGAGCGCGGGACCTGTTCGAAATACCGGGAGGTCGCCTCGTCCTGTTCGCCTCCTGGGAGGACATCAGGTCCGCAGCAAGTGCCGACGTGCTCGATGCCGACGCCGCAATCGTCACATCCTATTGTCCGGATGCGCTTGCCGCGACCGAACTGATCCTGAACCAGAATCGCGCACTTCGCGTATTCTATGACCTGGATACGCCGGTCACGCTTGCAAAGCTTGAGGCGGATGAAGCCGTCCCCTACGTCGCGCCGGGCGGCCTGGAGGGGTTCGACCTGGTGCTGAGCTTCACTGGCGGCAGACGCCTATTCGACGAATATCGCCGCAGGCTCGGCGCGCAGGATATTCGTCCGCTCTACGGCCACGTCGATCCCGACGTCCATCGGCCGGTCCCGCCACAGCCGCATTACCAGGCCGACCTCGCTTATCTCGGCACCTATTCGGAAGACCGGCAGCAAGCGCTGGAGACCCTTTTCGTGGCGCCGGCGCGCGCGCGGCAGGATCTCCGCTTCCTGATCGGCGGCGCGCAGTATCCGCCGGAGTTTCCGTGGTCGTCGAATATCTATTTCGTCAGACACCTTCCGCCGTCGGAACATGCCCCGTTCTTTGCCTCTTCGCGCTTGACGCTCAATGTCACCCGCCGCGCCATGGCGGAAATGGGCTGGTGTCCCTCCGGCCGCCTGTTCGAAGCCGCCGCCTGCGGGGTGCCGCTTCTCAGCGACAGCTGGCCGGGTATCGGCGATTTCTTCGAGCCGGATGAGGAGATCGTGCTGGCAAAGGACGAACGGGACTCCCTCGACGCGCTTCAACTGAGCGATGCGAAGCTATCGCGCATCGCCAGCCGCGCGCGCGAACGAACGCTGGATCAGCATAGCTCGGAGAAGCGGGCAAAGGAGCTGGTCGCACTGCTCGAACAGGCGGCGAGCCGCGGCACTCGCCAACCCGAAATCCAGGAGGCCTGACATGCGGGGCATCGTTCCGGCAACACCCGGACGGCTGGAGCTGAAACCTGCATGCGGAACCCGGATGTGACGCGACGGCTTGCAATGGCGATCCTGGCCGGCCAACCCGTGGAACGCGCCCGGACTTGAATGGCAGACGCCCTCGCCACCGCCGGAGCACAACTTTGACACGCAGCCGGTGGTGACGCGGCCTCCTTACCAGTATTCGCCCGATTTCAATGCGGAGCCGCAAAATGCCTGAGGCCAAAGCCTTCGCCTCGCAATTCGTCTCTACTCACCATCGCGACGACGCTGCCGAGCTTGGCATGTGGGTTTTCATCGCAACCGAGGTGCTGCTGTTCGGCAGCCTGATCCTTGGTTATTTCGTCTATCGGCATGTTTATCCCGCTGCATTCGCACCGACATTGTCGTCGGCGCGGCAAATACCGCAATTTTGCTTACCTCCAGCTTTCTCGTGGCTCGCGCCGTCGACGCCTTCTCCGCCGAGACGCGGAAGATATGCGTCATGCTGCTATCCGGCGCCATCTTGCTGGGATTGGCTTTCATTGTTCAAGGCAATCGAATATTCCGACGAATATCGCGAGCATCTCGTGCCCGGCATCGATTTCAGCTTTGACGCCGCCCATGGCAACGGCGCTCAGCTGTTTTTCATGTTCTATTTCGTCGCAACCGCAATCCACGCCTTGCACATGCTTGTGGGTATCGGGCTGCTCGCGGTTCTCGCCGTGCTGACATACCGAGCGCCAAGCACCCGTCACGGCGCGGCGCTGCACAGCACGGCGCTCTATTGGCATTTCGTCGATGTGGTCTGGATCTTCCTGTTCGCGCTGATCTACCTGCCGGGAAGATCATCATGACGGGATGGCGCCCGCCCCTTCCGCTTGTCGCAGCGTGGCTTGCATTGCTTGCCCTGCTGGCATTGACCGTGACGCTCGCCTATCTGCCGCTCGGCGCATTCAACGCCGTGGCCGCCCTCTTGATCGGGGCGACGAAGGCCGTGATCGTGGCGGCCGTGTTCATGGAATTGCGCCACCGCGGACCACGCATTTTTATGTTCGCCGGTGCCGGATTGTTCTGGCTCGGCATCCTGCTCTGGCCGGGGCTGATGGATTTCTTGACGCGAACCTGACGTTCAGTTCGTCCGCGCCGTCTCCGCGGTACGTGCTTTACGCACCTCGGTCTCACTCCCGGCCGGCGCTTTGCCGAATGCGCCAAGCGGGACATGAAGCGTCTCACGCAAGAACCCGCGGCAAACTGTTGTGAATGGCGCAAGCTGCCACCGCCGCATGGCCAAAGGCCACCGAGATCTGATGCAGGTCCGTAACAATATCACCCACCCCATAAAGTCCATGGATGGACGTGCGCTGATGATCATCCACCTTCAGGTAGCCATCCCCGGTGTGCTCGGCACCGAGCGATAGCGCGAGACGCGAACGCACCTCTGCTCCCATGGCAGGATAGAGGACATCGTATCCTGCGGTGCCTCGGCCGTCGAACATCACTTCCAGCCCGTTGCCTTTGCGCCTGAGCGTTGGATCAGGAGCGAATATCGTTTCGATGCCGGCATTGGACAGTTCTGATCTGGTATCATTGTCGATGTCGTTGTTCGTTGTCAGCAAGGTCACATCCTTCGAATATCCACGCAGGAATAGGGCCTTGGCGGCTGCATGCTGCCACGGACCAATTACGCCGATACGTTTGCCGGTTGCTTCAAAGGCGTCGCAGATCGGGCAATATCGCAAAAGCCCGTCCGCCACCGCCGCACGCCACCCATCGAACGGCGGATGATAATCGATGATCCCGCATGCGAGCACCACGGTCGCGGCATCTACATCACCACCTGCCCAGGTCGCTCGAAATCCATCCTGGGTACCCGCCAGTGCGCTGACCTCTGCCTCGATAAGAGGGACCTGGAGATCGGCCAATTGCCGCAACATGCGGCCAACGAGGTCGCCCCCCGAGAGACCCTGGGCAAAACCCGGAATGTTATGGCTGCGCGGAATCAACGAGGCTCGGCTCTCGCCGGCGTCAACGACGCACAATCTCCGTCTAAATCGGCCAAGATAGATCGCGGCCATCAGTCCGGCCGGGCCGCCGCCAATAACAAGGCAGTCCAATGGCACAGGTCATCCTCGCTGAGACGATTCTTGTACAGCACCGCCGGTGCGATTAAAGGCGAGAAACCGCTGCTTGAGAAAATACAGGCCGTGGAAAAAATATAGGCCGAAAGTGAGGCGCGTCTCGCTGATTTCGCCAGCCGCAATCTCCCCTTCAAGATAGGTCTCGAGGTCGGGAAGCGCCCGGTCGAACTTGTCGCGGGCACCCATCATCTCGCATGTTTCCGAATGCGTTCGATTGGCTTGTCGAGGATGTTCACGGTTGCCGCCATGGGCAACAACAGACCAAGGCAAAGAGCGTTCCATTGCACCGGCTCTACATCCTCTCTTTGACCCCGGTCTTGAGCAACCACCAATTGGCGGGATAGGATGTCACGAAACCGAAGATCATCGCGATCTGCATCATGAACCAGAATTCGACGCTCTCGGCCTGGAGCTGAGAGCCCAACAGACGCGGGAAAATGTAGAAGTGAGCGAGCGCCATAAATCCATACATGCCGATCTGCCAGGCCGTGATTGAAATCGTGTCAGCCTTGACGGCTGCAATCAGTCCGTCACGCGGAGAAAGCCCTCGCATCGGCGCGATGGTGAAGTACTGAAACACAATTCCAAGCCCGTACGCAAATACGTAGTCGAGTATCCATGCGGCGAACAGTTTTTCATCAAAGAGCCAGCGCCAGCCCAAGGCAACCGCGACACCGGGAATGGCGAACACAAGCCACTCGGCGCACAAGTCGCCCAGCGCGCAGCCCGCCCCGCAATGCAAGGTGCCGGTGGCGACCATGATGGCAAACGGCATGGCCTTCCCGCGTGGCTTCGTGCCTGGATGAGCACCCGGCCGGCGACCATAGGCGAAGTATAGACACAGGATTCCCGCCGTGCCGAACAGCGCGGTAACAGGCCAGACGACGTTCATGATCCACATTGGCTGGGGATAATGCAACAGGTCCCCAACGATGATGACGGCGCACGCGACGCCGAAAAGAAGCGAGGCTATCGCGATATAGTGCAGCATGCGCAGGCCGTCCGTCGCTCGAACTCCGATAAATGCAGCGATCAGTATTTGTTCCGACCGTCTCGCAACAGCATTATCGCACGTTAGTTTTCAAGCCTCCCGCTGGTTGCTATTCTTATTCCCTCCCGCCCTCCATTAGGCAACATGCTTCTTAGCAACATCCTTCGGAGTGTGCTGCTTGCCGATGCCGCACAACGATCCATCCCAGCTAAAATGGAGACGGCGACATTCACCTAGGTTAGCGCATGGCGATGTGTCGCGCGCTAACGTTTCCCTGTCGATATCGATGAGGACATGGAGACATAGCATGGTGAGAACACGCCGCCGTTTCAAGCAGACCACCACGCTGGCCGAACGGCTGACGGAAGAAGCACGGCGTTTGCGCGCAGAGGCGGGAAATCTGCCGGCCGGAACCGAGCAGACCCTGCTTTGGCGCAAAGTTCGTCAGGCCGAAACGGCATTGCGCATTGATTCATGGCTGGCCTCAACGGAGACCCCTGCTCCGGCTGATATGACGACCTTGATGAGCAAGAGTCATAAGAAGCGTTCCTTGAGCAAATCCTCTCACCGTTCGGATGACAGGTACGATGGTTGAGCTGTTATTTTCTCTCCATAGGAACGATGACAGCGCCAGCGAATTGGCTCGCCGTATCTGAGAGCCCTCAGATACTCCAGCCCCGGGCGGCCTCAGACACAGCGACCCAAGCCAGATGGATGAGGCCGTTTGGATTCCTGACGAGGGACGTACTTGCCGAGACCGCATATACAGATCGGGCAAAGGATCGTAAGGTCGCGCCCAATGCTGCCGCCGGGCAGTGAGCCCGGATGCGCACCATCGATCGTCACACGGGTCGAATTAATCAGGAAATTTCCGTGGAGAGCATCCGGTCGGGCTCGGACCATACGCCTCGTCGATCCGTTTGATGTGGAAGCCCGGAGGCAGGATCTGACCGCCCTCCTCGTCTGCCACCGGAATATCGGAAATCTGCCCGACCTCCAACGCCCGTTTCCAAACGTCGAGTTCCGTCGGCATCACCTCGCCAACGCGTTCATCGCGATTGAAGAGTGCATAGGGCACGAGAAGCCTCCTTGCGACGACACTCGACATAGAACAACCATCCCGCTCAGGCGCCGTTCCCCAGCTCGCCCATTTGCGACATGGGTTCAAATGACGCGGCGATTCCGGGTATGATGGTATCCGCAGGTCCCCGTCAGGTCTGATGGGCGATACAGCGCCGGCGACGTTCCCGTCAGGCTTATTTCGGATTCGGGTCGGCGAGATCTTGGCCGGGGTCGTGAAGCTGGCCTGCGCGCGCGAGCTTGACCGCGTTGCCGAGCGCGCGCGCGGCATTCCGGACGTCCTGCCGAAACGTCTCGTCCTTGTCGAGCGCCTGATGCGAGGTCGCGTAGGGCTCCATGTAGCCGAGATAGCCGTCGGCCTGGGCGAAGCAGCCCGCCGAAACCAGCGACATGTCGGTCAACCTGTCCGAAAGCGAGCGCCGCAGCGTTTCGGCGCCCACGGCATCGCCATGGACGACGACGCTGAACAACCGGCCGGCGAGATGACGCGGGTACGGCCAGCCGCGCAGTTCGAGCGCCTTGGCTTCCGCGACGGTTTTTCCGTGGGTCGAGCTCGGATCGGGGTTGCCGCCGTCGGCGCAAACCAGCCGATCCATCATGGCCTTCAACGTGGTCGGCGCCTGGTACCAGTGCACGGGCGTGATGATCAGGATGCCGTGGGCTGCGACCCACAGCGGATAGATCTCGTTCATCCAGTCGTCGGTCTGGCCGAGCGAATAATTCGGGTAGCAGCTACAGGGCCAGCGGCACAGCGCCATCGAGGTCGCCACACAGGACTTGCAGGGATGGATTTGCTTGCCGAATTCCGAGGCGAGCCGCGAGAGATCAAGACGGTTCACGACAAGGCCCATGTCCTCGAAGATAGTCTCGGCGAGCTCGAGCAGCCGCCAGGTTTTCGACATCTCGCCGGGGCAGGTGTGCTCGCTGCGCGGCGAGCCATTGATGACAAGGATACAAGCGGGCTTGCCCGTGTCGTCGTGAGATTTCTGGGCTTGCAGGATCGCCTCACGCGCGGTGAACCAGTCCAGGGCGATCTCATAGTCCGGGTCGGCAAAACCCTCCCCGCCCTGCGCGTCACCGGCGCCTTGCGTGAATGGCTGTACGAATCCCATGCCGCGGCAATGAGGGAGTCGAGCGCGTCCTTGAGCGGTGCAAACACGGGGTCGGCAAACCGGCTGCGATAGCGGGTCTCGAATTCCTCGCGGGATAATTTGACCGGCGGCATCCCCTTGCGAATGTCAGGCGCCGCCATTCCAAAATCTCCCTGTGATGAGAACGCTCGCTCCGATCCTGCGTTGTCAACTCCGAGCGACCGGTGAGGGTTCCCGGGACGCGGGTCTGCACATGGGTGAGACGCCGTCAGGCCCTCAACTCATCCGGCTTGGTCGGCTTCTCCTCCGCATCGACGACAGCTTCGACCAGCGCCGGCTTCGGCGAGCCGAGTGCGGCGCGAATTGCGGGCCTGACGTCGTCCGGCTTATCGCAGCGAAAAGCATCGGCGCCGCATGCTTTTGCGAAGCTCACAAAATCGATCGGCGCCAAGCCGCAGCCGAAATCGGGATTGCCGATCTCTCTTTGCTCGAACATCACCTCGGCAAGGCTGTTGTTCTTGAGCAGGATGATCTTGACGGGAAGTTGCTGCGAAACCGCGGTCGAGAGTTCCGCCATCAGCATGGCAAAGCCGCCGTCGCCGACCACCGCGACCGATTGCCGGCCGGGATAGGCCAGTTGCGCCGCGATCGCGAACGGCAGTCGCGGCGCCATGCTCGCCAGCATGCCGGTCCCCGTGAGACGCTGGTTTTCGCGAAGCCTGAGGCAGCGTCCCGCGAAATGGGTATTGGCGCCGCAGTCGAGCGAGATGATCGCATCATCGGCCAAGAGATCGCTGAGTGCGCGCACCACCATCTGCGGGCGCAGCGGCGTTCGCGACGCGGCCTCGACCCGTTCGAGTATGCCGTTCCAGTCGGACATGCGATGCTGCGCTTCCGTCAGGAAAGAACGATCGCTCTTGAGATCGGAAGAGCACACG
>JAQGKC010000354.1 GCA_028290305.1 Bradyrhizobium sp.
GTTTGAAGATCAGCTTAAATAAGACAATAAAGAGATCATGAATTTAAGACAGTGAATCGTGGATTAAGCCCATGGACAAAGGACTTTTCGCAACCTTTCATTGACGGTGGGACAGCCTTGTTCACGCTTCGTCTGCATGGTCTGTCGCATATGGGAACAGCATCGTTCAAATTCGAAACGTCCGCGTAACAGGTATGACCACCGCGTTAGGGTGACTGAAAAGTTACCGCGAAAATATGCAGAAAATTTTATGCACTGGACTCGGGTTTACCCGAATTCGGCAACGCCATTTGTCCGGGCCGCAACCGCCGACCTGGACGGCGCGCTTTTTTTGCAGACATTGCGAATTGCGGTCGCTATGGCGGCCGTTCCCGCGCGGCCATCCATGCCAGCGCAAGATAGGCCGCCAGCATCGCGGCCTCTACCCCCACCACCGTCAGGCTGCCGCCGTAGATTCCCGGAAACATCAGTTCGATCACCGCCATCGACACCACGGTGGTCAGCCACACCACCGCGCCCCATGGCGTGGCGAGCCACAATCCGACAGCGGCGACGAGTTCGATCACCGCGAAATAAACCGTCGCGGTTTGCCAAGCCATCGGCTGATTTTCGAACGCATCTTCTTCGCCGCCGACGAAGCCTGTGACCTGCGCCCAGTGGTAGAGCCCCTTGATGACCGAGGCGACGGCCATCAGGCGCAGGAAGAACACCAGCCGCCGGGTCCAGACATTCTCGTCGGATTCGATCCGTTCGGACGAAATCGCCGCCACCGACATGGCATTGTCCCGCGCATTGTCCCGCGACGGGTCGCGCGATGGGGTTTCAGACATAACAATGGCTGTTCATGATCGGGAATAGGCCTTCATCGAGGACTCATGATTTCAGGACTTACAGGACTCTTGACCCCTCGGCGCCGCAAAATCAATCGGGCTGGCGGCAGACCACGGCTGCGGTGACGGAAGCAACGCAAAGTGCTAGGATTAGAACGGCTCAAATCCAGTCTGCCGCCTCAGGAGAGACAATCACATGGCGATCAAATTCGGGCGACCGATCGAAATGCGCGACGCGCCACGGCGGGAGACCGCCCTCTCCGCCCCCGCCCTCGATCTGGTGGTTCGCCCGCGCCGCAATCGCAAGGCGGAATGGGCGCGCCGGCTGGTGCGGGAAAACGTGCTCACCACGGACGATCTGATCTGGCCGCTGTTCGTGGTCGATGGCCACAACCAGCGCGCAGGCATCGCCTCGATGCCCGGCGTGGAGAGGCTCAGCGTCGATCAGGCGGTGCGTGACGCCGAGCGCGCGGTGAAACTGCACATCCCCTGCATCGCGTTGTTCCCCCACACCGAGCCTTCGCTGCGCGATGAGCAGGGTTCCGAGGCTCTCAACGCCGACAATCTCGTGTGCAAATCGGTGCGCGCGATCAAGAGCGAATTTCCCGGCCTGGGGGTGCTCTGCGACGTCGCGCTCGATCCCTTCACCAGCCACGGCCATGACGGCTTGATCGAGGACGGCCGGATTCTCAACGACGAGACGGTGGCGGTGCTGGTGCGGCAGGCGCTGGTGCAGGCCGAAGCCGGCTGCGACATTATCGCGCCATCCGACATGATGGACGGCCGCGTCGGCGCCATCCGCGAGGCGCTCGACGCTTCAGGTTTTCTCGACGTCCAGATCATGTCGTATGCGGCGAAATACGCCTCGGCCTTCTACGGCCCGTTCCGCGACGCCATCGGCTCGGCGAAGACGCTGACCGGCGACAAGCGCACCTACCAGATGGACAACGCCAATTCTGACGAGGCCCTGCGCGAGGTTGAACTCGACATCGCCGAGGGCGCCGACATGGTGATGGTGAAGCCGGGAATGCCCTATCTCGATATCCTGCGGCGGGTCAAAGACACCTTTGCCATGCCGACCTTCGTCTATCAGGTGTCCGGCGAATACGCGATGATCGCGGCTGCCGCCGGCAATGGCTGGATCGACGGCGAGCGAGCGATGATGGAAAGCCTCGTGGCATTCAAGCGTGCCGGCGCCGACGGCATCCTTACTTACTTCGCTCCGCAGGCAGCGGAAAAGCTGAAGATGGAAGGCTGAGGCTTCCGGCCGCGGAATCGCCGGATTATTGCGCTTTCGTAACCCTCGCTAGTCTTGCAAGTGCTCTGGCGGTTCCCATGTCTCGCGACGGGAATGCACCCTCGGGAGGGCTGATCATGTCTTATAGCGGTTCGGGTAACACGGGGACTGCGTGGCGCAGCGGCGGCGGCGTGCAGCCGCATGCCTTCGATCCCTGGACGCAGCCGGAATTGTTTCGCGGCGTGCTGACGCGGCGGGTGTTCGCATTCCTGATCGACCTCGTGGTGCTGTCCATCCCGGTGGTTCTGGCGGTCATATTCATCGCGGTGTTCGGCGTGGTCACGCTGGGGCTCGGCTGGGCGCTGTTCTGGCTGGTGTCGCCGGCCTCGGTGATCTGGGCGCTGATCTATTACGGCGCGTCGCTGGGCGGTCCGCACTCGGCCACCGTCGGTATGCGCGTGATGGATCTGGAGATGCGTACCTGGTACGGCGCACCGGGCTATTTTGTGCTGGGCGCCATGCACGCGATCCTGTTTTGGGTATCCATATCGTTCCTGACGCCGCTGGTTCTGCTGGTTGGGCTGTTCAACGGCCGCCGGCGCCTGTTGCAAGATATCCTTTTGGGAACCGTGGTAATCAATAGCTCGGTCCGCACCCAGGTAGCGCAGCCGGCCCGCACCTACTGACATCGAACGTTCTAACCCAAAGCAAACTGATTGACCGGCCGCCTCCGCGGCGCGATGCTCCGGCTTGCTGCTTCGGAGGCTTGACGACATCCCGTGACCCAGCATTCGCGTGATACCCCGCAATTCTACCTGACGGCGCCCTCGCCCTGCCCGTATCTGCCAGGCCGGCATGAGCGCAAGGTGTTCACGCATCTGGTCGGCGACAAGGCGGGCGACCTCAACGACCTGCTCACCCATGGCGGCTTCCGGCGCAGCCAGTCGATCGCCTACCGGCCGGCGTGCGACCAGTGCCGCGCCTGCGTTTCCGTTCGGGTCATCGCCAACGAGTTCCGGCCCTCGCGCAATTTCAGAAAGATTCTGGCCCGCAACGCCGACATCGTCGGCGAGCAGCGCAGTGCGGTACCCACATCGGAGCAATATTCGGTGTTCCGCGCCTATCTCGACCAGCGCCATCGCCATGGCGGCATGGCCGACATGACCGTGCTCGACTACGCCATGATGGTGGAGGACAGCCACGTCGAAACCCGCATCATCGAGTATCGCCGCCGCGGCATCGACAGCGGCATCACCGGCCGCGGCGAGGACCTGGTGGCGGTGGCGCTGACCGACGTGCTCAGCGACGGGCTGTCGATGGTATATTCGTTCTTCGAGCCGTCGGAGGAAAGCCGCTCGCTCGGCACCTTCATGATCCTCGACCACATCGCGCGCGCTAGACGCCAGGGATTGCCCTACGTCTATCTCGGCTACTGGATCGAAGGCTCGAAGAAGATGGACTACAAGGGCCGCTTCCTGCCGCAGCAGCGCCTCGCCCCCTCTGGCTGGCTGCGCGTCGATGCGTCAGGCGAAGTGCCGTCGGAACCACAGGATTAGATTTGAAAACGCCGTCATCCTGAGGAGCCGCGCGTAGCGCTGCGTCTCGAAGGATGATTGTGTGGCTCATGGTTCGAGACGGCGCAAGCGCGCCTCCTCACCATGACGAATCACCCCATCACAAAATCCAACACCAGCTTGACGTTGAGGGCGATGATGATCGCCGCGGTCAGCGCGGCAAGCGCGGTCAGCCAGCGCGGCGCGACGAACGGGCCCATCTTGGCGCGGCTGGCGGTGAACATCACCAGCGGCACCACGGCGAACGGCAGTTGCAGGCTGAGCACCACCTGGCTGAAAATCAGCAACTGGCCGGTCGCCTTCTCGCCGGCCCAGATCGTCACGATGACTGCCGGCACGATCGCGATCATCCGCGTCACCATGCGCCGCAGCCACGGCGCGATGCGCAGGTTGAGGAAGCCCTCCATCACGATCTGGCCGGAGAGCGTCGCGGTGATGGTCGAGTTCAGTCCGCAACACAGAAGCGCGATCGCAAACAGCGTCGGCGCCATGGTCGAACCGAGCAGTGGGGCCAGAAACGCGTGGGCCTGATCGAGTTCGGCGACGTCGATCTTGCCGGCGCGGTGAAACGTCGCCGCCGCCAGGATCAGGATCGACGCGTTGATGACGAGCGCCAGACACAGCGCGATGGAGGAATCGATGGTCGCGAGCGTGATCGCTTCGCGCTTTTCTTCAACGCTGTCGCCATAGCCGCGCGTCTGCACCAGGCCCGAATGCAGATACAGATTATGCGGCATCACCGTGGCGCCGAGGATCCCGAGCGCCAGATACAGCATCTGGTGGTTGGCGAGGATATCCGTGGTCGGCGCGAAGCCTCTGAGCACGGCGCCCCAATCGGGATCGGCCATCGCGATCTGCACCGCAAAACATGCCGCAATGACGCCGAGCATCGCGACAACAAAAGCTTCGATCCAGCGAAAACCAAACGCCTGCAGCGCCAGAATCAAGAACACATCGGCGGCGGTAATGATCACCCCGATCTCAAGCGGAATGTGAAACAGCAGATTGAGGCCGATGGCGGTGCCGATCACTTCGGCGAGGTCAGTGGCGGTGATGGCGATTTCCGCCGACAGCCACAGCGGCCACGACACAAAGCGCGGAAAGGAATCGCGGCAGGCCTGCGCGAGGTCGCGCCCGGCACCGACTCCTAGTCGCGTGCACAGCGACTGCAGCACGATCGCCATCAGGTTCGACAACAGCGCGACTGTCAGCAGCGCATAGCCGAACCTGGACCCGCCGGCGAGCGAAGTTGCCCAGTTGCCGGGATCCATATAGCCGACCGCAACCAGGTAACCCGGGCCGAGAAACGCCAGCAGCTTGCGCCAGAACGGCCCCTGCTTCGCTGTCCGCACCGATGCGAACATGCCAGCTAGTGAAGGTTCACCCCGCGCCGTACGCCAGCCCGAGCCAGCCGGCGGAGAGTCGGGCATGACCTCTGGCAGGGAGTCAGGGGGTAAACTGGGAGATCGAGCGTCCATCTCCACAAGATGGTGGATATCTCACTTTATTGCAACTCATTTGCAACTGCATCTGGACCGTCGGTCAGAGTCCAGCCTCACGCTGGAGGTCTCAGGATCGAGCCCTGACTCGCGCGACACCGGTCATTTCTGATCGCGGCTTAAAGGAATTCAATGACTTAACACCTAATTCCGTTCACGAGCCTGTCCCGGGGTTGAAGAGCACGTCTATCCAATAATTGGTGGCGTTGAAGGTGCTGGTGGGGAAGCTGCTACCGCTGCCGTAGGTGTAGACCCCGTTACCGCTGCTGCTGGCACTGCTTGGCGCCGTCAGGGGACCGCTGGTGTGGTCGGCGGAGAAGTAATTGGAATCTGCCGAGTAGAAGCCGCCGCTGTGATAGGACGCCACGTAGATCGTGTTGGTGGTCAATGTCACCGGTGTCGCAAGGTTCACGGTCTGCCAGCCGCTCGCGGTCTCGCCGCTGGACGTTGCGCTGGCAAGCAGGGTGCCCGTCGAATCCCAGAGATTGACGACATGCGTGCCGGTATTCTCAGGGCCTTTGTAGAAGAGAATCCCGACGATCTGGCCGGCAACGGACGCCTCGAACTTGACT
>JAQGKC010000364.1 GCA_028290305.1 Bradyrhizobium sp.
TGATGGCTCCATCGCGCCAGGCTTAGAGCGGAAGCTTCACCTTGAAGATCGTAAAGGGACCGGAGCGCGGCAGATTGTTCTTGAACGCGACTTCCCAAAGATGAGAATCGGCGATGTAGAGATAGCCACCGCTGATCGCAAAACCGTCCGCCCAGGAAAGCTTTGACGGGTCGCTGACGAAGACTTTTGCGCTCAGCGTATGGCTCGGCGTCCGCGTTATGGCAACTACGGTGCGGTTTTCCAGATCGCCGCCATAGAGCGTGCCGTCTTTATCCATAATGAGCCCGCCGCTCAGCACCGAACTGCCGAGATACTCGACCTTCCCGGCAAGCTCCGTGTCGGAAAGCCGGGCATCGCGCAAAGCCGAGGTCGGCACGCGCCAGTAATTGTGATCGGTCAGCGGCCGGTAGTAGAGCCATTGCGCATCCGGCGAAAGCGCGATGCCATCGGCATGGATCGCCACCACCGAACCGTCCGGCCGCAGCGCGATTTCCTTGCCGAACATCAGATGCTGCTTCGGATCGGCGAAGGTGGAGCGATCGCCGACCAGCACCTGCCGCGCATTCCCGGTCTTCAGATCGAGCACCGCCAGGCTGCCTTTGTTTCCAATATTGGTGAGGTAGGCATAACCATGCACGAGATCGATCCGCAGATCGTTCAGGGAATCTTTGGTGAAGACCACGCCTTTGAAATCATATTGTCGGATCACCTTGTTGGTCGAAAGGTCGAACTCGACCAGCTTGGGCGGCAGGCGCTCCTGGTCGACCTTCGGCAGTGACGAGTCGAGCGCCCAAAGATGGTCTGCCTTGTCGACCCATAGCGCTTGAACGGAGATCCATTCCGACTTGCCATCGCCCTGCTCGCTGAAATTGTTCCAGGCGGCGTCGGGATACGGCGTCACCGCTCCGGTTTTAGGATCGACTTCCACCATGCTGTAGCGCGAACGGACGTTGGCGGCTGGTGCTGTCGCAAACACCCTGCCCTTGGCCGAGACGCCGATTCCGACCAGCCGGAAGTCATCTTCGAACGCCTTCACGGTTTCGAGCGGTGGACCGACTTTACCGGGATTTTCGGCCGTCGCGGGTGCTGCTGCGAGCACGCAAGCAGTGGCCAAAATCATGCCGACGGACGCGCGGGCCATTCTGGTTCCTGGCGCCATGAACGCTAATGCCGCTTGAAATATTGCACGTCGCGCTCGTGCTTTTCCGCTGCCGCCCTTGATTTGAAGGTGCCGAGATTGCGACGCTTTCCGGTTTTCGGATTCACCTTGCGGGAATAGAGCCGGTACTCGCCGGACTGCAATTTGCGGATCATGGTCTGGCCTCGCTGAACGAAACGTACTGCGTTAATCGCGATGGGCGCTTATGGGTTCCCCGCATCGCGAGGCGTCATACGCGGACCTGACCCGCGTATCTATCAATCTTCAAAGAAGAATGGATAGGCGGGTCGAGCCCGGCCATGACGAAGGAGAGCGTTACCGCTCATGCGGCCGTCGCCTAAAAACAAAGATTAGTGACAAAATTCCCGCGCTTGTCCTTGATTGCGTAGGGGCATTCCAGGCGCTTGAGCGCCTTCTTGGCATCTTCATCGCCAAGCGCCGCGGCCCGCTCGTAATAGGATTTGGCGGCGGTTGAATCCTTTGGCCCGCCGCGTCCCTCTTGCGCGAACGCGCCCATTCGCTCCAGCGCACCTGGATGGTTTTGCGCGGCCGCCTTCTCGAACAGGCTCCGCGCGCCGGCATCGTCCTTGGCTCCGCCGGTGCCATCGGCCAACATCAATCCGAGCTGATACTGCGCTTCGGGATTGGTCTCGGCGGCTTTTGCCAATAGCTCTCTTCCTCTCACGGGATCCGACGGCGTGCCGCCGCCGGAGAGTGCGGCGAGATTGCTGACGCCGCGCGGATTTCCGGCTTCAGCCGCGCGCTCGAACAGTTTGCGCGCCTGGGCATCGTCTTTTGCCACGCCCGCGCCGGTCCCGTAGAGCACGCCGAGTTCGACCATCGCCGAGCTAGAGCCCTTGTCGGCCGCCCTACGCCAGGCGGCGATTGCTTCCGGCAATTGCTTGTTGGCCGCGTAAGCGCGGCCAAGCTGGTACAGCGCGCGTCGCGATGAACCAGCCGCGACCTTGCAATATTTGATCGCGGTCGCGACATCGGACAGCGCTACATCCGGCGTGCCCTTGACGTCGGCCGGCCGGTCCGGATCGGCAGGATCGGCTGCGAGCCGGTCGCACAGCACGAGATCGGCCGATTGCGCGCGGATTAAAGTCGGAGTGCCCGCGATGACGAGCGCCGTGACGGCGATGCGGCCTATCGCAGCAAATGAAAGCACGTGGGGTTGTTTTGTCATGGCATACATTTGACGCGGAGAAGTTAGCTTTCAAGTGCGGGCAAATCTAGGGCTCCAGCCCGGATTCGCGCAGCACCGGCGCCACCTCGGGCGAGGCGAGATACTTCAACAGCGCATCGGATTGTTCCACTCGCTTCGACGCGGCCAGACGCCCGGCAGAAAACACGGCGGGGCTTTGCAAATGAAGCGGGATCGGCCCGACGACCTCGACGCCGGCGACTTGTTTCAGCTCGCTGATCTGCTGTACCGCGAGATCAGCCTCACCGGTTACGAGCCGTTCGGCGGTAAAGCCTGATGGAATGATCCGGGCGCGAGCGTTGATCTCTGGCGCGATCCCCATCCGCTCGATCAATTGCGCGAAGAAAATGCCGCTGGCACCGATGCGTGAATAGGCCACCGCATGGGCATCGAGCAGCGTTGCGCGCAGCGCGGCCTCGGTGGCGATATCGGGATGATCAGCGCCGGCCTTCACGGCAATACCGACAAAGGATCGCGCCAGATCGGCGCGGCTGTCCGGCACCACGGCTCCTTTCGCCGCGAGATCGTCGAGCGCCTCCTTGGTCAGAATAACGACGTCAGCGCCCTCGCCGCTGCGCAGACGATCCAGCAAGCCAAGCGTTGGCGCGAAAGCGGCATCGATGCGCGCGCCGCCTTCCGCTTCATATCTTCCAGCAAGACTGCGCACTGCCCCCATCAAGGCAAGTGTCGAGAGCACCCGAACGACATTTTCCATCAGCAGCCTTCCCGAAAGCCAATCTAGCGTGGTTCGCGCTTCCGGGAAATGGACCTAAAGCGGGGCTTGTCCGCATGCAAACGCTGCGCTTTTCGCGCGGCAGATGAATGGCAAAAAAAGACCAGCTGAGAGGAGGCCGAAGCATCCACTGGGCTGGTCCAAGGTCGCTGGGAGGAGAGGCGCGAACAGACCCGCTCGGGAGCGGGAGTTGTGGCCTGGACCGCGCCAAATCCAGGCCGCAACTGCTGGAGGGCTTAAGCCGCGGCCGCTTTGGCTGCGGTCGGAACCGATGCGATCGTCTTCAGGATCTGGGAGGCGATCTGGTAAGGGTCGCCTTGCGAGTTCGGGCGGCGGTCTTCGAGATAGCCCTTGTATCCGTTATTGGCGAAGCTGTGCGGCACGCGGATCGATGCGCCGCGGTCCGCGACACCATAGCTGAACTCATGGATCGAAGCGGTCTCGTGCTTGCCGGTCAGCCGCAAATGGTTGTCCGGCCCATAGACCGCGATGTGATCTTCGCGGGCCGTTTCGAACGCCTTCATCAGCTGCTCAAAATATTCCTTGCCGCCCACTTCGCGCATATAGGTGGTGGAGAAGTTGGCGTGCATGCCGGAACCGTTCCAATCGGTGTCGCCGAGCGGCTTGCAGTGATATTCGATGTCGATGCCATAGGTCTCGGTCAGGCGCTGCATCAGGTAGCGGGCCATCCACATTTCGTCAGCGGCCTTCTTGGACCCCTTGCCGAAGATCTGGAATTCCCACTGACCCTTCGCCACCTCGGCGTTGATGCCTTCGTGGTTGATGCCGGCGGCGAGGCAGAGATCGAGATGCTTCTCGACGATCTCACGCGCAACCGCACCGACGTTGGAGTAGCCGACGCCGGTGTAATACGGGCCCTGCGGCGCGGGATAGCCGGCGGTCGGGAAGCCGAGCGGACGGCCATCCTTGTAGAAGAAGTATTCCTGCTCAAAGCCGAACCACGCGCCTGCGTCGTCGAGAATGGTCGCACGCTTGTTCGAGGCATGCGGAGTCTTGCCATCGGGCATCATGACTTCGCACATCACCAGAGCGCCATTGGTGCGCGCGGCATCCGGAAAAACAGCGACCGGCTTCAGAACGCAGTCTGAACTTTTTCCCTCTGCCTGCATGGTCGAGCTTCCGTCGAAGCCCCAGAGCGGAAGCTGTTCCAACGTCGGAAATGAATCAAATTCCTTGATCTGCGTTTTTCCGCGCAAATTCGGTATCGGCGTATATCCGTCGAGCCAGATATACTCGAGCTTATACTTTGTCATTGAGCTCTCTCATGAGTTGATGATGCGAAAGGTGGGGAACCGAAACCTGCAGGTCTCCACAAGTGTACCCGGCCACCATCGGCCAGTTCTTACCAAGCATTTAATGTGCCAATTGGTGCAATGCGGGACTCAGGCGATGGAGGGAAATCCCTCCGGCTTTCCCACTCCGGGATCGCATTTGAGGTGCGGCAAAGGCGCGCGGGTGCGGCGGCGACCGGGCCGGCTTTGGGGCTGAACTACGCCCGATTCCGCAGCACTTCGCGACCTCTTTATCGCTCCGATTAAAGGCGCGGCATTTGCCCGCAACATTCAGCAAGAAAGCCGGTCACTTCCGCAACCTTGACGATGGCTCAAGCGTTAATCAGCCCACCGGTGCCTCTCGCAAGGCAAAAGCAGAAATGCCTATAAATTACCCATGGAATGATTTTGTTTTGATCATGTTGCACCGGCCAAGAGCACGGCCGATATCGGCTTTGGTAACCACACGAGAACGAGTCGGGCGCAGCATGTGTCTATGCGCAGCGACACAAGGAGAGACTGGCATGAATACGAGTTTGAATCACGGGTCCGCGAAGATCTACCAATTCCCCCCCGGGGGCCGGTCGGCCGTCGGTGGGCGTCGCTACGAGGAGACCAAGACATCAACCGATCTGGCTTCGTCGCGCGTCAGCGAAGCTGCGGTTGGCGGCGCCTGGTATCACGAAGCGGCAATCCAGGAATCCAAACCGGTGCGTGATCGCTAATGCGTAACCTACGCTCGATGCCGATGAGTTGCTGGAGTTCGGCGCGATACCAAGAAGTAGAAAAAGGGTCGAAACAAAAATGTTTCGGCCCTTTTTTCATGTCCGCTCGCAGGCCGTCGCCGGCCGTTTGGCGTGCTTGAGCGTGATGCCTTCTTTGGTAATTTTTAACGTGACCCCGCTGCCTGAATAGCGTGAGCCCGACAACGTCAGGCGCCTGGCCAGCGTCACCGCACCTCCGTCGACCTGCAGATGCGCGCGCGAATCATATTGGTAAAATCCGGCAATGAACTGGGTGCCGTCGGCGCAGCGATAACTCTGGAACGCCTGCGCGAATACCGGTGATGAGATTGTTGCAACCCCCGCAACCAATGCTGCCGCGCCGAAAATAATAATGGCCCCGCGCCGATTCATGTTCGTCCCCCGCAGCATTTTCGGCTCAATCGAATCCGTTTGGCCGCAAGAAAATGCTCCTAACCAATAACGAGAAGCGAGTATAGACCGACCAAAGCAAGGCAAGCGCCCTTTCCGTCATTTCTCCGCCGCAGAGGATGGCTTAGGATACGCCCATGCAAGACTCTCCGGTCCGTCACTTCAATCTCGCCGGCGCCAGCAATTTCCGCGATCTGGGCGGCTATCCCGGCAAAGACGGCCGCGCGGTCCGCTGGCGGCA
This sequence comes from Bradyrhizobium sp., assembly GCA_028290305.1. The sequence continues at coordinate 5,787 of JAQGKC010000364.1, forward strand.
GATCTTCCGTTCCAACCATCTTGGCCATCTCACCGAAGCCGATGTCGAGGTGCTGCGCGGCCTTGGTTTGAGGAGCGCGTTCGATTTTCGCGGCATCGAGGAGCGCGCCACAGCGATCTGCGTCCTCGACGAGATCGCGGTTCATTCGCTGCCGATCGAACCGACCGTCGTCGCGGCGCTGCGTGCGCGCCTCGCCGCCGGGGTGCCGCTGTCATCGGCCCACGGCCTCGAGGTCATGCGCGATTCCTACCGCAACTATGTGCGTCAAAACACGCCGCGCTTCCGCGCGTTGTTCGCTCACCTGCTGGAAGACCGCGCCCCGCTGGTGATTCATTGCACGGCGGGCAAGGACCGCACCGGCTTCGCCTGCGCGCTGATCCTGCATGCGCTCGGCGTCTCGGACGATCTGATCGCCCAGGATTATCTGCTGACCAACCGCTTCTACCGGCGCGACCCCTCCGCCAGCAGCGATCTCCCCGAAGACGTCAGGAAAGTGCTCGCGTCGGTGGAAGCATCGTTCCTTGCCGCCGCGTTCGATGCCATCCGCGCCGACCATGGCGATCTCGAAACCTATTTCCAGGACGGACTCGGCCTCGGGCCGCATGAGCGCACCGCGCTCGAAGAGCGCTATCTGGCGTCGTGATCCCCCTTGCCTCTCACAGCGAGGGATAAGAAAAGCTTACGCCGCCGCTTCCATTTCAGCATCGAGGTCGGCAATGACGTCCTCGAAGGCGGAGATCGCCTGCTGAACCGCGGCGATCTGCATCAATTCCCAACCGCTGACCGGCCCATTGCGGTTTTGCAGCGCGACGATCAAATCCCGCCGCTGTTCCTTGAGTTGAACGAGCGGCAAACCGTGATCAGGCAGATATCTCATCATGATGTTCCCAGCCCTTTGGATTGAACAGCATCGGGGTATAGCCAATTGGTTCTGCGATCCAATTACAGAACTGCCGCAAATTTAGCGACTGGCGTTAAGCAGCAATATACTGTCTTAGGTCGTCGCCGGGAGCGCACCCGTCATCGCGCTGTCGAGCGCCTGCGTGACGCAGTTGGTGGCCCAATCGCTCATGTGAAGCTGAACAAGGTCGGTCGGATCGATCAATTCCGCGATCTGGATGCCGTCCTCGACGTACCAGCGCCGCATCAGGGCAAAGCGGCGAAACACGTTGATGGTGGCCTTCTCGGCGGCGGCCGATATCAGCGCCTCCATTTGCCCGGCGAATTCGATCTTCTCGGGCTTTACGACGGCCGTCGTGTATTGCAAGTCCATCAGCACCACATCCATCGAAAGACCCGCAAGCCAATCGAGTCCGGTCGCGATCGACTTGGCAACATCGTCCAGATTGAATTCTTCCTTGCGAAAGACCGCGTTGGTTCCGACTTGCCAGATCACCAGCGCCGGCGCTTCGGCCAAGACATCGCTCTCGAAGCGCGAAACCTCGCTCGGTGCTTCCTGGCCGCCGATGCCCCGGTTGAGCACATCAATCATCCGATCGGGAAACCGTTTCCTCAAGGCCAGTTCGAGCCTGCATGGATAAGGCACGATGCTGCCCTCACCCGCCGTCGATGATGAGCCGATGGCCACGATCTTGATCTTCCGTTGATGTCTGAGACCGTCAGCGAGGTGCGGAAGCGGATACTTGAAACCGATGAGATCGGGGTGGGTCTCGCAAGGCCGTGGCGCATCAGACATCTGAATATCCTCGGTAGCCGTTTTGCGGGAGCGGTCCTTCGTGACGCTGCATTTGGGCGCAAAATTTCGAAGCATTGCAAATGAATTTCGCATGGCGCTAGTGTGGCCCTTCCACCCCCTGGCCAGGAGACCCACCATGGACGGAAAAATCATTGTCGTGACGGGCGCCTCGGGCGCGCTGGGCAAGGTGGTTGCAGAGGTGGCACTCAGCCGGGGCGCGCGCGTCGTCGGCGTGGACCACGCGGCATCGCAGGTCCTGGCGACAGTGAATCGGATTGAACTCGGCGGCATCGATCTTTCGGATGCGGCGCAAGCCAAAAAGGCCATCGACGCTGCCGCGGCGCATTTTGGCAGGCTCGATGCGCTGATCAATATCGCCGGCGGCTTTGCGTTCGAGGCGATCGCCGAAGGCGATCCGAAAACCTGGCAGCGCATGTATGCGCTCAACGTACTCACTGCGCTGAACGCGTCGCGAGCGGCGATCCCGCATCTCGCCGCCTCCCCCGCCGGGCGGATCGTCAATATCGGCGCGATGGGCGCGCTGCAGGCAGGCGCCGGCATGGGCGCCTACGCCGCATCCAAGGCCGGCGTGCACCGCCTCACCGAGGCGCTTGCTTCCGAATGGAAAGGCAAGATCACCGTCAACGCCGTGCTGCCCTCGACCATCGACACAGCAGCCAACCGCGCCAGCATGCCCAAGGCGGATTTCACGAAATGGGTGACGCCGCAAGAACTGGCTGACGTAATCCTGTTTCTCGCAAGCGATGCCGCCAGCGCCGTCACCGGCGCGCTGCTCCCCGTCAGCGGACGGGTGTAGATCTCTCGCCAGGGATTCATTGAGCGCGGTATCGCTCCGTTCTACGCGGAATCCGCAGCCGCAGATTCGATTTTGAGCGTCGTTTCATCAAGTCGCCGCGGCGATTCGGGTTAGAATTGGACACTGAGTCGCAGATGCGACACTGGAGTCCCTGTTTTGGAAACCGCGCTTTATCTGCCCGTCAAACGCTTCCTCGAAAACCTCGGCTTCACCGTCAAGGGCGAAGTCGGCGGCTGCGATCTTGTGGCGCTCAGCGGCGATGATCCCCCCATCGTCGTGATCGGCGAGCTAAAGCTGTCGTTCAATCTTGAACTGGTTTTGCAAGCGGTCGACCGCGCCGGTGCCTGCGACGAGGTCTGGCTTGCCGCCAAAATGTCCGCACGCGGCAAGGGACGCGAGAGCGACGCGCGCTACCGCAATCTCTGCCGCCGGCTGGGCTTTGGCATGCTCGCGGTTACGAACACCGGCGATGTGGAGGTGATCGTCAAGCCGCCCACAACAAGCCCGCGCCGCAATCCGAAGAAGCGCTCGCGCCTCGTCGCGGAGCACCGGCGCCGCAAGGGCGACCCGGCGCTCGGCGGCAGCACGCGCGCGCCGATCATGACGGCCTATCGCCAGCAGGCGCTGGCCTGTGCGTCGGCTCTGTCGCAAGGGCCGCGGCGCGTGCGAGATCTGCGGCCTGAGATTCCCGACGCACCGAAAATTTTGCTGCACAACGTTTATGGCTGGTTCGATCGCGCCGAACGCGGCATTTATGTCCTCACCGACGCCGGACATGCCGCGCTGAAACGCTGGCCGCAACAGCCGATCAACTTTGCAAGCGCCAGCGATTCAAGTCCATGACTTCAATTCCATGACGATGACGGGAACCGAAAATGACGGGAGGGCAACATGATTGTAGTGACCGGCAGCGTCACGGCCCGGGAAGATTCCCTCAACGAGATCAGCAAATTGAGCCTCGAGCATGTGCATCGCTCACGCCGAGAGCCGGGCTGCATCTCGCACGCCGTGCATATCGATTGCGAGAATCCGCTGCGGCTGGTGTTCATCGAGCAGTGGGCCGATCGCGCCGCGCTACAGGCACACTTCGCCGTGCCGGCCTCGCGCGATTTCGTCCGCGCGCTGCAATCGCTTGCCGCAACAGCCGCGACAATCGAACTCTACGACGCCACGAAGCTAGAGAAATTGTGATGCATGGCTGTATTGCCATGTGAATTTCATATTGCAATGCAACATAAGGGCTCCTAGGTATCACCGATCAAATGTGAGGCCCCGATGAGCGAAGACTGGAATACGAAGTACGGACCGCGGCGCGTCCGGCGTGACCCGCCGACGTTGGATGAAGCTATCTTCGCTGCGATCGGCATTACCGACGACCAAGAGGCGCAGGCCGAGATCGCCGCATCGCTGATGGGGCTGCCGATCGAATCCGTCATTGCCGAAGTGAAGAAGGCCGGGCGCACTGCCGCGCGCTCTTCGACGCGGGTAATCGCGGGCGAGCAAGGCGCACAACGCTCCGTGGTGGTCGAACGCCGGGTCATCAGGAAATTCGGCAACGACAAGCGCACCGGCACGTAAGCCGCGTTCGGCGCGAGACATTGTTTGGCAATTCGCTTGATCAGAGATCGGTGAATTGCCGCGGAAGTCCGTTGTTCAAGCTGTCCGGCCCCAGCCATACATTCGCAGCAGCAGCTTCCAGTACGCGCGGTTGAAGTTGACCATCGCGCGTGCCATGTCGGCCGGTGTTGCGGCCGCAGGTACGGCAAATTCGGGCTGCGGTTGCGGCTTGAGATCGATGCTGCCGGTGGATTCGCCGCGGCGGAATGTCAGATGCGCCCCGAATTTGCCGGCGAGCGCCCGCATCGCCTGGTTCTGCGCGCCGGTGGTGATCCGCAGGCTCTGATAGCCCTTCGCTCGCGCTTCCGCGATCAGCTTTCTGAACAGGATGCTGCCGACGCCTTGCCGCCGCACGCAGGCCTCGACGCTGAAAGCGATCTCCGGCACCGCGTCATGAGATTGATCGGGCGGATGCAGTTCAGCCGCACCGCGGACCACGCCGTCTTCGATGTAAGCGATGATGACGGTGCCGTCGCCTGCGCATTTCGCGGCATAACGTTCAATGAAGCTGTCATCGATAAAGCCGTGGAAGCGATCATGACGGCTTTCCCGATCGAGCCGCAGCAGATGATCGCGCAGCAGCGGCAATTCTTCCTGCTGGCGCAGCGTCCGAACGCTGCCCCTGGCGGACATCGAGCGGGTAACGTCTTGGTGGTGCAAGTTATAACTCCTCTTGGATAGCCCTCGAGGAGGCGTCGAATCCCTAGATCACAAATATTGTGCATCGCAGCATGAAATTCAAGACTGCATCCCGCCTCAAATAATGGCAGGCGACGTGTTGGTTAACTGCCGCGCGTAAGGCGTTGATCAGAGCACCATCTGCGTCTGGGTCACGACCGCGACAAGCTTGCCCTCCTCGGTCTCCAGCCGCGTTTGCCAGACCTGGGTGCGCCGGCCCCGATGCACCGGTGTCGCGGTGGCGATCACGGTCGCTCCTTCCTTCGCGCCGCCGATGAAATTGGTCTTGCTCTCGATCGTGGTGGTGCCTTTGGCGTCCTCGGGCAAATTGAGCACGGTCGCCGCGGCGCCGACCGAATCCGCGAAGGCCATTACCGCCCCGCCGTGAATCGTATGATTGAGCGTGCAGAGGTCGGGACGCACCAGCATCCGCGCTACGACACGATCTATTCCGGCTTCGGTGAATGTCACCCCTTTCAACTCCGCAAAAGGCATTTTCATCGAATTGACTTTTTCAAGCGGCGTCATGGTCGATAATCCCCCGTTCCTTTTCATGCGTCATAGCGTGATACGCCCGATATGAAAATCATCACAAGCGGTTGCTTGCGATGCCGCGGCGCGCGAAGCGCACCCGAAGACACTGCCGTACTGACAGACACGATGGTGGTTGGCATTCGATTATTGACGGAACAGAGAAAGAAATCTGCTCGCACGGAAAAGCCGACGCTCTACCCGCGATGCTTCAACGACTTCGGCGGAAGTCTCAATCCAACAGCCGCGGAGGATGCGGCGTGAGCTCAATCCTTCAGCGTGAATTTCTTTCGCAAGTCGGCTGCGATTTTGTCGGCAAGCTCTTGCGCGTTTCTCGTATGCTTTGGCGCAGTAACCACAGTCGGTCGCCAACCGAGAAGTGAATCTCTGCGCACCGATACGAATACGCCGCCGATCACCAGCCTCTGAAGGATCATTTCTTCGAGCTCGGTGTCGGTCTTTGCTTCCTTTTCCACGGTTTCCTGTTCTGTCGCCCAACAAAATCATAGGTCGGAAATTTGACGATTTTGCGAGTTTGCGGCGTGGCATCGTCCCATCGAACCGTCGCCGTGACACCTCGTCCTGACGGTATAGATCGCCACTGCGGCGGTGTGACTGCTCGCCGGCCCAGAGACTCCCCTGTCAAAAGGACCGTCGTCCAAAATCGGCTCTGGTCGCTTGCGCTATACGTGCCGCGGGTGCGGAAGCTCCACCCGACCTCTGCAGAGGCTCATCTAGCTTTCGACGAGCCTCGCCAAGCGTTGGCGGCGTCCAGTTGTCGGAATTGCCACTCGGCCAAAACGTCAGGGCCAGAATGAGCGCAACGTCGATCAGCGCACCGACGATCGTCCCGTGATGATCGTGTCCGATTGACCAAGCGGAAATCTTGCTCGCAACCGCACTGTCAACGATGACGATGGCGATCCACGCCGGAATAACACAAACGGGATCCCATCCTATATCCCGGATACGCATGGCCTGCAGGGTAAAGGTGATCCACATAAAGAATACGCCGGCGACGATCACCGGCCACGTCATCAGATCGCTTTCCGTCGGACGAACGCCCCCTGGGATATGCTGGAATGCATCGCCCGCGATCGCGAAAGCGGTTGCGGTCATGATCACAGCCAAGACAATCGTGCCGAAGAAGTAATGCAGCCGGCCGATCCGGACATTAAAACCGAACAGGAAACCCGGCATTGGCTCATCCTTTTCGGGCCAACAACTAGACACAAATTGATTTCCGCGCGGTGAACGCGTTCGGCGCAAATAGATTTATGGTTTCCAATCGCTTGCCGGGCTTACAGCGGTGAAACCGGCGCGACGGCCGCGACTTGATGGGGCGGCACGCGGAATGACTCGCCCAGGTAAAAGATGGCCGATGCCATCACGGCCAACATGGCGATCATCAAGAACAGGTTCATGCGCTCGGGATGGTGTCCGCCCCCGTAAATGTGAAGTTTCATTGTTGGCACTCCTCTGCGGGATTGCCCGGAACCAAGTCACGCCGATTGCGCCTTGTTCCAAAGGCGTTCGGCTAAATCCTCCATGCAATGCAGCAAGTGCGATGCAACCGGCGACCTCATCCAACTTCTCGCCCAGACAAACGGAGGGCGTTTCGATTGGTGACAGTGACAAGCGATTTATTATTCTGCATATCGTCGGCCATGCGCCAATTCCCTCCCCGCCGGATCGTGTGTCTTACCGAAGAAACCGTCGAGACGCTGTATCTGCTTGGCGAGCAGGACCGCATCGTCGGAGTCTCCGGCTACGCGGTGCGGCCACCACGGGTCAGGCGCGAGAAGCCGCGGGTATCGGCGTTCATCTCGGCGGACATTCCGAAAATCCTGACGCTGGAGCCGGACCTCGTGCTGGCCTTCTCCGACCTCCAGGCCAACATCGTCGCCGATCTGGTGCGCGCCGGCGTCGCCATACACGTCTTCAACCAGCGCGACGTCGCCGGCATCCTGGCGATGATCCGCACCCTCGGCGCGCTGGTTGGTGCTGCGGAGCGCGCCGATCAACTCGCCACCACCTATGAGAAGCGTCTTGCGAGCGTTGCGTCGGTTGCCCGGCCGTCGCCGAAACCAAAAGTCTATTTCGAGGAATGGGACGATCCCCTGATCAGCGGTATCGGCTGGGTCTCCGAACTGATCGAGATCGCCGGCGGCGAAGACATCCTGCCGAAGCTGCGATTTCAGCAGGCCGCGAAAGGCCGGATCATTTTGCCGGATGTCGTGCGCAATGCTGCGCCCGACATCATCCTGGCGTCGTGGTGCGGCAAGAAAGTCGTTCCGGATAAGATCAGGAAGCGGCCGGGCTGGAACGAGATTCCGGCTGTCCGCAATGACCGTATTGTCGAAATCAAGTCGCCGCTGATCCTGCAGCCCGGTCCCGCCGCGCTGACGGATGGGCTGGACGCGATTATCGCGGCGTTGTGGCCCAGGTGACGTTATCGGTTTTCCGTCATGCCCGGCCTTGTGCCGGGCATCCACGTCTTACGGGCGTTGACACGAGAAAGACGTGGATGGCCGGGACAAGCCCGGCCATGACAAATCTCTGCTTAGCGTCACGAAAACCGGCTCCCTAAATTTTCTCCACACCGCACCATTCCGCGATGAACAGCGCGGTCGCCTTGGTCGATTTTCGCAGCGAATCGAGATCGACATATTCGTTGAAGCCGTGCATCGCCGCGCCACTGGCGCCGAAGCACAGGCTCGGAATGTTGTAGTTCAACCCGTAAAAACGGGTGTCCGTGAGCGCAGTGAACACAAGGTCTGCCACCGCGCCTCCATAGACCTCGGTGTAGGCCTTGCCAAACGCGGCTTCCGGCGCCGCGGAATCCTTCAGTTCATAACCTTCCGACAAAAACCCGGACCATTCCACGCTGGGCGGATTGTTGGAGAGAAAGCGATGATCGCGCGCGGCGGTGGAAACGCAGGCAAGAATCTCTGCCTGGCAGTCGGCGACCGACCAGCCCGGCAATATCGCGATCCGGCAATCGACATCGCACCACGCCGGCACGCTGGAGGCCCAATCGCCGCCTTTGATGATGCCGGGATTGAAGTTGATCGGATGCGTCACCGCCTTGAAATGGCGATCGCTTTTCGCGCGCTCGTTCCATTCCGCCTCGAGTTTTTCCAGCGACTGAATGAGATGATAAGCCGCCGTGATCGCATTGGAGCCGGAGCCGGCCTCGAACACATGCACGGGGAAGCCGCGCACTTTCAGCCGGAACCAGATCACGCCGACCTGCGAGCGCACCATCTTGCCGGATGTCGGCTCGGGAATGAAACAGGCGTCGGCACGATAGCCGCGCTGCAAGGTCGAGAGTGCGCCGACGCCGGTGCTTTCCTCTTCGATCACCGACTGAAAATGAATCCGCGCCGTTGGCTTGAGGCCCGCAGCCCTGATCGCGTCGAGCGCATAGAGCGCACCAATGGTGCCGGACTTCATGTCGCAGGCGCCGCGGCCGTACATCCTGCCGTCCTTCACCATGGGCGAAAACGGCGGTGTCTCCCACATGTCCAGCGGGCCGGTCGGAACCACATCGCAATGCCCCTGCAGGATCAGCGATTTTCCGGCATTGGTGGAAGGCCCGTAGGTGCCGACCACGGTCCGTGCTTTGGAAAAATCATGTTCGATCGGGCCGAAACCGCGCAAATCTCTGAGATCGTCGACGTCGATGTGCCAGTCGTCGACCTCATAGCCACGCTGTCGCAAGAGATCGCCGATCATGTCCTGGCACGGCCCCTCCGCGCCACGGGTAGATGGAATCGCGACAAAATCCCTGGTGGTGGCAAGCTGTGCGTCGAAATTGGTGTCGATGGCATCGAGGATTTTTTGCCTGGCATCGATGGCGTTCATTGCGTTGTTTTTCCTGTTGTTGACCGGCTCGCGAAAACCGCGCTGCCACGATCAAACCATACTTCGCCGGACTTTGCAGGAGGTGGTCAGCAAAAGTGAGAACCGGTTTTGCCGGACAAACGACGTCGTTTGTCGCAATATCGGATCATGCGTTTAGCTCGCTTTTAGAATCGCGTCCGCGCCAATACACTGGATCGTGAACTGTCGCGTCCAAGGGAGACACCGGATGCCCGGCAATCGCAATATCCTGTTTCTGATCATCGGCGCACTGATCGTCGCGGTGGGCGTGCTTGGCTACAATCTTTACCAGACCAAGAAGGAACCGGAGGGCTTGCAGATCAATGTCGGCCCGAATGGACTGAAGATACAGAACAAATGAGACAAGATGTTCCGACGATGATGAAGACCTCGCGCATCAAGCTTTTTTCGCTTCTGCTGCTTGGCAGTTTCGCCACGTTCGCGCTCGCGCCCACCGCCGTAGCGGATCAGGTGGCGCGGGAGCAGGACATCGTCAATTTACGGCTCGGTCAGCGCATCAAGGTCGACGACGGAACCTGCCCCGCCGGGCAAGTCAAGGAAGTCTCCGGCACCAAGATGAGCTCAATGGGAATTGTTCGTACCCAAAAATGTATTCCGCGTTTGGGACCCAAGCAAAAATAGATGCGGCCTGGACGCAGCCTCGTGTCCCTGACACGAGGGACCGCCGGCGAACATCGCTGCCAGCCGGAGCGTGAACCAAAAATTTCCGGGAATGAACCTAATTCGCCGGCTCAAACATGCACTGCAGCGTCGGTCTTGCGATCCTGGTGAAGGTTGCGCCGATCTCGGAGCGTTTCGACGGCGGCACCCAATCGGTCTCGATGGTCGGCACCCCGGTCTCGCTGATGCCGCGCAGTAAAGCTTCGCGAAGATCGCTGTCTTCAACGGCAGCGGCGGCACGATCATGCAGACAGCCGCAAACGGATTCAGGGTGCGCCCAGCGTCCCAACATTTGAGGCGCACACAGCCGAACGAATTCCTCACGCAGATCGGAAAACTTCATCAGCGACCGGACCTGGGCCTGCGCCGCACTGCTGAGAACGAGCGAAGCGACAACCGCGACAGCACCGATACGAAAAAACATGATGACCTACCGTCGGCTCAGACGCGCCTCAACGGGTGGCGACAACGACGGTCTGGGGGGCTGAACTGACGATGGGCGAGCCACTATACGCGAAGGCACCGATGCCTGGCAGGCTCGTATCGGATGAACCGGCCAGCGAGGAAAAAGCCAGGACGAAAGCGAAGGCAAGAACGAAGCTGAGGGTCTGCATTTGACTGTCTCCGGGTTTGGCTTCCGGCGCTGCCCGCCGTTTTTGTTGCCGGGCTGATAACCAACCGCTGTTTCCGGATGCCTGCGCCAAGGCGGAAAATGGTTTCGTTGCGCGCGAGAATTGTTTCATCGCGTCGGACAGACGAAACAATTGTCCAAAAAGATAAGTGATCTCAGTCAATTGCAGCCAGCGCAGCAATCCTGTCCCAAGCTCTCTCTGGACCGCCAATGGGGCTCAAAACCCAGGATTCGCGCCGCGAACCCCATCGTTCATTGAACGAATCGCAGTCGTTCACCGGCCGATCTCAGCCATCATCTGAGTCCGCGTTGGGGTCAGAACAGGAGATCCGCAATAGCTGAAGGTGCCGATTCCCGGCAGGTCGCGATCGGCCGAGCCTGCCAGCGAAGGCCCGGTCAGCACCAAAATGAGGGCGATCATGTAGCTGAGGGCTCGCATCGGCTGTCTCCACTGACCATCTGGAAATGAGACACCTGCAAAGACCCGGTGGTTCGAAGCCCGGTGCGACTTTTTAACCTTTCTCTGGTGGAGAAGCCTTCTCAGCGTTCGACGACCGTGAACCCAAGCACCGGCGCGGCCGACTCACTCGGATTGCCACGCAACTTTTCTGAGCAGTTGCGCGTTGTGATGTACTTTCAGCAAAGGATAGCAGTCGTGGGCAATGGCAACATCGATGTTGGCAATCAAACCCCGACCCGCAAAGCCGGCCAGCCGAGTGTTGAGCGTGTGGCGAAGAGTGACGGCTCCTCCGAGCAGCGGATCGATAGACAAAATCCCCCGAAAACAGAGCGGCCCAAGATTTGTGGCGCGATGTCGCAGCAATGCGGTGACAGCGGCAACCAATCGGCCCCGCAAAAATTTGTGCGGCTGGTAGGCTGCCGAGACTCTAAAGCCCGGGTTGAACCATGGGTCCGCCCGAGCCCGGCAAAGCGGTAATTCAGCAATCCTTCTTTCAGATCACTGAATGAAGTCGCCGCATTTCTGGATCGCGGCATCGCCAGCTCCCCACGGCATGATCGGCACCGAGGAGGTCGAATTCTTCGGCGAGCCTTCGATCAGCTTGTCGGAATAGACCATATAAACCAGCACGTTCCGCTTGGCATCGCAGCCGCGGACGATCTGCATCTTCTTGAAGAACAGCGAACGCCGTTGCTTAAACATATCGTCGCCCTGCTCCATCTTGTCCTTGAAATGGATCGGGCCGATCTGGCGGCATGCCAAGGAAATATCCGAGACTTGCTCGGCAAGCCCCAGCCAGCCCTTGAAGCCGCCCTTCTCCGGCACCGTGAAATGGCAGGCCACGCCCTCGATCTCGGGGTCGTCGACGCCATAGGTCGCAAGCTGGTCGTTCGGGCTGACCCACTTGAACACGGTCGAGCGGCGGAAAATCAGGTCCGGCTCGTCGGCGGCGAAGGCCGGCGAACCCGGCCACAGCACTAGCGCAAGCACCAGCAGAGCCCAGCGCCTCCACCTCGTGTTATATTGGCTTATGGCTCGGGATGTCATCGTGATCTCCGTTGGCGAGGCTTTCACTATGTAATGCGGGGAAGCTCCGCAGGAAGACTGCCCAGCGGCGGCACGGTCCGTCGTTTAACTGAATGTGAGGCTTTTTTGCTACGTTGAGGCCAAATCACGGGAACCAGAGGTCTTGCGCTGGTGAACGCGTATCTCGTCTGCAACACTAAATATCAATAGCTGGAATTGGAATTCGAAGGTGATACGCGTGAGCAGGTATGGAACTTCTCTTGAGAACGGAAGGCTGCGGCCTTTTGGGGGCAAAAACCAATCCCCTGGCAGTTCCTTGGGCCGTGCATTTTTTTCAAATTCATGTTGGCGAATTGCCGTTTTGACGGCGGCCGGCGCAATCTGCATCGCCTCCCGGGCGGAGGCCACCGTTTATTGGTCGGATTACGATCCCGGATTTTCGCAGCCCGGGCCGGCGATGCCGCAGCGAGGCCAGAAGGCTCGCCGTCATTCGGGAAAAAAAGTCGAAGCGCCGGTAAAGGAAGCGGCCAAACCGCAGGGACCGCTGGTCATTGCGATCTCGATCAATAAGCAAAACCTCAGGGTCTACGACGCCAACGGATTCTTCGCGGAAACGCCGATTTCAACGGGCATGCGCGGTCATTCGACGCCGATGGGCGTTTTCAGCGTTATCCAAAAACAGAAACTGCACCACTCCAACATCTATAGCGGCGCGCCGATGCCCTATATGCAGCGGATCACCTGGTCGGGGATCGCTATCCACGCCGGCGTGCTGCCCGGCTATCCGGCATCGCATGGCTGTATCCGCATGCCCATGGCCTTTGCCGTGAAGATGTATGGCTGGACCAAGATGGGCGCGCGCGTCGTCGTCACACCCGGCGAAATGACCCCGGCCAGTTTTTCGCACCCGCTGCTCGTCGCGCAGAGGGTCGTGCCGCAGCCGACTGCTGTTAACGAGTCGGAGGCGGATACGCCTCCAATAGCAAAAGCCGACAAGGCCGCCGACGCTAATGCGACGATCAAACCCGCGATTGCAGAGGCAAGCCTTGAACTGAGATCGACCGTCGGCCACGACAGCGGCGTCAAGTCCGCGATGGACGAACCCTCGGCGCCCACGCCGTTGCGCGAACAGACCCATACCGCAGATGCCGGCGCTTTGCCGGCAACGAAAGCGGCGGTCACGATGTCCGATGCGGCGCCATCCGCCGCACGCGGCCGTGACAGCGCGTCGCCGCGCGACGAGGTTCTCGCCCGAACCGACAATCCGGCGTCCGTCACCGAAGACGCCGTCAAGACCGGCGACGCACCGAGCATCGATGCGAAATCCGAAGCTGCAAAATTGGAGACTGAACCGGCCATCGCGGAACGTGCCGAAATCGCGTCATCCGGTGACAAACCAGCCGAGGCGTCCGCGAGCGAAAGCATCAGGCCTGACCGGGCGAAAGTCGAAGCCAAGGCGGATGACGTCAAAACGGAGACGCCGAAAGCCAACGCGGCTACATCGAGCGAAAAGCCTGACGTGAGCGTCAAAGTGGTCGCGGATGCCGTCGCAAGTATTCCCGATGTGAAAAAAGATCAGACCCGCTCGCCCGACACGGAGAAGGCGGCTGCCTCGAAATCCGATCCGGCAGCGGCACCGGCGCCCAGGCGCAGCGGTCAGATCTCGGTGTTCGTCAGCCGCAAGGATTCAAAACTCTATGTGCGGCAGAATTTCGCGCCGCTGTTCGACGTGCCGGTGACGATTGCGCCGAGTGACCGGCCGCTGGGAACGCATGTGTTTACGGCGCGAGTCGACAAGGACGACGCCAATGTCCTGCACTGGTCGGTGGTCTCGCTTCCCGTGCCGGCGAGAAACGCCGAGCGGCGCGACGACGACGAGCGCGCGTCGCAGCGGCGGAAGATGGCAGGCGCAGTCGAGATGAAACCGATGCCTGAGCAGGACAGCCCAACCGAAGCGTTGGATCGCCTCACCATTCCCACCGACGCCATGGCGCGAATTGCGGAGGCGCTTTCGACAGGCGCCTCGATCATCGTTTCCGATCAGGGCATCGCCGCGGGCGAAACCGGCGAAGGAACGGATTTTATCGTTTCGCTGCGTTAGAGCGTTTTCCAGCGAAGTGGATACCGGTTCGCGTGAAGAAAACGCGTCGAAATAAAAACTAGAGCCTCCATTCCGATTCAATCGGAACGGAGGCTCTAGACTGATCCAGGAGCCCTTGGACTTCGGGCCATCCATCGCCTTGCGGCCATAACGTCTTCTTGAGAAGCGGGCGCTTGCCCGTTGGGCTATCATTGCGGCACTTGGATCGCACCGGCACGGGATAGTTATGATCGACCGGAGGACAGTTATCACGGCGGCGCTGGGGGTGATCGCGAGTCCGGCCTCGACGCGGACGGTTCTGGCGCAAGCCGCCATCAGCCGAATCACCGCTTATGCTTTTTCGTTTCCCGCCCTGGCAGGAGGCGACATCAGGCTGGCCGATTATGCCGGCCGGCCGCTGCTGGTCGTCAATACGGCGTCGTTATGCGGTTACACGCCGCAATATGCCGGATTGCAGGAGTTGTGGACGCAGTTTCACGATCGCGGCTTGATGATTATCGGCGTTCCCTCGAACGATTTCGGCGGACAGGAACCTGGCGGCGCGACCGAGATCGCAGAGACCGCACAGCATCAATATGGCGTTACCTTTCCGATCGCTGCAAAAGCCACAGTGAAAGGTCCCAATGCGCATCCATTCTACAAATGGGCGGCCGAGGCGCGGCCAAAGGACGTTCCACACTGGAACTTTCACAAGTATCTGATCGGCCGCGACGGCTATATCGCCGAGGCGTTTCCCGAGACGGTCGAGCCGGCCGACACGCGAATCAAAACCGCCATTGCCCGGGCGCTTGCGGACTCCTGACACGCTGGTCTTCGTTGGAATTAACCTGTTCGGCGGACAAATCGGCCACCGTTGACAAAAGCCGTTGCCGTGGCGGCGCAGGCCCAACTAGGCTATTATTATGGTCAGGGGCAGGAATGGCTCGGGCGAAGGCGAAAAAGCCACGCCGAGCACGGGATCAGCAAGGGGATTAAGATGCGTATTGCGGCAGGTCTGATCTTTGCGACCGCGATTTCACTGTGCGCGTCGGGCGCAGCATGGTCGCAGACCCCGGCTCCCAAGAGCGCGGCAGCCGCGCAAGCGGCTCCGGCGGCAGCTCCAGCTCCAGCGGCGGCCCCAGCCCCCGCAAAAGCCGCCTGCGCAAATCCCGATGCGCTTGGGATCGCCCGCACCGTCGAGATCGACACCACCGGCGGACCGGGATTCGGTTTCGAGCACTTCAAGCAACTCGATTTCCTGCGCGACCATGAAGTCGTGCTGACGTTCGACGACGGCCCGTGGCTGGTCAATACACCATCGGTGCTGAAGTCCCTGGCAGACGAATGCACGACCGGTATTTTCTTTTCGATCGGCAAGCACGCGACCTATTATCCGGAAATCCTGAAGCAGGTTCTCGCAGCCGGCCACACCATTGGATCGCACACCTGGTCACATGCGACGTTGACCAACAAGAAACTGACCGAAGATCAGCGCAAGGAAGAGATCGAAAAGGGCTTCAGCGCGGTGAAGTGGGCCTTGGGCGGCGTTTCGCCGGCGCCGTTCTTCCGCTTTCCGGCGCTGCAGCATCCGCCGGAAATGGTGACTTATCTCGGCACCAGAAATATCGCGATGTTCTCCTGCGACCTCGACTCCTTCGATTTCAAGGCGCGCAACGCCCAGCAGGTGATCGACGTCACGATGAAGAAGCTCGACAAGCTCGGCAAAGGCATCATCCTGATGCACGACTTCCACAAGCACACCGCGGAAGCCCTGCCCGCTTTGCTGCGTAAGCTGAAGGCCGGCGGCTACAAGGTCGTTAAAATGATACCCAAGGCCCCCGTGCAAACACTTCCGCAATATGACGAAGAACTTCTGAAAGACGCCAAGTTGCCGACCGTCACTAACCGCCCGGTTTCCAGCGTCGTGCAGACGATTTCGGAATAGATTTGTCGCGCGCGACAACGTCCGTGCCGGCGCTGCGCATCGAAGGCTATGTCATCGTGTCGGCGGACGGCATGCTGGCGAACGCCGATCGCGTGATGCCGGATGCATTGAAGTTCGAGGGCGACAAACGGTTTTTCACAGCCGCGCTCGATCGCGCCGCCCTCATTGTCCATGGCCGTCATTCCTTTGAAGACCAGCCGAACTCGCCACGGCGAGAGCGGATTGTCGTGACCCGAACGATTGGCGCGATCTCGCCAGATCCGTCCAATCCCAAGGCGACCCTGTGGAATCCTGCGGGAGCTGCGTTCGAAGCGGCCTGCGAGCACGCCGGCGTGCGCTCCGGCACGGTCGCGATTATTGGCGGACCAGTTGTCTTCGGAATGTTTATGGACCGCTACGACACGTTCTGGCTCTCGCAGGCGCCGCACGTGCGGCTACCGGGCGGGGAACCATGCTTCCCCGGCGTGCCCGCGCAATCACCGCAGGATATTCTGACGGCGCATGGCCTAAGAGCCGGTGACGCCCAAATCCTCGACACCGCCAATGACGTCAGCGTCACGCCGTGGCGGCGTGTGAGCTAAACGTCGCCATACACGGGCTCCGCCGCTCGGGATGCCCGACCATATCCAGCAATCATGAACAGCGCGCCGATGATCGACAGATTTTTCAGGGCGTCCATCAGGGTCTTGGCATTTTCCGGCGGCGACTGATTCCAGAAATCGTGGAAATAGAAGGTTGTCGCACACACGAAGATGATCAAAAGAATCGCAAAGAATCGCGCCCCGAAATTGAGCGCAATCATCAATCCGCTGATGATCTCGAAGGCGCCAATGGCAATGGCAAGCATTTGCGGCGTCGGCATTCCCGTCATCGTTTCCAGCTGCGATGCATAGGGGGCAAGCAGAGCGGGGATGGTAACCTTGGCTGCGATAAAGTCTGCCGTGGCCTGAATGCCAAACAGCTTGGTTGCTCCCGAATAGAGAAACAGCACGGCGAACAAAATTCGCCCGAAGGTAATAAACGCTGGCATGGTCGGCCCCACTAATGCTGCAAATGCGATATCGCTCCACGGCGGAGCGATTATGGGCGTTCCGCTTCAGGTTTTCAAACAGTCAAATCGATTCGCGCGCAGCGCCGGTCACAGCCGGACTCGATCGATTTTCCTGGACCTAGCCAAACAAGGTCGGTTGGTGTCGGCCGGCTCGCTCCTGCGCTTCGACCGCGGCAACCGCGGTCATGTTGAGAACGCCGCGTGCGGTTACGGAAGGTGTGAGAATGTGCGCCGGACGCGAAGGGCCAATCAGGATCGGCCCCACCGGAAGGGCATCGGCCAATGACTTGATCATCTGATAGGCGACATTGGCTGTGTCGAGGTTCGGCATGATCAGGATGTTGGCAACGCCTTCCAGCTTCGAGTGCGGCAAGACCAACGCGCGGGCGGCTTCCGAAAGCGCAGTGTCGCCCTGCATTTCGCCATCCGCCTCGATTTCCGGATGGTTCTGTTTCAGAAGCGCGGTGGCGCGGCGCATCTTGCGCGAGGAGTCCGTATCATAACTGCCAAAATCGGAATGTGACACGAAGGCGATTTTCGGCTTGAGGTTGAATCGCTGGACATGGATCGCGGCCAGCGCGGCCATTTCCGCAAGCTCTTCGGCGCTCGGGTTCGGCCGCACCTGCGTATCCGCAATGAAATAAGCACCCTTGCTGGTGATCATCAGCGCAAGGGCTGCGAAGTCGCTCACGCCCGGCAGGAAGCCGATGATCTCGCGCACATGGCGCAGATGACTCATGTAGCGGCCTTCGACGCCGCAGATCATGGCGTCGGCTTCGCCGCGGATCACCGCCAGCGCCGCGATCACCGTTGCGTTGGTGCGCACCACCGTACGCGCGGCATCGGGGGTCACACCGTGCCGGCCGGCGACGTCGATGTAGGACTGAACGTAAGACCGATAACGCGGATCGTCCTCGGGATTGATGAGATCGAAATCCTGGCCGGCCTTGATGGCGAGGCCGAACCTCTTGATCCGCGCTTCGACCACGGAGGGACGTCCGACCAGGATCGGACGCGCCAGCTTCTCCTCCAGCACAACCTGTGTCGCATGCAGAACGCGCTCGTCCTCGCCTTCGGCATAGATCACGCGGACGGGCTGGGTTTTCGCCTTGGCAAACACCGGCTTCATGACAAGGCCGGAACGGAACGCGAAGCGCTCGAGCTGAGCGGCATAGTCCTCGAAATTCGCAATCGGGCGGGAGGCAACGCCCGACTCCATCGCCGCCTTCGCGACCGCAGGCGCAATGCGCAGGATCAGCCGCGGATCGAACGGGCTCGGGATCAGCGAACCCGGGCCAAACCCTTGCGCTTCTCCGCTGTCGAAGCCGGGCGCGATGGCATCCGACGGCGGATCGCGCGCCAACAGCGCAATCGCCTCGACCGCGGCTTGCTTCATGGCCTCGTTGATCGCGGTAGCGCCGACGTCGAGCGCGCCGCGAAAGATGAACGGAAAGCACAGAACGTTGTTGACCTGATTGGGAAAGTCCGAACGTCCGGTGCAGATCATTGCGTCGGGCCGCGCTTTACGCGCTTCATCCGGCATGATTTCCGGATTCGGATTGGCCAGCGCCATCACCAATGGTTTTTCCGCCATCTGCTTGACCATGTCGGGCGTCAGCACGTTGGGGGCCGACAGGCCGAGGAAAATGTCGGCGCCACCGATCACCTCGGCCAGCGTGCGCTTGTCGGTTTTCTGCGCATAGACCGCCTTCCAGCGGTCCATCAGCGTGTTGCGGCCTTCGTGCACGACGCCATCGATATCGCAGACCCAGATGTTCTTGCGCTGCGCGCCCATCGAAACCAGAAGATTGAGGCAGGCAATCGCCGCAGCTCCGGCGCCTGACGTGACGATCTTGACGTCTGAGAGCTTCTTGCCATTCAACAAAAGTGCGTTGGTGATGGCGGCGCCGACGATGATGGCGGTGCCATGCTGATCGTCGTGAAATACCGGGATCTTCATGCGCTCTTTGAGCTGCGCCTCGATCTCGAAGCACTCCGGGCCCTTGATGTCCTCGAGGTTGATGCCGCCGAAGGTCGGCTCCAGCGCGGCGACCGTCTCGACCACGCGTTCGATGGTGTCGGCGGCGATTTCAATATCGAACACGTCTATGCCGGCGAATTTCTTGAACAGAACCGCCTTGCCTTCCATGACCGGCTTCGACGCCAGCGGGCCGATATTGCCGAGGCCGAGCACCGCGGTACCGTTGGAGACCACCGCAACAAGATTGGCGCGGATCGTCAGCGATGCCGCCTCGGCCGGATCGTTGGCAATCGCGGTACAGGCAGCCGCCACGCCGGGCGAATAGGCCAGCGCGAGGTCACGCTGGTTGGCGAGCGGCTTGATCGCCTGGATTTCAAGCTTACCCGGCCGCGGCAACCGGTGATAGGCGAGCGCCGCGGAATGGAGATCTTCAGAATAGGACGACATGCATTCCCCCCGCGGCTTCCGCGGCCCCGAATTCAGGCTTCGGCGACTGGTTCATGAGAGATCAGTTTTGCGGCAAATTGAGCCGGATGTGAAGCTCGCGCAACTGCTTCGGCGTCACCTCCGAAGGCGCACCCATCAGCAGGTCTTCGGCCCGCTGGTTCATCGGAAACAGCGAGATTTCGCGCAAATTGGTCGTACCGCAAAGGAGCATGACAATGCGATCGACTCCGGCAGCCATGCCGCCATGCGGGGGGGCGCCATACTGAAACGCGCGGTACATGCCGCCGAAGCGCTCGACGACGTCCTTCTCGCCATAGCCGGCAATCTCGAACGCCTTCACCATCGCCTCAGGCCGATGATTGCGGATACCGCCGGAGGCGATCTCGTAGCCGTTGCAGGTGATGTCGTACTGGAACGCCTTGATGGTCAGCGGGTCCTGGCCATTGAGCGCATCGAGGCCGCCCTGCGGCATCGAGAACGGGTTGTGGGAGAAATCGATCTTCTTGTCGTCCTCGTTGTATTCGTACATCGGAAAATCGACGATCCAGGCGAGTTCGAACCGCTCTCTGTCGATCAGGTTCAACTCTTCGCCCAGCTTGGTGCGTGCGAGGCCGGCAAACTTCCAGAACTTTTCGGGATCGCCTGCGACGAAGAACGCGGCATCGCCTTCCTTCAACCCAAGCGCGGAGCGAATAGCCGCGGTCCGTTCCGGACCGATATTGTTGGCAAGGGGTCCGGCGCCCTCGCCGCCCTCGCGCCACATGATGTAACCAAGCCCTGGCTGGCCCTCACCCTGCGCCCACGAGTTCATTCGGTCGCAGAACGCACGCGAGCCGCCGCCGGGTCCAGGGATCGCCCAGACCTGGTTCTTCTGGTCTTCCAGCATCCGCGCAAATACCTTGAAACCGGAGCCACGGAAGTGCTCGGAGACATCCTGCATCACGATCGGATTGCGCAAATCCGGTTTGTCGCTGCCGTATTTGCGCAAGGCTTCCGCGAACGGAATCCGTGGCCACCCCTTGGTGACCGGCTTGCCCTTGGCGAAATCCTCGAACACGCCAGTAATCACCGGCTCCATCCCCGCGAACACGTCGTCCTGCGTGACAAAGCTCATCTCGACGTCGAGCTGATAGAACTCGCCCGGCAGGCGGTCAGCGCGCGGATCCTCGTCGCGGAAACACGGCGCGATCTGGAAGTAACGGTCGAAGCCGGACATCATCAGGAGCTGCTTGTACTGCTGCGGCGCCTGCGGCAGCGCATA
Source organism: Bradyrhizobium sp. (assembly GCA_028290305.1). The sequence goes on from JAQGKC010000364.1 coordinate 26,574, forward strand.
GAACTTGCCCGGATGAATCCGCGACGGCACCAGGAAGTCGCGCGCGCCTTCCGGCGACGACGCCGTCAGGATCGGCGTCTGGAATTCGAAGAAGCCCTGATCCTTCATTCGCTTGCGCATGGAATCGACGATCGCGCCGCGGGTCATGATGTTCTGGTGCAGCTTCTCGCGACGAAGGTCGAGGAAACGGTACTTAAGCCTTATATCTTCGGGATATTCCTGCTCACCGAACACCGGCAGCGGCAGTTCGCCGGCCGGTCCCAGCACCTCGATCTCGCTGACGTAAAGCTCGACCGCACCGGTCGGCAATTCGAGATTGTCGGTGCCTTCGGGGCGACGGCGCACCTTGCCGTCGATCCGGACCACCCATTCCGAGCGCAGCTTTTCGGCGTCCTTGAAGGCCGGAGAATCCGGATCGACGACGCATTGCGTCAGGCCGTAATGGTCGCGCAGATCGATGAACAACAACCCGCCGTGGTCGCGAATGCGATGGCACCAGCCGGACAAGCGAGCCGTCTGGTCGATGTCGCTCTCACGGAGCGCGCCGCAGGTATGGGACCGGTAACGATGCATGGATATCCCGAAAACAGATGTCGGAGGATCGAATCGGAGCGGCCAAGGCCAGCCCCGGAAAGAGCGTCAGGGTTTACCCGACGCGAACCGGCGCGGCAACCGAATGCGAGCCCCAACCCGGGCTCGCGGAAAATGACGGCAGCCTGGAAAAATGACGGAAAAACAACGGAAAAACAACGGCAGATGGGGTCTCCGCAATACCGGGCCGATTGCCTAATTCGAGCGGATGCCTATCTTGACGTCATGACGGTTCATTTCCCCTTCGAAAATACCTATGCGGCGCTCCCCGACGGCTTTTTTGCCCGGGTTGCACCGACGCCCGTGGCCTCGCCGCGGCTGATCAAATTGAATCGGCCGCTGGCAATCCACCTCGGCCTCGATCCGGATCGGCTTGATAGCCCGGAAGGCGCCGAGATCCTCGCCGGCAAGCGTCTTCCCGACGGCGCGGACCCGATTGCGATGGCCTATGCTGGCCACCAGTTCGGCCATTTCGTTCCGCAACTCGGTGACGGCCGCGCCATCCTGCTCGGAGAGGTGATCGACGCGGATGGGGTCCGCCGTGACATCCAGCTCAAGGGCTCAGGCCCGACACCCTTTTCGCGCCGGGGCGATGGCCGCGCGGCGCTCGGTCCGGTGCTGCGCGAATACATCGTCAGCGAGGCGATGGCCGCGCTCGGCATTCCCACCACGCGATCGCTCGCCGCCGTGATCACCGGCGAGAGCGTGATGCGCGAGACGCTGCTGCCGGGAGCTGTCCTCACCCGCGTTGCGTCCAGCCACATTCGTGTCGGGACGTTCCAGTATTTCGCGGCGCGCGGCGATACCGAGGGCGTGCGGCGGCTGGCGGATCACGTCATCAACAGGCATTATCCGCAGGCGGCAACTGCCGATCGGCCCTACCGCGCGCTTCTGGAGGGTGTGATCGCACGGCAGGCTGAGCTGGTCGCGCGCTGGCTGCTGGTCGGTTTCATCCACGGCGTCATGAACACCGACAACACTTCGATCTCGGGCGAGACCATCGATTACGGTCCGTGCGCTTTCATGGACCATTACGATCCGGCTACGGTGTTCAGCTCGATCGACGAGCAAGGCCGCTACGCTTACGCCAACCAGCCGCGGATTGCGCTCTGGAACCTGACGCGCCTCGCGGAATGCCTGTTGCCGCTGTTTTCAGACGAGCAGGAAAAAGCGATCGGCGAAGCGCAGACGATACTCGGCGAGTTCGCCGAGAAATTCACAATGGCCTATCAGGCAGGCCTGCGGAAGAAGATCGGCCTGTTCACGATGCGCGACGGCGATGAGGCGCTTGTGCAGGATCTGCTGGATGCGATGGCCAAGAACCAAGCCGACTTCACGCTGACCTTCAGGCGTTTGAGCGAGGCCGCGTTCGATCCCGAGAGCGATATCCATGTCCGGCAATTGTTCGCCGATGCCACCGCCTATGACGACTGGGCGATGCGCTGGCGGCAACGGATCAGCGACGAGCCGCAGACCGCCGCCGACAGGCGGGCCGCGATGCGGGCGGTCAATCCGGCCTTCATTCCGAGGAATCATCGGGTAGAAGCGGTCATCGAAGCCGCCGTGAGCCGCGACGACTTCGCGCCATTCGAGGAGCTTCTGACGGTGCTGTCAAAGCCGTACGAAGATCAGCCGGCATTGTCAGCTTATGCCGAGCCGCCCGAACCGCACCAGCGCGTGCTTCAGACGTTTTGCGGGACGTGAAGCGTTAACCCTCCGCTCAACATTCACCGCGGCGGTTGACGCCCACCGCCAGGAATTAAGAAACGGTCAATTCCTTCCCTACAAGTCTACCGGTTTGGTTGGGGGGATTACTGTGTTTGACGCATTGGTATTCGAATTCATGGGATTGGCGATGCTCGCGCTCTTCGTCGCCGTGCTTGTCGTCCCCTCGCCGCGACGGCCTGCCCGGCACATCAGCGACCACTGACCGGTCCCATTTTTTAAACAAACTATTGACTGGATCCGGACCCCTTTCGCCACCGCCCCGGTGGCTAAAGCCTTGCGAAAGATCACCGTCAAGCGGAAATGCAAGGCTCGAATTCGTCGCAAGACCCTTGACATATCAGTGCTTTCGGCAGAACGCCGTCTTAGAAGCGTTATGGACCGTTCATGGATCTGATTACCACCACTTCGGAACTCGCCGCTGTTTGCGGCCGTCTCGCCAAACACCCGGTCATCACCGTCGATACCGAATTCCTGCGGGAGACGACCTATTATCCGCTGCTCTGCGTGGTGCAGATGGCAAGCGCGGAGGAGGCGGTCGTCATCGATACGCTGGCCGAGGGCATCGACCTCAAGCCGTTCTTCGCACTGATGTCCGACGAGAAGGTGCTGAAGGTATTCCACGCCGCCCGTCAGGACATCGAAATCGTCTGGCACCAGGCCGGGATTGTTCCGCACCCGATCTTCGACACCCAGGTCGCGGCCATGGTGCTCGGCTATGGCGATAGCATCGCCTACGACCAGCTGGTCGAGCGCATCACCGGCCATCGGCCTGACAAGACCCACCGTTTCACCGACTGGTCGCGGCGACCGTTGACCGACGACCAGATGCACTACGCGGTCTCCGACGTCACCCATTTGCGCGATGTGTTTACGGCGCTGGACGCCGATCTCAAAAAGCGCGGCCGCAGCGACTGGGTGAGCGAGGAAATGGAGGTTCTGACCTCGCCAAAGACCTACGACTTTCACCCCGAACGCGCATGGGAGCGGCTGAAAACACGGGTGCGCAAGCCGAAGGAGCTTGCGGTGCTGATGGAAGTCGCGGCCTGGCGCGAACAGGAAGCGCAAAGCCGCGACGTTCCGCGCAGCCGCGTCCTGAAGGACGATGCGGTCGGCGATATCGCGACCCATGCGCCGACCAGCCTCGAGCGGCTGGCAAATTTGCGCTCGCTGCCGAAGGGCTTTGACCGATCGAAATGGGGCGCCGATATCGTGGCTGCCGTGCAGCGCGGCCTCGCACGCGATCCCGCGACGCTGCCGAAAATCGAAAAGCCGCGCGGCAATTCAAATGGCGCGGCGATCGTCGAGCTCTTGAAGGTTCTGCTGCGGATGACGTCGGAACGCCACGCCGTCGCCAGTAAGGTGATCGCGACGGTCGACGATCTGGAGCAGATCGCGGCTGACGATCATGCAGACGTAGCCGCGCTGCATGGCTGGCGCCGCGAACTATTCGGCGAAGCGGCGCTGTCGCTGAAACAGGGCCGGCTGGCGCTTGCGATCGAAAAGGGCCGGGTTATCCGGGTCGATCGGAACTAATATCGTCCCTGTATCGAACGTATGGCCGCGCTGAAAACCGCTACCGCGCGGCGTCATCCTCGCCATCCCTAGCGGCCTCCGTTGCCTGCAATACTTCCAACAGCGCCATTGATAGAATATAAGCGCTTGTAGGTAAGTTCAGCTGGCGAGCTTTCGCGATTGCCGTCGAGAGCTTGATCGCCAGTTCAGTGAGATCGTCCTCGCGGGTCGCCATCTGTTACTCGCTTCTGGAGCTTTTGCCGTGAACACGGACGATCCCGATCATTCCGGCGATAAATTATTGCAATTACTAAGGGACAATCAGATCGATCTGACCGTCGTGGAGGGTTTGCGGCTGGTTATGGCATTTAAAAAAATCAAGGATTCGTCCGATCGGCGCGTTCTCATCGAACTGGCCGAACGACTTTCAAAGTGATGGTTCAAGGTGATGGTTTCAATTTTTAGTCATACCACGATTTTATCGCTTGCTCCGGTAAGGTCGGAGCTTTCCTGAATGCTAGCATAATTGCCGATAACTTTGACGACCGCCAGTTTGTATGAAGCGGCGTCGCCGACGCCGGGTCGCCTGCAAGCCACGGCATCGCTGATGACCTGATAGCGGTGGCTGCGGTGAAACCCGTCGACGACGGTCGACAGAATGGTTTCGTCGAGGGAAAATCCCAACAGCACGCAGCGAATATTTTTCATGTTCGACATGTATTCGGCGAACCGCGTTGAACTATATGCCGACGGCAGCGGATGCTCGAAGGTCAGCTCCCCCGGCCTCGGTTTGAGGTTTGCAATCCAATCCGTCAGGTTCGACGCTGGATTGAACCACGCAGCCTGGGCGATCCGTTTCAGGTGCATCACCGGCCAGAGATTGTTGCGCCAAAGCGTCAGCAGTTCAAGGCAGCGCGACGTAATCGCCTCGGCGTCGGCTATGACGTGGCGACGGCCTTCGGTGAGATACTCGGTCTGAAGATCGGCGCAGACCAGAATCGGCGGATCGTCCTGCATGGAAGTCATCATTTTTCGATTTGAAACCATGTGTCCGCGAAAGTTAAACCGTGCGCAGCGGGGACGACGCCGCGCGACCCGACGAGATATCAAGCACGCCGGGCCTGTCCCAATCGCCCTCCGGCCGAATGATCACGTAAGGATCGCTATCCAGCGTGATGGCGTCGGCGCCCGGCTCGATGTCGAGGACCATTTCGGTGTAGGAGAAATCGGAAAAGGTGATCTTGCGGTTATGGCCAAGGGGCTTGGCGCCGAAATGCGCCCAGAAATCCACCAGCCGGTCTTGTGCCTGGCCGTAGATTTTCTTGAACCCCTTGCGCCTGATATAGTCCACGCTTGCCTGCACCAGCTTGAACGACACGCGCGAGCGCCGGTACTGGTGACGGACGGCGAGACGTTCGACCTTGGCGAACTCGCCAAAAAAACGCACGCGAAGACAGCCCGCCGGTTCAGTCCCGACAAATCCGATGAAGTGCGCCGCGACCAGATCGTTTCCATCAAATTCTTCTTCGATCGGGCAATCCTGCTCGGCAAGATAGACGGCCGCGCGAATGGCGGTCACCAGCATGAGATCGTTGGGATCGCGTGCGATGCGGATCGAAATCGAGCGCGATTCCGATTTGGCCGATGATGGGTATTTACTGCCGAGCATCTGCAAAACTCCTCGCTGAGAGACGTGAAGCCGGTATATTCGGAGGCAGACGATTCCAGGGCCGCTGGTAACGCCAGAGTTCGTGCTGATAGCTGGGGATCGGTTCGAAGCCGAGTGCAATCATCAAATTGCGGCCATCGGCGCTTGAGGGTTGCGCATAGAGATCGGCGGAGGCGAGCCGCGGTTCGGAAAGATGTGTCGACACATTCCCCAGTCCCGCCATCGCCCTGCCCCGGCCGGCGATCGCCCAGACATAGATGGCGGATACTTCATCGGAGCGACCGGCGAGCAGTGCGAAATCGGGATGCGTCAGATTCATATCATCAAGGATGAGGGCATCATGGCCTCGGCCGTTGAGATAAAGAAAAGCCACCGCTCCAAGCAATTTTTTCTTTCGGCTGAACGTTAGAATGCTCTCCGGATCGAATGTGAAGTACCTCTCGAGGTCTGGTTCCGAAATCTGAACTCCGGGTACCAGTTGGTTGGCCATGTCGGCGAGAGCCGAAAGCTCGGAATGCCGCGCCGATTGCACTTCGATTTCTGCGCTTCTGAGCAGCATGTCGAAATCGTGCTTTGCAGCTAAAGAGGGCCTTTCCTTAACCCGGTCGCGCATCTATCGTCGCTCCTGCTTTGTGGCTAGCACCATACCGGGCGGGGATTTGGGGTATGCAGCAACTATTGCACCGGGGTGCTGCGGTGACGCAGCACCGGACTGACGACGTCCTGGATGCGTCCTGGGATGATCTGAAATCGTTTCTGGCCTGCGCGCGATACAAGAGTTTTCGAAACGCCGCGGAAGAACTCGGCCTGACGAGCACGACGCTCATGCGCAGGATCGACCGGCTCGAAGAGTGCATCGGCTGCAAGTTATTCTTGCGCGATCAGAGCGGGCTGACGCTCAGCGATGAAGGCGCTGCAATGATCGGCGACGTCATGGAAATGGAACGTCATACCTTCAATATTTTTCGGCGCGCAGCTCAGTCAGACGATACCGCCGGGACAGTACGTGTGGCTGTGACCGAAGGCCCCGGCAACTTCTGGATTCTTCCGAGACTAATCGACTTCCAAAAAACCTACCGGAAGATCACCGTCGACCTTCGTTGCGCTATGGAACAGGCGGATGTTGCGCGGCTTGAAGCCGATATAGCCATTCAGCTTGAACGACCCACGAACCCCGATCTCGTTGTCACAAAGCTCGGCAGACTTCACATCTATGCTTTCGTCTCGGAGGAATACCGCAAACTTCATGGCGTTCCGTCCCTTCCGGAGATCCGCAATCACCGGCTGGTCATGCAACATGCGCCTCAGGTCGACGATTCTGCGTATGCCCGGGTGTTAGGAATAACGTCGTTGGAAGGCATGGTAGGACTCAAGACAAATTCGAGCATCGGTGTTCTGTACGCCGTTGAACGCGGCGCAGGAATGGGTTTCCTGCCGACATCGTCGGTCGCGTTAGGCGCAGCCTTGGTTGCCGTTGATCTGGGCGTCCATCATCACGCCGATCTTTGGCTCACCTACCACAAGGAATTTCGAAACTCCGATCGGCATAAGATCGTCATCGACTGGTTGAGAAAGATATTCGATCCCAAAGCCTATCCGTGCTTCAGGGACGAGTTCATTCATCCGAATGACCTGGTACCGATGATGGCGGCAGCAAGAGCGAATTTCGGTCTGCAGGGATATGTAGCCGCCAGTCCGGGCTGATCGGCGATCAGGCGCCAGCCCTGCTGCGATAAAACCGCTACCACTTAAACTCCACGCCAAGCGTTCCCTGATGCGACTGGATCGCGGCGCGAAACTTGCCGTCGTAATTGACATAGACGCGCGCCGTGTCGCTCAGGCTGAGGGACGCGGAAGCGCCGGCGTCGGCGCCATACTGGCTTTCGCCAATGCCCTGCAGTGTGATGCTTTCGGGGCCGAGGCTGACGACGATCGAGCTGAAATTCTGCGAGACGTTGTCGACGAATTTGCCATAGGCGGACAGGTCGAGAATCTTTCGATCGAAAATCCAGTAATGCCCGATCTCCGCGCCCAGCAGGATCCGCGAACGCTCCACCGTTGTGCCGCTCGCCATCACCGGGTCGAGACCGCCCACTTCCTGGAACGATCCGGTCATGGCGCGCACATATTCGAAGGCAGCCTTCGGCACGATGCGGCTCTGGTCCAGGTTCCAGTAATAGCTGAGCTCGGTCAGCGCGCCGTCGATTTGGGCAGTGTAGCCGGCGCTGGCGGTGCCGAGCCCGGTGTCGCGGCTCGAATCGATTTTTCCAAAACCATGGACCAGCGCCACAGCCCAGGTCCACGGTCCCTTGTCCACCGAGGCGTTGAAGCCAAGCTGGGTGAGATCGAGCGCTGCCGACTGCAGCGCCAGCGGGACGTCGATTGAAGTGCGGCTTTGGTCAACGGAGAACCCGACATTGACGCCGGGCGCGATGCTCGCCCCGAACCCCGCAACGCCGCCCCAGGTCTGACGCCGGTCGCCGACGAAATCGCCCTGCGCACCGGTGGTGGCCGAGATTCCATAGGCCTCCCCCCAGGTTCGGAAATGCGGCGCATCCGTTGCCTCGGAGGCGCCGCCGCCGCCCGGATTACTCCGCAAGGCGCTGCCGAACCCGTGTGTCGCCTGATTTCCAAGGCGCTCGAGGAAATTGCTGCCGAGGTTGGTCACGGCCGCGCCGGCCGACATATCGGAATTGATACTGGCTAGCGACGGCGTCGGTGTGGGGACGGGTGCCGGCGGCGCCGGGGGTGCTGGCGGCGCGGGAGGAGCCGGAGGCGCGGGCGCGCGCTGAGCCTGAGCGGAGGTTGACGCCACCGCCACGGCGAGCGCGACAACGATCGCGCCTACATGCCATCCGCCGGGCCGGGCCTCGTTTGCTGGCGGAGACCGCCAAGAGCAGCGCATATTGCCATTTCCAAAAGGAGCGCCAGCTCGACAAAATGTTAAATTCCTATCGGCTGGTGCCGATTTGTCCCGAGTTCTCCCGAAGCGTCAATCGGTCATGGTCGCCGGCAAGAGCCAATTACCGGGCATTGTTGTTCCGCTGCCACAGGTCGTGATGGGCGGTCTTCGTCGCCGACCCGATTTGTCGAGCCGCGCCAGAAGCTTGCTAACTCACAAAATTCGTGTTGCAATATCCGGCACAATCGGATTTAGGCCGTTCGACTGTGCGTTTCGCGACTAAGAAATTCAGCAGACATCCGGAAGCCCGCTTGTGGCGTGGCACGCAAAAAGCGTGGCCGCGTCTTTTTTATGTCTAGACCAGGAGACAGGCGATGCAAAAAGGCACCGTCAAGTGGTTCAACCCGACAAAGGGTTATGGGTTCATCAAGCCGATGGTCGGCGATAAGGACGTGTTCGTCCATATCTCGGCGGTCGAACGTGCTGGGCTCTCTACCCTCAACGAAAACCAAGTTATCGAATACGACCTCGTGGAGAATCGCGGCAAGACTTCCGCGGAGAATCTGAAGGTCTCGTAAGCTTCGTCACGATGCGCGCAAGCATTCCTGATGTACCCCCGGCCTCTGCCGGGGGATTTTTATTGCTCGCCGCCTAACTGGCGTTGCCCCCTCCCTCCGAGCAAGAACCTAGCCAATGCCGGGCGAAATCAGGCTCGCGCCGGAGTCTGTGCCGCCGACTGCCTTGCAGGTATTGCCCTCGATCCGGATCCGGCCACCGGCCACCAGCCGCAGCGCGGCAGGGTAGATGCGGTGCTCGATCGCAAGGATACGCTCCGCCAGCCTCTCGGGTGTGTCGTCGTCGCGAACCTCCACCGCGCCCTGCATCAGGATCGGGCCGGCGTCCGTTTCCGGGATGACAAAATGCACGGTTGCGCCCGAGATCCTCACGCCGGCGCGCAGCGCCTGGGCCTGCGGTTCGAGCCCGGGAAACGACGGCAGCAGCGAGGGATGAACATTGAGCATGCGACCGTACCAGCGCTGCACGAATTCAGCGGTGAACAACCGCATGAAGCCGCCCAGGCAGATCAGGTCGATTCGGTGCTGGTCCAGCGCCGCCTGCAGCACCGCCTCGAATGCCGCGCGATCCTTGCCGAACGGTTTGCTTTCGATGACGCGCGTCGCAATGCCGCTGGCGACTGCTTTTTCCAGCCCGCCGGCATCGGCCCGGTTGGAAATGACGAGAACAATCTCGGCTGGAAAATCCGCCGCCGCCGCAGCCTCGATCAGCGCGGCCATATTTGATCCGCGCCCCGAGATCAGGATTGCGACACGGCGTTTCATGGCCTCACCGGGAAAGATCGAGATGACCGTTATAGACCACGCGGTGTTCGCCTGCGACCGGGATCACCTCGCCCAGCAGGGTGACGGTCTCGCCGGCTTCGGTGAGGATCCCGCTGACCCGTTCGATCGCGTCCGGTTTGACGATAGCGATCATGCCGATGCCGCAGTTGAAGGTGCGCAGCA
>JAQGKC010000387.1 GCA_028290305.1 Bradyrhizobium sp.
TCGCCCGGATGCGGTCGATGAGATATTGCGACATGCTCTCTGCGAGACTCGGGCCGCGCACCAGCATCCAGATTTTTTTGGCGAAGTTGCGCAGGAAGACCGCGGCCTGGCCGGCCGAGTTGCCGCCCCCGACCAAGACGATCTCCTCATCCCTGCACAGGCGCGCCTCGATGGGAGAAGCCCAGTACCAGACACCGCGCCCCTCAAAATCAGAAAGGTTCGGAATGTTGAGCCGCCGATAGCGAGCGCCGGTCGCGACCACCACCGTCTGGGCCTTGACGCGCCGACCGTCATCGAGGCGGAGCGCCAGCGGCGCTTCGGTCAGATCGGGGCGGACCACCTCGGCGGGTATCACCATCCTGGCACCGAATTTCTGCGCCTGGACATAGGCGCGGCCGGTGAGCGCCTGGCCAGAAATGCCGGCCGGGAAACCGAGATAATTCTCGATACGCGCGCTCGCGCCAGCCTGTCCGCCGAAGGCGCGCGCATCGAGGACGATGACCGACAGACCTTCGGAGGCGGCATAGACCGCGGTCGAGAGGCCGGCGGGTCCGGCGCCGACAACTGCCACGTCATAGGTTTGGTCCCCTTCGTCGACCGGCACCATTCCAAGCGCCCGTGCCAATTCGGCCTCGCTCGGGTTTTTCAGGATCGTACCCTTCGGACACACCGCCAGCGGCAGGTCGGTGGGGTTCGGCGCATATTGCTGGACCAGTTTGGCTGCGTCCTCATCCTTCTCCGGATCCAGCAATTGATGCGGGTACGCATTGCGGGCCAGGAAACCTTGCAGACGTATAACGTCCGGACTGGATTCTGGGCCAATCAGGACCGGGCCACCAGCACCAGCCTCGATCAGGACGACACGACGCAGGATCAGCGCCCGCATGATCCGCTCGCCGAGTTCGGGCTCTTCGATCATCAGGGCACGCAAATTTTGCGGCGGGATCAGCAGCGCTTCCACATTATCGATCGCATGTACATCGACGAATGCCGGCTGGCCGGACAACTGCCCGACTTCGGCGACGAACTGGCCGGGCCCCTTCTCCACAATCGGCGCGCTATGCCCTAACGGGTCTCGTCGCGTGACGCGCACCGATCCCTTGATCAGCACATACATGCCGGGAGCTATGTCGCCTGTCAGGAACAGTGCCTCGCCGGGTGCGTAGCGCCGTACCTCGCCGAAACCGCGAAGCCGATCGATTTCCTGCGGCGTAAGCTTTGGAAACATATGCTCGTCGCGAGGATCAATCGCCGACATGTCGAGCCCTTATTGTCAGACAATGTGAATCCATCAATGAGCCATCAGAAGCGGAACAGGTGAATCGTGCATCAATTCGTAGGTCACCCCCCCGAGCAGCCGCTCGCGCAGGGGCAAATGACCGTATCCGCCCATGACGATGAGGTTCGCCTTGCGCCGTTCGGCCTCTGCCATTAATTTGGTTGCGACTTCCTTAGGGCTGCTCTTGATACGATGAAGCGCGGCGTGGATCTCGTGATGCCGGAGATGGTTGACCACGTCGACACCGAGGATGGCCTCTTCTTCGGTGGGGTGCTCGCTGGTCACGACCACGACCGTAACTTCATCCGCCAAGCTGAGAAACGGGATGCTTTCGCTCAAGGCCCGCGCGGATTCCCGGCTGCCGTTCCAGGCTATCAGGATACGACTGAAGTCGATCTTTGGCCGCTCGGTCTCGGGCACCAGGTACAAGTGCCGCCCTGATCCAAGCAGAACGCCTTCGACCAGCTGATCGGGATCCATTGCGCCATTGGGACGCAGCGCCACAAAAGTATCGGCGGAGCGCGCCTCGCGGGCAGCAACCTTGGCGATGTCGTCAGCCAGAACGTCGAACCGCCTGATCTCGACGGGCCGCTCAAGCATCTGAAGGCGCCTCGCCAGCACCCGCTCGATTTCGTCACCTGCCTCGCGCGCGTGGTCGATCAGCTCGGCTGTTGCGTCCCCTTCGACCGGACCGGGCAAGGGCAACGGATTGAGAAACAAGCCGATGATCACTTTAGGCTGGAGCCGCCTGGAAATATCGGCGACCGCCGTCAGGCGAATATCGTCGGAAACACCTCCATCCAGCCAAACCATCACATCCCTGATCATCACACCCTCCTGGCTCGACGACAAATGCGACGAAACCATTTGACTTGTAGTGCCGTCCTACATCAGCAGATCGAAAATACGGAAGCACTGCTGCCAGTGCCTGGTTGCCGGGTTCTTAAGATCGCCATCAATGATCTTGAAGGCGCGCGCGAGCGCCACGCTCAGCCCGCCCACGACCGCAGGCAGTTGATCCTCGGTATCTTCGCCATAGTCGAGCTCAAGCGGCGGCTGGGCGGCAAGATGCTCGAGGATCGGTCGCAGTTCGATCTCTTCATCGATCTCTTTGAATTGGTAGATGCTTTGCTGCAGGCCTTTGGTGATGGGCAGGTCGAATGGCTCGATCACGACCCGACCGTTTGCCTTCGCGACCGCTTCAGCCCGAAGCAGCAGGTCATAGACCTTCCGGTTGATGAAATCGCTGTAGCGCTTGAGATCCTGCTTGTCGACATCGAGCCCGGCCGCAATCCGGAAGAATCGCTCGAATTTAGCCACGCTCATGACCTGGCTGGTCGGTCCTCTGTTCGGTTGCACCGCGGCGATCATGACGCGATGTTGCCGTGCGTCAGCCGGGCCCCAATTGACGCTTGTCAGATTCTTTCGATTTTCTTCTCCCGATTTTCTCCGTGGTGCTGAAAATTGATCCCCGTCACGGCGCGGTTCCCGATCTCCTGACAATCGTCGCTGATCGCGTGGAGCTCAAGCGATGGCATCGGCCGCCATTCACGTTGTTCCGGACGACAATTTTGATGACTGGGTCGTGCGCGGCGACATTGGGCAGGAGTTCGGGCACTTCCCCACCCGAGAAGAGGCCGAGCTGGCCGCCGAGCCGCTAGCGCGAGCGCGCGACGCCGAACTCATCGTTCACCTCCCCGACGGAAGAACGACCCGCAAGAGTTTTAAGAAGGGCTGGACAGCCAGATTGCTCGAGATGATCGGTCGGAATTGACCGATGCCTGTCACGCCTTGACGCCGTCGACGTGTTCGCGGGTCCATGCCAGAAGCTGGGCCAGAGGCATGACCCCCGACCTGCGTGCGATCTCCCGGCCGTGGTGCACGATCATCAGCGTCGGTATGCTCTGGATGGAAAAGCGCTGCAGCAGATCCGGCACCGCATCGCTGTCCACCTTGACCAGCCGGACATCAGGCTCGAGCTCGGTTGCCGCCTGTTCGGAGATCGGCGCCATCGTCCGGCACGGACCACACCAGCTTGCCCAGAAATCAACGAGTAGCGGAACGTCACTACGCTGTGCGTGCTTGTCGAAGCGAGCGGTGCTGTTCAGTGCAGCCGGCCGCTTCTCGAAAAGCGGCCGATGGCAAGACCCGCACTTACCGGTCTCGCGCAGCCGTTCGCGCGGCACGCGGTTGATCGCGTCACAATGCGGGCAAACGATGTGCAGCTTGTCAACCATGGATACTCCGGGAAAGCTCGACGTTAGAAACCTCCATATCAGAGCCTGATGCGTCGCTTGAGGAGTCGCCTTGATTGGCGTCAATTTTTCGGGACTGCGGCGTGACGATCAACCAAATATTGACGACGGTCATCGGCGCGCGGCACGGCAAAGTTCAAATATCGCCGGAGCAATTCCACCAGGAATCATATCATGCCCGGGAATATCTTAATGCTGCTCGGAGTGAGGAACATTCTCACCTTCGTCCTCCTGCTGCTCGCGGGATCACCGGCCTTTGCCCAAACGGCCCGGTATGAATTGTTTCCGGACCCGGACGTAAGGCAGAACGCAACGAACCGCGTGGCATCGTCCCTTCTCATAGCCTCAACTTGACGACCGTCAAGGCGATGACGTTGCATTCATGTATCAGGGCAGCGGGGTTCACGTGACGAGCACTTTGCCGCGATCGCAGGTGCCGCCCTCCCTGGAGGATCGAGTGATGAACCTTCCGCAGCGCCTCCTCGGCTCTAGCCGTGTTCTGATCACGAAAACTGGATTTGGCGCCTGGGCAATCGGCGGCGGGGGCTGGGCATTCAGTTGGGGACCGCAGGACGACGCCGTTTCGCTGGCGGCCATGCGCCACGCATTGGAGCTCGGCGTGAACTGGATAGACACGGCCGCGGTGTATGGCCTCGGTCATTCCGAAGAAGTAGTCGGCCGGCTGCTGCGCGAACGGCCGCCGGCGGAGCGCCCACTGGTATTCACCAAGTGCGGACTGATCTGGGATCCGAACAATCCGATGGCCCCGCCGCAACGCGTGCTCAAGCCGGATTCAATCCGGCGGGAATGCGACGCATCGTTGCGACGGTTGGGCGTCGACCACATCGATCTCTACCAATTTCATTGGCCCGATGAAACGGGTACGCCGGTCGAGGATTCATGGAACGAAATGGCGCGGCTGATCGAGGTGGGCAAAGTGCGCCTCGGGGGCCTCAGCAATTTCGACGTGCCATTGCTCGAACGATGCGAAACCATTCGACATGTCGATTCGCTGCAGCCGCCATTCTCGCTGATCCACCGCCAGGCCGCCGCACGCGAGATCCCCTGGTGTGCCAAGCATAATACCGGAGTGATCTGCTACAGCCCCATGCAATCCGGTCTGTTAACCGACACCTTCAGTCGCGAACACGTCGCGAGATTCGCCGAAGACGATTGGCGGCGCCGCTCGCCTGATTTCAATGAGCCGAACCTGAGCCGCAATCTGGCCCTGCGCGACGCCTTGCGCCCGATTGCACAACGTCATGGCGCCACGGTATCCGCCGCAGCGGTGGCTTGGGTTCTGGCCTGGCCCGGCGTTACCGGAGCCATTGTTGGCGGCCGCTCGCCCCAACAGGTCGACGGCTGGATCGGTGCGGCGTCCCTGCAACTGACCGCGGCCGACTTGCAGGAGATTTCCGACGCCATCGTGCGTACCGGCGGCGCCGGAGAAGGGCCGACGACCCCGCAATTGGAACACGCCGGCGCCGCGCACTAGGTAGCGGCGTGAAGGCTGAAGCGTGATTGCGATGCCACTCGAACATTATCGCAATAAGAGAAAGTTCATCGAGACGCCGGAGCCGGCGGGCCGACCGCGCCGAAGCAGCTCCAGGCATATTTTTGTCGTT
>JAQGKC010000390.1 GCA_028290305.1 Bradyrhizobium sp.
TCGCCCGGATGCGGTCGATGAGATATTGCGACATGCTCTCTGCGAGACTCGGGCCGCGCACCAGCATCCAGATTTTTTTGGCGAAGTTGCGCAGGAAGACCGCGGCCTGGCCGGCCGAGTTGCCGCCACCGACCAGAACGATAACTTCGTCCCTGCACAGGCGCGCCTCGATCGGCGAAGCCCAGTACCAGATACCGCGCCCCTCGAAATCAGAAAGGTTCGGAATGTTGAACCGCCGATAGCGAGCGCCGGTCGCGACCACCACTGTCTGGGCCTTGACGCGCCGACCGTCATCGAGGCGGAGCGCCAGCGGCGCTTCGGTCAGATCGGGACGGATCGCTTCGGCGGGTATCACCATCCTGGCACCGAATTTTTGCGCCTGGACATAGGCGCGACCGGTCAGCGCCTGGCCGGAAATGCCGGCCGGGAAGCCGAGACAATTCTCGATACGCGCGCTCGCGCCTGCCTGTCCACCGAAGGCGCGCGCGTCGAGGACGATGACCGAGAGACCTTCGGAAGCCGCATAGACCGCCGTCGAGAGGCCGGCGGGTCCGGCGCCGACGACTGCGACGTCATAGGTTTGGTCCCGTTCGTCGATCGGCACCATTCCAAGCGCCCGTGCCAATTCGGCCTCGCTCGGGTTTTTCAGGATGGTGCCCTTTGGACACACCGCCAGCGGCAGGTCGGTGGGGTTCGGGGCATATTGCTGGACGAGTTTGGCTGCGTCCTCATCCTTTTCCGGGTCGAGCAATTGATGCGGGTACGCATTGCGGGCCAGAAAACCTTGCAGACGAATCACGTCCGGACTGGATTCCGGGCCAATCAGGACCGGGCCGCCGGCACCGGCCTCGATCAGGACGACACGACGCAGGATCAGCGCATGCATGATCCGCTCGCCGAGTTCGGGCTCTTCGATCATCAGGGCGCGCAAATTTTGCGGCGGGATCAGCAGCGCTTCCACATCGCCGATGGCGTGAACGTCGACGAACGCCGGCTGCCCCGACAATTGCCCGACTTCGGCGACAAACTCACCCGGTCCCTGCTCCACGATCGGCGCGGCGTGCCCCAACGGATCCCGTCGGGTGACGCGGACCGAGCCCTTGATCAGCACATACATGCCGGGCGCGATGTCTCCCGTCACGAACAGCGCCTCGCCGGGTGCGAAACGCCGCACCTCGCCGAACCGGCGAAGCCGATCGAGTTCCTGCGGCGTAAGCTTTGGAAACATATGCTCGTCGCGGGGATCGATCGTCGACATGTCGAGCCCTTTTGTCAGACAATGTGAAGCCATCAATGAGCCATCAGAAGCGGAACGGGCGCATCGTGCATGAGTTCGTAGGTCACCCCACCGAGCAACCGCTCACGCAGGGGCAAATGACCGTATTCACCCATAACGATGAGGTCGGCCTTGCGCCGTTCGGCCTCCGCCATCAACTTGGTTGCGACTTCTTTGCTGCTGCTCTTGACGCGATGCAGCGCAGCGTGGATCTCGTGATGCCGGAGATGATTGACGGCATCGACACCGAGGATGGCCTCTTCTTAAGGTCGGGTGCTCGCTGGTCACTACCACGACCGTAACCTCATCCGCGAGGCTGAGAAATGGAATGCTTTCGCTCAAGGCCCGGGCCGCTTCCCGGCTGCCATTCCAGGATATTAGGATGCGACTGAAGTCGATCTTTGGCCGCTCGGTCTCGGGGACCAGGAACAAGTGCCGGCCCGATCCCAACAGAACTCCTTCGACCAACTGATCGGGATCCATCGCACCATTGGGACGCAGCGCCACAAAAGTGTCGGCGGAGCGCGCCTCGCGGGCGGCAACCTTGGCGATGTCGTCGGCCAGCACATCGAACCGCCTGATCTCGACTGGCCGCTCAAGCTGCCGGAGGCCCATTGTCAGCAACTTCTCGATTTCGTCGCCGGCCTCGCGCGCGCTGTCGATCAGCTCCTCCGTGTAGTCCCCTTCAACCGGACCGGGCAAAGGCAACGGATTGAGAAACAGGCCGATGATCACTTTAGGTTGGAGCCGTCTGGAAATATCGGCGACCGCCGCCAGGCGAATCTCGTCGGAGACACCTCCATCCAGCCAAACCATCACATCGCTGATCATCGCACCCTCCTGGTTCGACGACAAACGCGGCCATTTGATCGCCAAGTGACTTGCTGTGCCGTCCTACATCAGCAGATCGAAAATGCGGAAGCACTGCTGCCAATGCCTGGTCGCCGGGTTCTTCAAATCGCCATCGATGATCTTGAAGGCGCGCGCCAGCGCTACGCTCAGCCCGCCCCACGGGCAGTTGATCCTCAATATCTTCGCCATAAGCGAGTTCAAGCGGCGGCTGCCCGGCAGATGTTCGAGCCGTAGTTCGATCTCTTCATCGATGTTCTCGAACTCGTCGATACTTTGCTGCAGGCCCTTGGTGATCGGCAGGTCGAACGGCTCGATCACAACCCGGCCATTCGCCTTCGCGACCGCTTCAGCCCGAACCAACAGGTCGTAGAGCTTGCGATTGATAAAATCGCTGTAGCGCTTGAGGTCCTGCTTATCGACATCGAGCCCGGCTGCTATCCGGAAGAATCGCTCGAATTTCGCCACGCTCATCACATGGCTGATGGGTCTCTTGTTCGATTGCGCCGCGGCGATCATGACAGGATGTTGCTGCGCGTCGGCCGGCCTCCAATTGACGGCTGTCAGGTTCTTTCTAATTTCTTCTCCTTGAATTTGTCCGTGGCGCCGAAAATTGATCCCCGTCACGGCGCCAACCCCGATCCTCTGACCATCGTCGCACCTCGCGTGGGGTTTAGGTGATGGCAACCGCTGCTATTCATGTTGTTCCGGACGACAGCTTCGACGACTGGGTCGTGCGCGGCGATGTCGGGCAGGAGTTCGGCCATTTCTCCACCCGAGAAGAAGCCGAGCTGGCCGCCCAGGCGATCGCGCAGCAGCGCGAGGCCGAACTTGTCATTCACCTCCCTGACGGAAGAACGCAGCGCAAGAGTTTTGCGAAGGGATGGGTGGCGAAATTCCTCTCAGGATGATCCGACGGGTTTACCTGACATCCCGTCACGCCTTGACGCCGTCGGCATGCTCGCGGGCCCACGCCAGCAATTGAGGCAGCGGCATGACCCCCGACTTGCGCGCGATCTCCCGGCCGTGATGCACGAGCATCAGCGTCGGGATGCTTTGGATGGAGAAGCGCTGCAGCAGTTCCGGCACCGCGTCGCTGTCTACCTTGACAAGCCGCACCTCCGGCTCGAGCTCGGCTGCCGCCTGTTCGAAGATCGGCCCCATCGCCCGGCAGGGGCCGCACCAAGCTGCCCAGAAATCGACGAGCAGCGGAATGTCGCTGCGACTGGCATGCTTGTCGAAGCGAGCGGCGTCGTTCAACGCAACCGGCCGCTTTTCGAACAGCGGCCGATGGCAGGACCCGCACTTGCCGCCCTCGCGCAACCGTTCGCGCGGCACCCGGTTGATCGCGTCGCAATGCGGGCAAACGATGTTCAGCTTGTCGACCATGGGTGCTCCGGCAAAGCTCGATGTCGGGAAGCTTGATATTCTCGATATTAAAGCGTGATGCGTCGTTCGAGGAGTTGCCTTGATCGGCGTCAATTTTTCGGAAACCCAGGCGTGACGATCAATAGCCGCTGCTTTACGCCGCTAAATATTGACGATGGTCATGGGCACGTTGCAATGGAGAAGCTCAAATGTTGCGGAAGCAAGTTCCGTCAGGAATCATATCATGCCCGCGAACCTCTCAATGCGGCCCGGAGCAAGGGATATTCTCGCCTTCATCCTTCTGCTGCTTGCCGGTTCGCCGGCCGTTGCCGAACCGGTCCGGTATGAATTGTTTCCCGAGCCGGATGTGCGTCAGACCGCAACCAACCGAACAGCATCGGCCTATGTCGTCGACAAGAAGGGTAATCAATTCTGGATCTGCACGGCGCGATACGATTTCCGGGACCTGACCGCCAATAACGGCGACTGCGTCAAGCTGCCGCTCGACATCGGACGGCCGACGCTCACCGAAAGCTACGACGCCCAAGCGGTGACCGGGACCACCTCGGTCAGCGCATTTCTTCCCGCGATCTGGTTCATCGAACCCGCGACCGGCGCGATTCAGTTCTGCGCCGTTCGTCACGCGGGAGCGTGCGTCGGGCTTACGTTGCCCTGATTGCGCTGGAGCACATGATGCGACCGATCGGAATCTTTCCATCACGGCGCGCATTTTCTCGGACGCGTGCTCGCGGCCGCTCCGGCTATCGCCGCGGTGTCGGGCGAGATCACCCATCCCGCGCGCACACTGGTCGCTTCCGCGCCGCCGAAGCAAAACCAGCCCGAGATTTACCAGCCGAAATATTTCACGACCGAGGAGTGGACACTGTTGACCGCCCTCGTCGATCGTTTGATCCCGGCGGACGAGGAGGGTCCGGGCGCGTTGGAGGCGGGGGCAGCCGAATTCATCGACCGGCAGATGACCGAGCCTTACGGCCATGGCGCGCTCTGGTACATGCAGGGTCCGTTCCGACAGGCCTCGCCGGAATTCGGCTATCAGCTGAAATATACGCCGCGCGAACTCTATCGCGCCGCGCTGCCCGCCGTGGATCAAGCGGTTCGGGTCAAACACGGTAAAGCTTTCACGGATCTTGGCGACGACGCCAAAGACGCCGTGATCGGCGAACTGCAGCACGGACAACTGGCGATCGGCGATATTCCGTCGTCAACCTTCTTCGACCAGCTCTGGCAAAACACGCATGAGGGATATTTTTGCGATCCGGTACATGGCGGCAACAAAGGCATGGCCGCATGGCGCATGATCAATTTTCCGGGCGCCCGCGCCGACTACATGGATTTGGGTCGAGCAGTACGGCCGGAAATACCCGTTCCCGCCAACCTCCCTGGGTGCCCCGAAAGGTTGAGCCCATGGCCGATCGCGTAATGCCGCATACGGACGCCGTTATCGTCGGACTTGGCTGGACGGGCGCGATCATGGCGAAGGAATTGACGGAAGCCGGCCTCAAGGTGGTCGCGCTGGAGCGCGGTGCCTTCCGCGACACCTATCCGGATGGCGCCTATCCGAAGACCATCGACGAGCTGACCTATCTGCAGCGCTTCAAACTGTTTCAAAATCTGGCGCTAAGTTCCTTCACCTTCCGGCACGGCATCGGCGATCAGGCGGTGCCCTATCGCCAGATCGGCGCCTTCAGGCCGGGGGACGGCGTTGGCGGCGCGGGACTGCACTGGGCGGGTTATGCATTGGCGCGTGCTGCCGGAGGAGTTGTCATTGCGCACGCGCTACGAGGAACGCTATGGCCGCGGCTTCATTCCGGACGGCATGACGATCCAGGATCATGGCGTCAGCTATGAGGAGCTGGAGCCGCACTATGATTTCGCCGAAAAGGTGTTCGGCACATCGGTCAGGCCTTCCGGGTTAAAGGTCAAGCTGTTGGCGATGGTAACTCCTTCGAAGCCGATCGCTCCGATCAGTTCCCGCTGCCGCCGCAGAAGAATCCTTATTCCGCGGCGCTGTTCATGAAAGCTGCGAAGGAAGCCGGTTTCCATCCATTCTTTGGACCGTCCGCCAATGCCTCGCAGCCCTACACCAATCCGTACGGCTGCCAGATGGGACCGTGCAATTTCTGCGGCTTCTGCTCGGGCTATGCCTGCTACAACTACTCCAAGGCCTCGCGCAACGTGAACATTCTGCCGGCGTTGCGCCAGGTGCCGCATTTCGAATTGCGTGCGAACAGCAACGTGCTGCGGATCAATCTCGACGACTCCCAACGCAGGGCGACCGGCGTCACCTACGTCACGCCCCAGGGCGATACCGTCGATCAGCCGGCCGATCTCGTGATCCTCCCTACCTTCGCCTACAACAATGCGCGGCTGTTCATGCTCTCCGGCATCGGCAGGCAATATAATCCGAGGACCGGTGAAGGCACGGTCGGCAAAAACCTCACTTATGTCGACGATCCGGACCTATTTCGACGTCGGCAAGAACACCAATCCCTTCATCGGCGCCGGCGGCAACTCCGTGGCGGTCGATGATTTCAACGGCGATCATTACGACCACGGCGCGCTCGGCTTCGTCGGCGGATCTCCCGCCTGGTGCAACCAGGCCGGCACCAAGCCGATCTCGGGCATTCCCGTGCCGGACGGCATGCCCTCCTGGGGCAAGGGCTGGAAGAAGGCGGTCAAGGACTCCTACACCAACACGGTGTCCTTTGACGTACACGGCACCAACATGGCGTATCGCGACTGCTATCTCGATCTCGATCCCGACTACAGGGATCAGTACGGCCAGCCGTTGCTACGTTTCACTTCGACTGGAAGGACAACGACATCAAGATGATCCGCTACGTGACCAACGAGATGCTGAAGGTTGCGAGGGCGATGAACCCGAAATCGATCCAGGTCGTGCAGAAGAATTTCGGTGATCATTTCGACACACGGCCCTATCAGACCACGCATCTCGCCGGGGGCACTATCATGGGCAAGGACCGCAACACCAGCGTGCTGAATCGTTACTTGCAGAGTTGGAACGTCCACAATTTGTTCGCGCTGGGATCGGGCGCGTTTCCGCAAGGGCTCGGCTACAACCCGACCGGTACGGTCGCAGCCCTCGCCTACTGGGCCGCCAAGGCGATCCGGACCCGGTATATCAGGGACCCCGGTCCCCTGGTCGATGCGTGATGCCATGACGAGAGGGTCACACATTTCGTGGCCTTGAGTTTGGCGACGGTTGCGGCGCTGACGCTCGTCGTTTCGCCCGTGCAGGCGGATGAGGCTGCGGATCAGGCCTTGGTCAAGCAAGGGGAATACGTCGCGCGAACGGGAGACTGCGTCGCCTGTCATACCGCACGCGACGGCAAGCCGTTCGCGGGCGGCCTGCCGTTGCAGACGCCGATCGGCGCCGTCTACGCAACGAACATTACGCCAGACAACGACACCGGCATCGGCAACTGGAGCTACGACGACTTCGTCCGGCTGATGCGCCGGGGCATCCACAAAAAGGGTTACACCGTCTATCCGGCAATGCCCTACCCGTCATTCTCGCGCATGCGCGACGACGATCTCAGGGCGCTATATGCCTATCTCTTGCATGGCGTCGCGCCAGTGCGGC
This sequence comes from Bradyrhizobium sp., assembly GCA_028290305.1. The sequence continues at coordinate 7,119 of JAQGKC010000390.1, forward strand.
AGCCGAACAGGGCCCCAGACATCATCTGGCCGCTCTCGATGCGCTGGCCGCTCACGGTGTGGCGCTGGCTGTTTGCGCCAACGCCGCGGCCATTCCAGCCGCCTTCGGGAGCAGATGTGCGCATTGTGCGGGGCGCGTATATGGTCGAAGTGCCCGGCCATTGCGGCGCCTGCCACACCCCGCGCAGTTTCACCATGCAGGAGAAGGCGCTCTCTGGCAGCGACGGCGAGGTCTATCTTTCCGGGGGCAGCGCCGTTGATGGCTGGATTCCGCCCTCGCTGCGCAACGAATATGGCGGCGGGCTTGCCGGTTGGAGCGAAGGGGACGTCGTTCAATTATTGAAGACAGCCCGGAACCCGCGCAGCGCGACGTTTGGTGGCATGAATGATGTCGTAGTTCATTCTACCCAGCATTTGAACGATGGCGACCTCATGAGCATCGCCGCCTATCTCAAATCGCTGCCGCCGAACAACGCCGCCGCGCCCTATGCGTATGACGACGCGGTCGCGAAGGCGCTGTTCAACGGGGATGCATCGACGCACGGCGCGCAGATTTATGTCGATCGATGCGCCGGCTGTCACCACACCGATGGCAAAGGCTCTGAACGGGTGTTCCCGGCGCTCGCTGGCAATCCTCTGCTGCAAACTGCTGACGCGACGTCCGCCATCAACATCGTCCTGACTGGAAGCACACTGCCGGCAACGAGAACGGCACCTTCCGCCTTCACCATGGCGCCCTACGCCTGGCTTCTGACCGATCAGGATATCGCCGACGTCGTGAGTTTCATCCAGACCAGCTGGGGCAATAGGGGCGCGGTTGCAACCAGCAGCAACGTCACGGCGCTGCGCCAGTCCGCGCGAGAGTGATCACTCCAGCCTGCCGGGTTGCCGATCCAACCTCCTCGTCGCTTCTCGTCACCCTGACTTGACAACCGTCAAGGCAATTATGCTGCGTTCATGTATCGGAACGGTTCACCCCTGATGAGCGCGTAGCCGCGATCGCGGGTGCTCTTCAACCAGAGGACCAAGTCATGAACCTTCCGCAGCGACCTCTCGGCTTAGGCCGCGTCCTGATCACAAAAACCGGATTTGGCGCCTGGGCGATCGGCGGCGGCGGCTGGGCCTTCAGTTGGGGACCCCAGGACGACACCGTTTCGCTGACGACGATGCGTCACGCATTGGAGCTAGGAGTGAACTGGATAGATACCGCCGCCGTCTATGGGCTCGGTCATTCCGAGGAAGTCGTCGGCCGCCTGCTGCGGGAACGCCCGCCATCCAAGCGGCCAATGGTGTTCACCAAATGCGGTTTGATCTGGGATCCGAACAATCCAATGGCCCCGCCGCGGCGTGTGCTCAAGCCTGAGTCGATTCGGAAAGAATGCGACGCGTCGCTGCGCCGGCTGGGTGTCGACCACATCGATCTCTACCAATTTCATTGGCCCGACGAGACGGGGACCCCGGTCGAGGATTCCTGGAACGAAATGGCGCGGCTAATCGAGGTGGGCAAAGTGCGCCTGGGAGGTGTCAGCAATTTCGACGTACCATTGCTCGAACGATGTGAAGCCATTCGGCATGTCGATTCGCTGCAGCCGCCGTTCTCGCTGATCCGGCGCCAGGCGGCGGCACGCGAGATCCCTTGGTGTGCCAAGCATAACACGGGGGTCATCTGTTACAGCCCGATGCAATCCGGGCTGTTGACCGACACGTTCAGCCGCGAACACGTCGCGAGATTTGCCGAAGATGATTGGCGGCGCCGTTCGCCTGATTTCAATGAGCCGAATCTCAGCCGCAATCTGGCCCTGCGCGACGCCTTGCGTCCGATTGCGCAGCGTCATGGCGCCACGGTGTCCACCGTAGCCGTGGCTTGGGTGTTGGCCTGGCCCGGCGTTACCGGAGCCATTGTCGGTGGCCGCTCGCCGCAGCAGGTTGACGGCTGGATCGGCGCCGCGTCCCTCGAATTGACCGCAGCCGACTTGCAGGAGATTTCGGACGCCATCGTGCGTACCGGCGCCGGAGAAGGGCCGACGACCCCGCAATTGGAACACGCCGGCGCCGCGCACTAGGTCGCGGCGTGAAGGCTGAAGCGTGATTGCGATGCCACTCGAACATTATCGCAATAAGAGAAAGTTCATCGAGACGCCGGAGCCGGCGGGCCGACCGCGCCGAAGCAGCTCCAGGCATATTTTTGTCGTT
>JAQGKC010000417.1 GCA_028290305.1 Bradyrhizobium sp.
CAAGGGACTCCAGGCGGCCGACGAGATTTGCGACGCCTACCTGTCAGCCCAGTACACGATCCCAGTCGTGCCCACGCCCGGCGTGGTGAAGAACTGCGCGATCGACATCGCCGTCTACAAGATGGCGTTGGGCCGCACCGGCCGCACGGACGAGATGCGGCTGCGCTACGAGGACGCTCTGGCTCTGCTGGAGAAGATTTCGACCGGTAAGGTCGGCCTCGGCCTGGTGCCGGTCACTGCGCCGCAGATCGATCCAACCACCGGACAGCCGGTTATCGACCCCACGACCGGCAAGCCCGTCTTGGTTACGACCGACCCGAACGTGAAACGAAACGGCGGATCGTTTGACTGGGGGAGGGCGTAATGTCCGGTTTGGCGATCAGGATCGATGAACACGATCTGCGCCGGCTGAACAAGCGCATCTCCGATCTTCTGCACGACGTGCTCCACCTGGAGCCTGTGTTCGAAGAGGCCGCCCAATACATGAAGCGGTCGACGGTCAACCGCATCCTGCGGTCCAGGACGTCGCCCGAAGGCGAGCGCTGGGAAGCGCTGAGCGACGTGACGGTCAACCTGAAGGGTCACGACCGCATCCTGTTCGTGACCGGCGGGCTGGCCAACAGCATCCAGATCGAGGACGTCGGACACGACGGCTTCACCCTCGGATCGACGGCCGATCACGCCTCCTACATGCAGGAAGGCATCAAGCGGACCAAGGGCATGATCAAGAACAAGACGGTCCCAGCCCGTCCGTTCATGGGCTTCTCTGACGAAAACAAACGACGGATCGCCACCATGATCCGCGATTATCTGGCGCATGGAGGCGACTGATGAGCAAGATCGTCGACTTCCGGAAGCGGATCATCGACGCCGTCAAGGCCATGTACCCCGAAATGGATGTCGACTGGTACGACGGCCTTTTCGACGAGCACGATATCGCTGACTGGACGCTGAAGACGCCGAGCGCTCGTGTGGCGGTAATGAATGCACCCGGCGAGCACGAGGTGACGGGCGAATTGAACGCCCGGCTTCGCTGCGTGGTCGTCATCATCGACGAGAACAGGAACGTGGCGCTCGACGGCGACGCGAGAGCTTGGGAATACGTCGAGAACATCGCCATCATGGCTAACCTGAACAAGTTCGGCGACCCGAATGCGGCGCCGGCCACCATGGTCAAATTCCGCCGCATCAGTCAGCCGGTCCTCCGCCGAGAAGGTGTGGCTGTCGGAGTCGTCGAGTGGGAGAGCGACCTCACGATCGGACGTAATCGCGTCCTGGAGCGTGAGTTCTTCTACCGCCCTGACGGATCGATGATCACCCAGGTGCCGCGATCGACGCATGTCCGCGGCGACGTCCACATGGGCGCCCTGGAGCGACACGAGCAGGTGGAAATAGACCTCGACGACGAGGATTAACGATGAAGGCCCTTCTGGCTATCGAACGGCGAATGCAGGACCTCGAACGCAAGTTCGACAACAATCAGAGGTTCGGCAAGGTCACCCAGGTCAAATTCGAAAAAGACCGCTGGTACGTCAAAATGAATGACGGTGATGACCAGACGCCGAGCGGCTCGCAATCGAGCGCCGACCCGATGAACGGGGAAGGGACCTTCAAGAGCGACTGGCAGCCCTGGCAAAGCCATTCTCACGGCACCATCAAGTTCTCGGTTCCGCCGAAGGTCGGGCAGCAGGTTCTGCTCCGATCGATCAACGGCACGCCGGAGCTTTCGACGGTTGAGCCCTTTCACTACGGACCGCAGGCTCCTTCGCCGCACGGCAAGCAGGACGAAACGGTCGGACTGATCCACGAGAAAGAGGATCAGCAACACTGGGTGCATCAGACCAAAGACACCAACCATCTGATCATCAAGACCAAGAAGAAGAATGGCGCCGGCATCGGCGGCCTGGGCGACATCAGCGGTCTCGGTGATCTCGCCGGCATCGGCCAGATGGCAGGCATGAGCGGCATGGACTTCTCCAGCATGCTCGGCAGCCTCGGCAATATCGGCAACCTGAGCAATCTCGGCAGCCTTGCCAACCTCGACATTTCGAGCATGGCGAACCTGTCGCAGATCACCAGCCAGCTCGGCGGCATCGGCGACCTTTCGCAGCTGGCCAACATCGGCAACATGCTCAACATGGCCGGCTTGGGCAATCTGGCGCAGTTCGGCAACATCGCGAGCATCGCTCAGCAGGTCACTTCCGGCGGCTTCCTCAGCCAGGTCGGCGGCATGATCGGCGGCGGCTCCGGCGGCGCGGCAGGCGTCCCGTCCAGCATGGGCGGCCAGTCGCACACAGACAAGGCGGATGCTCCGAAGCTTCCGGACGTTCCTGAAGAAGGCGACGACGGCGTCACGCAGGTAAAGTCGACCAAGGAGTTCATCCTCAAGACGGTCGGCAAGAACAAGTCGTACTACCGACAGGACGAAGAGAAGGTCAACGTCCGCTACGGCGAAAAAGACGCCAAGGGCGACGTCCTGATGGACGAGAACCAGGTCAAGATCCAGTTCAAGGATAAGAAGGCCATGGTGAAGTGGACCGAGGAAGACCTCACGGTCCAGATGGGCGATGACGATAAGTCCAAGATCCACATGACCGAAGATGTCCTCCACCTCTCGCAGGGTGGGAACGCGCACATGGAGATGAAGCAGGATAGCGTCCTGATCAGTCTCGGCGGCAACTCCTGGTTCCTCGACGAGAGCGGCCTCACCATCACAATGGGCGGCACCTTCTGGAAGCTGTCTGGCAGCGGATGGTCTCAGACGGGCGGCGACGTCGGTCATAACAAGAAGTCCATCGGCTTCATGCACATCCATGGCGCTACTCCGCCTCCGAGCCTGCCGTTCAATGGCGATGAAGGCTCTCCGCATACCGGCGGTCCTACCGATGCCGGCGGCGGCCCATCCACTGGAACGGGCACGGCCTAAGCAACAAGGAAAGAAAATGCCCAAGTACAGCGTCGACCGCGAGTTCTGGTGGAAGGGGCTCAAGCGGGAGGTTGGCTCGACCGTAACGATGACGGAAACTGAAGCCAAGTACCTCACGCATGTCATTACCCCGGTCGCGGCTATCGCCGCGCCCCCGGCGCTAGCGAAAGTCTCGCGGAAAGCAACTGTTGCGCCTGCGCCTCTCAGCGTGGCCGTGGCGGAGGTGCCTTCCGATGGCAACGGCGCCAACTGATCACCTGATCGACATCAATCGTGAGACAGGCGAACTGATCCAGGGCTGGCCCCGGATCAAGCAAAGCATCTTCGTCATCCTCACCACCCGCCTGCGCACGCGCCTGATGCGGCTGTGGTGGGGATCGAATTTCTCCGACATGCAGGACAAGCCGTCCAACATGGAGACGATGATGAGCGGCATGATGGCTGCCATCGCCGCGATCAATACCTACGAACCGGAATTCAAGGTCACTCGCGTGTCCATTGACGAGGCCGACGCGACTGGCGCCATCACCATCACCATTGAGGGCGTCGATCTTGTCGATGCAGCCCTCAAGCGATTGAAAACCACCATCTAAGGCGAGGGCCTCTAATGCCGAGTTTTGAGTCACCCGCGCTCTACATCGACTTTGCGCGATTGCCTCCCCCCAAGGTAATCGAGACGATTGATTACGAGGTCATGCTGGCCAGATACAAGGCAGATGTTCTGGCAAAGAACCCGGCTCTCGCCGCGGCCTTGAAGCTGGAACAATCTCCGACGAACATTATCCTGGGGGCTGAGGCCTACGGCGAAATGATCGTGCGGGAGCGCATCAACGCCGCGGCCAAGGCAAGCATGCTGCCGTTCGCCACTGGCTCAGACCTGGAGGTGATCGGCGCGCGGTTCAATGTCCAGCGTATGCCTGGCGAACTGGATCCTCGCCTTTGCAGGCGCATTCAGCTGTCGATGGAAAGTTTCACGACTGCCGGCAGCCCAGGATCGTACATCTTCCATGCTTTGAGCGCTTCGATCAATGTTAAAGACGCTTCGGCTGTAACCGAGCGTGGCACCGGCAAGGTAACTGTCACCGTCATGGCAGACGGAACCAACCCGGTTCCGACCGCCGATGTAATAGACGCTGTCTACGACCGCCTCATGGCGGACGGCATCAAGCCTCTCACCGATGATATCTCCGTACTGCCGGTCACTAAGATCGCGACGGACATCGTCGCCAACATCACGCTTTACCCTGGCCCCGATTCTTCGCTGGTCATCGCCGACATCAACAAGTCCCTCACGAGCTTGCGTAATCGCATCTCGCTGATCGGTCGAGACCTTAAGCGATCTGCTCTTCTCGCCGCCCTCACACAGGAAGGCGTTCAGAATGTTGAACTCGACTTCGATGATATCAATGTCGGGACCAGCGCCTGCGTCTGGATCAACTCGGCCAGTGTGAACGTGCTATCAGCACGTCAGGAGTAACCAATGGCTGAACGCCTGATGGAGCATATCCTTGCTCCGAACGCCACGGTGTTTGAGCGCACGCTGACCTCTCAGGTTGATCGTCTTCTAGCACTCGACACTGACCGGCTTCGCCGTCTATGGGATCCATATCGGTGTCACATCGACGATCTGCCTTATCTGGCATGGTCATTTTCGGTAGACATCTGGGATCCAGACTGGTCGGAAATGAAGAAGCGGCGCGTTGTCGCGAACGCCGTCGCTCATCACAGGATCAAAGGAACGAAGGCCGGCATGGCCACGTACCTCGATCTTGTCGACGCGAGTCTCAAGAAGCTCGTCGTGCCGCCGGCTCGCGGCTACCGCATCCCGGCGATGACAAATGACGAGTTTCAGGGCTGGCTGTCGCAGCTCTCCCAGATCCGCATCTATCCGTATCTTGTTCGGTCGAAAGCCGACAAACGCGACTTCAGGATGCCGGCCTATTGCTTCCGGAATAACAATTTCCGGCAGCCAAGTATCGGTCCCAACATCTATGGCCGCAAAGCCACGATCTACAAGCAGGGTGTAGATGTTCCCGTTCGCCTGGAGGCGATGACGGAATTGGGCGGCCAGGCTGTCGAGCGGGTCTTCTTTGGAGACGTCACCAAGCGCGATTTCCATTCGCATGGTTTCCGCGGTCATCATTTCTACGAACCGTCGACCGCTGCAGACAACATCGTCACCGTCAGGATCACGCCGGAAGCTTCTGACCTCGTTTCTGTCACGCCTGGCTTGACACCACAGGATGTCAAACCAGTCCAGATTGCTGAGCGTCACACGCCTCAGCCGGGTCAGCACTTCCACGATTACAACAAGTCGTTCAGGGGGAGCAACTTCCGGCGGGAGACAGATGCTCCTCAGTGGGTCTACGACCGCGTGGCCCTGCATCGTCAGGAAGACCTGCCAACAGGTCTCTCGGCGAAGTGGTATCGCGGCAATATGCGGTACGGCATTCCGGCCTACACGGCGCAAGCCACCATCTCTATCAACATGAAGCGCTCACCCGCGCGTGGCTTCGGCGGGCGCTTCCGGAACGGCTTCCGCACCCCAACAAACATGGATCGGCTCTACGACGCCTGCGACGCAATCGTGGCTTCGAAGCCGCTTCGCGACACCGTGCTCGTCGACACCGTCACCCACCGTGTGGTCCGGCTCGGCGATCGTCGCAAGCTTGGATCTTTCAAACTCGGCGAAATCAAGCGGGTCGCGTAAGCGGCTCCACCAGGAGAAAATTGTGGAAAATAAGATCATCTTTCACGCGAACATCGATGATGATCCGACAGACTTTACCCGTCTGCAGGACTTCGCCGAGAACTCGCTCGATCACGTCGTCGTTGACGGCATCACCGATCGCACGAAATACACTGGTTTCACGGTCACCAAGTCTGCCGTGACCCAGATCTCGGTCAGCCCGGGACGCCTGTATTCCGCGGGCAAGGTGTTCGCTTCGGGCGACAGCGCCTGGGCGAAGGACTTCATCACCCAGTTGCCCATCGCCGGCAAGAAGATCGCCGCGGTTGTGACCTGGGGCTCGGAGTCGGACACCGACGTGCGTCCACGCCAGTTCCTGATCAATGCGGAAACCCGCCAGGCTGAGCCTCAGGCCGTTCCGATGGTTCACTCCCGTGTGGCGAACCTGAACGTCCAGATTGGTCAGGAGTCTCCTGATCCGACGCCGCCGCTGGTTGACGCCGGTTACACCATCATCGCTCTCGTGACCTTGACGCCGACCGGTGTCGACACGATCGTGATGCAGGACGCCAACAAGCTGGCAAGCGTTCAGTCCCATGAAGACCGGATCATCGATCTCGAAGTGTTCGAGAATGAGGCCGGCCTGCAGATGAAGACGCTGTCGTCCGATATCGCCGCTATCAAGGCGAACCAGACTGGCATTGCCTCGAAGGAGAGTGTCGGCCGCACGCTTCAGCGCCTTGCGGTTCTCGAATCCAAGAATGGCGTGTCTTACGCCGCCATCGACTCCGATGCGAACTTCTTCCTCACCGAGGACAAGTCGCTGCTCACCGACCCGCTTTCACATGTGAAAGTGGAGGAGGGCATCCGCTTCCCGGCCGCGGCTCAGGCCGTGAGTGCGATGCAGATCTTCAATCCGCTCGATCCGTTTGCGTCGATCAAGAACGGCATCCTGTTCCCCGCCTATACGCGGGAAGCATGGCTTCAGTCCGGCGAACGCAACGGCGAGACGCAGATTGCCTCATTCTCGCAGACCAGCTTCGACATGGTCATCAAGCAGATGTCGCGTCAGCGCATCAGGTACGGCGAAGAGTTCACTGTCTGCACCAACAGCGTCTGGTGGCAGACCGGCACCTACGATTTCTGGAACCAGACCTTCACCCGCGCAGGTGAAACATTCCAGGTCATCTTCGCCGAGTCGCTGTGGGCTGTGGACCACAAGATTTACCGCATGCGCAAAATCTGGACTGACACTGTCACCGAGCCTTACTGGGACAAGGTGACGACCTCCGTCTCTATCCCCGGAGCGCAGATCGCCGAGACATGGCTTCAGGGCCAGAACATGTGGCTCGACGCTGTCGGCATCATGTTCACTCGCCTTGCGGCGAACGGAACGGCGAACATTTCGATCGTCGAGGTCTCTGATTACGGCTTGCCGAACATCAAGAGCGCGATCGCGACAGCGACTCTGACCCGTGAGAACATGGTCCTCAATGCCGAGACCGTTGTTCCGCTGCAGCCGACCTTCCTTCAGGCTGGCAGGCGGTACGCCATCGTCATCATCACGGCGGCAGACCACTGGGTCGCCACTGTTCCAGGCACGAGCTTCACGCAGGGCACGTTCTTCTACGTGCTTGATGGCGCTTATGCCCAGGGCGACGCTACCCGCGATCTCTGGATGAAGTTGTACCGCTGCAAATTCAACCAGCAGCGCACGGTTGTTAACCTCAACTCGCTCCAGCTCTCTGGAGGTATCCTCACGATCGACGTTCTGGCCGGAACCATCATCCCGGACGGAACCAGCCTTTCGTACGAGGTGCAGGTCGGATCCAACTGGTACAACTGGAACGACGTCGACGTCTATGTTCTGGGCCAGGGCGGCACGATCCCGCCGCTGCTTCCCTTCCGGGCTGTATTCAACGGTTCGGTCGACTGCATGCCCGCAATCAACCTGCTCGACAGTCAGGTCACGGTCTCGCGCCCCGATATCACTGCGAAGCATATCTCGCAGACGAGGACGCTGCCGGCGGCATCGACCCAGATCCGGGTGTTGGAACGGTACGAATATTTCGATCCGGTCTATCACACCGCGGCCTTGAAGCTTCGGACGGGAGCGGCGTTCGCCACCGTCGTCTCGCCCTCCAGCGTTTCGACCGCAATTGACCCGGTCGATGGCGCCTACGAGAGGACTTACGTCTTCAACCTGGGTGCCGCGGTCACGCAGTTCCGCAAGGACACGCAGATCGACAGTTCCACGCCGCAGAGGACGTTCCACGTCGCGTGGCAAAAGGACTACGCACTCTGATCCGCTGAAAAGGACATCATCACATGAGCAATGAAACGAACCCCGCTGCTACGGCAGCGGGCGCTGACGCGCGTTACGACGTCAAGATTTCCGCTCGCTTCCCGTACCTCGGGTTCGATTACATGCCCGGTCATAAGCATGAAGTCGATCAAGATGTTCTGGATGCGATGACGGCGGCCGGGGTGGTTGCTGATGTCAAGCACATTTCCTGAACTCGTCTTCACTGACACTGAGGACTTCGACGCCACGCGCTTGAACAAGGCGATGGAGGTTATCGATCAGCGCCTCCGCGTTCTTGAGCCATTCTCCCCACAGTGGGAAGTGGCGGTCAATGAACTTAGGTTGTTCGGACTTGCCAGGATCAACGAGACAATTGCACCCGCATATGAGCGGGTGCAGCGGCTCGCCCAGTTTGGCTTCCTGGTCGCAGACTCTGCAACATCCTTGACGCTCTCGGGTGGGCATGATTTCACCTTCGTGATCGGTGCAGGGCCAAAGAGAGATCTCTTCACGCCAACTCCGTTCTTGGCCATCACTCGCGAAGCGAATGCGACCGACTATGCAGTCGGCCGCTTCAAATCATATGACGCGAGAACGGGTAACCTCGTCGTCACCATACTCACGGTCACCGGGAATGCCGGCCCGTTCAGCGACTGGTGGATCGGACCTCTTGCAGGGAACACCCTGGCTGCCATGCAGCTTCTGACTGAAACCCAGTCGGCCAGGAACGGCGCCGTCAGCGCAATGGACGCATCAAGTGCGAATGCTGCGCAGACGAGTCTAGACCGCATCTCGACGACGAATGACGCTGCAGCTGCCCATGCTGATCGACTTGCAGCAGACGCCGCCGCTGCCTCGGCTGCGACGTTCGATCAATCGAACTTCGTTCGGAAAGACTCTGCAGCTGGCTCGTTCGATCCAGCGAACTACATTCGGAAAGACGCTGCGGGCACCTACGCCCAGACGATCACCTTCTCGGCGAGTCCTGTCATACCGACCGTGACTGCCACCGACAGTTCGACGAAGGGTGCATCAACTGCATTTGTTGCCAAGGCGGTCGCAGATCTAGTGACGGCAGGCGACAACCGATGGTTGGCGAAATTTCCGGCTGGAACGGCCATGCTCTTTGTGCAGTCCGCCGCTCCGGTAGGTTGGACGAAAAGTACGGCGCACAACGACAAGGCTCTCCGCATTGTCTCTGGAGCAGCATCAAGTGGCGGTGCCCTGCCATTCTCGACCGCGTTCGCAAGAACGACGACAGACTACTTCACCTTGTCGACGAACGAAATGCCCTGGCACGGACATAACCTCCAGATGTATTTCCGTTCTTACAATGTGACCTACAACGGAGGCGCACCAGAAACGGGTGAAGGCACCATGGGACCATCAGCCCCCGTTGATGGAGCCGGTGCGAGCTGGGGGCACACTCACGGCATGGACATGAGAGTCCAATACGTCGACTCAATTATCGCTACAAAGGACTAAAGATGGCTCAAATTCCGCATGGCGATGAAGGCATGATCTGCCCTTTGCATAAGGAGGACATGTCGAAAGTCTGTCACAAGTGTCCGCTCTGGACGCTTGTTCGTGGAAAGCATCCTCAGACCGATGCGGAGATCGATAGGTGGTGCTGCTCACTCGCGTGGCTTCCGATCCTGATGATCGAAAACAGTCAGATGCAGCGACAAACCGGTGCCGCAATCGAAAGCTTCCGCAATGAGGTACTGAAGCAGCAGACCAGCGTGGATCGCATGATTGCAAATAGCTCACGGCCTGGCCCCATCACTTTGGACGCACCGTCCTACACCATCAATGGAGTTCTACCCAGATGAAAGTGACGATTGTCAGACCCGACAACGTTGTGATCGTTGACGGCAGGGCGATGCGGGTGGATTGCGGGACACTTCCTGACTACGTCCGAATCGTCCAGTGGGATGAAGATCACGGCCACGTCGAGATGTTTCCATACGGCAGCGAGTTTGTGCCGTCGATCGATATTGAAAATCTCGACGATTTTCGGGACGCGATCGCGGCATGGCAGGCTGCAGCAAATCTGATCGACAACCCGCCGCCGCCTCCTCCTCCGACCAAAGAGCAGCTCACCAAGTATGCGGCTGTCCGACGTCTGGCGAAGGAGGTTGGAGGGTTTGTAGATCCTGCCTTTGGCTCCCTTTCGACGGACCGTGACACGCGCGCAATTGTCGGTCAGTCAATTCAGTCCATCGATCTTGGGATCGTTGCTGAGCCGGTCAATTTCAAGATCCCGAGTGGGTTCGCCAGTCTAACACGAGCGGACTTCATCGCGATTGCGAAGGTCACAGCTGCTTTTGTGCAGTCGACCTTCGATCTCGAAGCAACTGTCACTCGGGACATCAATTCCGGAACGATCACCACGAACGCTCAAATCGACGCGGCCTTCTCGGCGTAAGAATCGAGCATTCGCATGGAAGTGTCAGTAACGGGCAAGATGCCCGACGTGGTGGATGACTCGTTCACGGTAGCCACCAACGAAGACTGGGTGAGAGAATACCAGCTCAAAATCAACAATGCTGCCGTCCAGATCGAATTGGACTGGAAGCTCTACATGCAAATGCAGAGCAAAGCCGGTTCACTAGCCTTGACGGCATCAACCAGCAATCAGCGCCTCGTCGTCACCGATCGGGCGTCTGGAAAGTTCCAGTTTCGAAACAAGCAGGCTGACGCCGCTCAGATCGATCCGGGGGCCTACACCTATGACATCGTCCTCGTTGCTGGCGATGGCATCTACCGTCTCGTGAAAGGGACAATCACGGTCGACAGGGGGATCACCCTCGTGCCGGGTCAAGAGAAGTGGTCGCACTTTCCTCTGATCCTCCGACCGTAACCATCATCGCCATCATTCACCCGGGCCGCCTCATCATGGCGGCCTTTTTGTTTGGGAGAACACTACGTGACTGTTCAATATCTACACGGCATCGAGACGATCGAACTCGATAGCCCCGCTGGACCGGTCGAGACCGTCAAGTCGAACGTGATCGGACTCGTCGGCACGGCGCCGGACGCTGACCCCAATATCTTCCCGCTCAACACGCCTGTGGCCGTCTTCTCCGACGCGCTCAAGGCGGGTCAGCTCAAGTCGACCGGCACGCTGCTCGACGGCGTCGACGCTATCTTCAGCCAGAAGTCGGCTGTCATCGTCGTTGTCCGCGTCGGTGAAGGCGTAAGCCAGGAAGAGTCCTGGTCCAACCTGGTCGGTTCGCCGTCCGGCAAAACCGGCGTCTGGTCGCTGCTCAAGTCGCGCCCGATGCTGCAGGTCATTCCGAAGCTGCTCGTCGCTCCGGGCCATACCGGTGGTCGACCGACCAACGGTCTGTCGAACCTGGTCATCGGCGACCAGGGTCAGGACTACGTTCTGGCTACCACGACCCTCACCATCGACCCGCCTCCGGCTGGTGGCCGCCAGGCGAAAGCTGTGCCCCAGGTGGTCGGCGGCAAGCTGACCGGCGCGATCATCACCGACCCCGGCTTCGGCTACACCGGCACCGTTCCGAACGTCACCGTGGCTGGCGCGGGTGCCGGCGCCGCTGTCACCGCGACCCTCGGCCACGTCGCCAACCCGGTTGGTGTCGCGATGGCCTCCATCGTCGACCGTCTCCGGGCGGTAGCCTTCCTCGACGGTCCCGGCACCTCGTATGAGGACGCGGTACAGTATCGCGCCGACTACGGCAGCCAGCGCATCAGCGTCATCGATCCTGGTGTTCTGAGCTGGGATATCGAGAACTCCGTCTACGTGACGAAGCCTGCTTCGGCCTACGCGGCCGGTATCCAGGCTCGCATCGACGAGGAGAAGGGCTTCTGGTACTCGTTCTCGAACGAGCTGATCCAGAACATCGGTGGTCCCGCGCGACCGGTCGACTTCATGCCGAACGACCGTGACTGCGAAGCCAACATGCTCAACTCGAACCAGGTGACGAGCATCATCCACGATGACGGTTTCCGGTTCTGGGGTCTGCGCAACACCGGCACCGACCCGCTCTGGGCGCAGCTGTCGGTCCGCCGAACCGCTGACATGGTGTACGAGAGCCTGGAACGCGCTGAGCGTTCGCGCCTCGATAAGCCGTTCAGCACCCAGCTGCTCTCCGGCATCCAGGGCGACGTCAACGCCTACCTCCGACTGCTCCGCTCGCGCGGCGCTCTGATCGGCGGCAAGGCCTGGATCGACCCGACCATCAACACCCCGGCGACCTTCGCTGCGGGCGAGCTGTCGGTCGACTTCGATCTCGAGCCGCCGGCCTGCTTGGAGCACCTGCAGTTCCGCGCTCGCCGCAACCCGAACTACTACAATGACTTCATTGAAGAGTTCAACCGGACGGTCACCAGCGGCTAATCGCTGAGACAACCCCGAACCTCAACCACCCAAGCGCCTGTCACGAGCCGCTCGGTCCTTTAATGGGCCGGGCGCGCTCTGGCGTGGCCGGAGACCTAAATGAGCAATCTTCGCGACTCCAACATTTTCCAGGACTTCACCGTCTGGATCGACGACGTTGGCAAAATCGGTGAAGCCCCTGGCTTCCAGCCGCCGGAAATCAATATCGCTGTGGAAGAGTTCCGCGGCGGCGGCATGGACGGTACCGCTGAAATTCCGTTCGGCATCGAAAAGATCGAGTTCGATTTCAGCCTCCATACCTGGGACGAACAGGTCTGGCAGAACCTCGGCTACGGCCCCGGTTCGCTCGATGTGCCGATCACCTTCCGCGGTTATCTTCTGACGGCCAGCGGCGCCGAGAAGGGCGTCATCATCGAGACCCACTCGCTGATCAAGTCGATCAAGCCGAGCAAGGTCGAAGCCGGCAAGAAGGTCGACATGACCATCAGCCTCTGTGCCAACTACTTCCGGCACGAGATCAACGGCGTCACCGTCACCGAAATCGACGTGTTCAACAAGATCACGATCATCGGCGGCGTCGACAAAAGCTCCAACGCTCGCCGGATCCTCGGCTTCACCTACTAAGGTTCAGCCGGTCCACAATCCAAAGCTGAGGCCTCGCCCTAACCGGCGGGGCCTTTTTCTTTCCTACCAAAACCAAGGTGTGCAAAACCAATGGCTACTTCTACGAACGAGAAAATCTTTAACCTCAAGTTCCCCTTCGAACATCGCGGCGCGACCTACGTCGAGTTCAAGGCGCGGCGCCCGAAGGTGCGCGACCTGCGGAACTTCATCAAGAACGTCGACAAGGAAGGCATCGTCGCGATGGAGAAGGTGCTGGCCGATCTCATGGAGATCGATACCGCCGTCATCGCCGAGATCGACGTCGAGGACTTCGGACCCATGAAGCATTGGTTCGAAAGTTTTTTAGAGAAAATGACGAGCGAATCCAGCGAATCCTAATCGACAGCTTCCCGATCTTCGAGCGGTTCAAGTGGACCCTCGAAGACGTGGAGGCACTGGATTTCTCGGATTTCCTCCTGATCTCCGACGGTGTCGCGGCTCTCAATCAGCGTGACGCCGACGAGATAGCGAAAATACGTGCGGCTCAGGGCAAGTAGCCCTGGGCCTTCTTTTTTTCTGACACGATGGAGCGGCAATGTCCGACAACAATCTCGACATCAGGGCGCGCCTTACTGGCGAAGACCGGTTGTCGCCTACCGTCGTCAAGCTCTTGGCAAAGATCAAGAGCTTGGAAGAGCAGATGGCCAAGTTCGGCAAACAAGCCAAGAACGCCATCACCGACATTCCGATGGAAGGCTACGTCAAGCAGATCAACGCCACTTCGAAGCGATTAACGGCTTGACGAGGAAGCACCTCGACTGGGCAAAGGCCAACGGCGTCGCTGGCGATCAAGCCCAGATGAGCTGGGGCAAGCTCACCAACGAAATCATCCGGCTCCAGAAGGAGCACGAGAAGTGGACCAACTCCACGACTCGGGGTTCCAAGACGCGCGCCAAGGCCGCGCAGGACGAGCTGAACCAGCAATACAAGAACGCCGTGGCGTTCAAATACCTCTACAACAAGGTCGGCGAGCAGCGGCTCGACATTGCACGCCGGACCACCGAGCAGATCGGCAACCTGGAAGCTGCGCATCTGCGCAACCAGGAGCGCCGGCACGCTCTCCACCTGGGTAACATCGCTCGAATGCGCCGTGATGCCATGAACAGCATGCGGTCGCTCGGGAATATCGGCAACAGGGCAGGGCCGTATGCTGCGGCAGCAGCCGCGGCGACTGGCTATGCCGGCGTGAGTGCATTCCGTACCCGTATGCGGGTCGATACGGCCGAGACGAACCTGAAAATGTTCGGCGGCATGAGCCAGGACGAAGTCCGTGAGATGCGGCGGTCCTACGGCAACCGCGCAGCGATCAGGTACGGCATGTCGCCGGACAAGATGATCGACGCCTACACCGAAGTGATCAAGGCCGGCGTGCCCAAGGAAAAGGCCCAGGCGGTCACCGACACGATCCTGAAGAGCAGCACTGGCCTGGATCTCGACGTCAAAGAGACCACCAGGTTTGCAACGCGCGTTGCGACGTTGACCCAGAACATGAAGACGCTGGATCCGGCTAAGCTGAAAAGCATCCTGAACGCCGTAACCATCGCGGGTGCTGAAACGGCTGCCGACCCGAACGAAATCATCGCGGCCAACCGGCGGGCGTCGGGCGTCTTCGCGACCTCGAAGTTCACGCCTGAGGATCTCTCGGCATTCACTGGCGCTGGAGTCTCGGTCGGTCTTCCGTCCTCGAAGACCGGTACGTTCCTCGGCTTCATCGTCAACGAACTGGTCGGCGCCAAGAATGCGCGTGGCCAGCGAGGCAAGGACCTCTCGCAGGCTTCGAACCTGCTGGGACTCGGCGGTCGAGCGAACCTGTCGGCCCAGATGGCAGCCAATCCTGCTGATACCTTGATGAAGATCTTCGACAAGGTCGGCGGCATGAACGAGCAGCAGCAGAACAAGGTGCTGAACCTGCTCGGTATGCGTGAGTGGCGAGACGAGTTGGCTGCATTCGTCGAGGCCAGAGAAAACCTGGCGGATGTGCTGGCGAAGATCCGCGACCCGAAAAACGCCAAGCTCGGCGACGAGATCAACGACAAGAGACTCAAGTCGCTGGCTGGTCGCTGGAAGTCTCTCGTCGCCGCGATGTCGCTGGTGTGGGAGTCGGTCGGAGCCGGCCTGGAAAAGGCGTTCGGCCAGATCTCAGACTTCTTCACCGACTATCTCGGTAGGCTCGACACCAGCAAGATCACTTCCACGGTTGAGGCGTTCACGGACGGTCTCGTCCAGGGTCTAGGCTTTGACAGCTGGACTTCGATGCTCAAGGCAGCTTTCGGTAATCCGGAAGACGTCAAGGGTTGGGCCTCCCAGATCGGCGGCTTCACCAAGGGCTTCATGTCCGCGATGAAGGAGATGTGGGACGTCGGCTCGGCCATCTGGACGGGCATGATGAAAGCGTTCGGCGTCGACGCTGCAGACCCCGAGTCGATCGGTAAGTTCACCGGTCGCGTCGTCGAGTTCGGTGTAGCTCTGAAAGCAATCGGCACATTCGCCGAAACGCTTTCGAGCATCGTCACCTTCGTCAAAGGACTCGCTGCGGCGGTCGCCATGTTCTCGGGTGTTCCGGGATGGGCGGCGCTGACAGCGTTCATCGCAGCCAAGAACCAGGATGCCGGCATTCCGGAGTACAACATCAAGCGGCCCGGTGAGAGTGTTACCCAGTGGCGTGAACGGCAACGGGCGACGAAGGAGCTTCGGCGTTACAAGACGCCTTCTGGTGCAGATCCACTGTTCCAGCCGTCGAGCTATACTGGTCCGACCGACTTCTCGAGTCGGCGCCGGTCCAGCGATATTGCTGACAACCTTCAAAAGTTCACCGGCAAGATCGAGCGCGCTGCCTTTATCAGCAACGGTTCCGGCGGCGGCTTCCAGACCGCGATGATGGGTGGCGGAGGCTCCGGCCTCGGCCTCTCCGGATCGGGTGGTGGCGGCGGAGGTGGCGGCGTCATTGGCGGCGTTCCAAGCCTGATGACCAACATGCCTGGCACGGCTCTTCCGAGCTTCGGGCTCGGCCGCAACGGCATCATCAAGCGAGATGCGGTTCCGTCGTTCGGTGACCGCGGTCTCAACAGCCCTGGTGCCGACATGAGCGTCGGCCAGGGCCTCAGTGGCAACGCCTTCCTCCAGGCGCGCCGTGCCAAGTTCGCCGAGGAGATCAAGAACGATCCGAGTCTGGCACTCCACCTCGCGGCCATGCAGCAGACCGAGGGCGCCAGCAAGGGCGGCACGATCGAGAGCCTCATGAACCGTGCAGACATGCAGGGGAAATCGCTGCGACAGATGCTCGGCTACAGCGCTGATGGCAGGATCAATCCGAAGAGCTTTTACGGACCCATCCGTCGAGGTGAACTTGGACCCGCGATCGAGAGGCTGAGGCGAAACCCGAAAGAGTTCGCGAAGTACGACGCTTTCACCCAGAAAGCTATCGCGGGAAGCCATGCCATCGGTGGCTACACCGATCAAGGCCTGCCCACCGATCCGAACGGATCGCGGAGAACTGGTATCCCTGGGTTCAAGATCAGCCCCAAGGACGGCAACGAGTTCACGGACTGGGTCGGTCCTGGATCGAGTTACGGTCGCGGTCGCCAAGGTGCGATCAACTTCCGTCACTTCTACGAGAACGGCATCTCGGGTTCGTCGGACTCGCCGATCGGCGCCGTGCCGACGCCCGCGCAAACCATCCAGAACGTCCCATCGCCGCGGTCTATCGCGCCGAACAGTGACGCCGGCTCGGGCGGGTCGCGCGGCAACGTCGCGATCCACATCAACGGCAGCAGCCACGATCCGGAAGCGCTGGCAACGTTGGTCCAGCGCCGCGTTGATGAGTCGATGAACTGGCGAACCCACGACACAGCGTCGGAATACACCTAATTCCCCTGGCCCTACGGGGCCGGGGTTTCCCCTTCAATTTCCAGAGGAAGATATGGCTGACGTTCTACTTGGTCTTGGCTCTCAAGATCCAAACGCATCTGACGAGACCGCGCTGATCCTCTTCTACGTGCCCATCAAGGGCGTCGATACGCCGAACTTCGAAACGTTTCAGCGTGACGTGCAATTCACCTGGGCTTCGGCCGAGCGCCTTTCTCGCGATCCGGCTATGCAGTTCACCGGTCCTGGCGAGGACAATATATCGATCGCCGGCCGGATGTTCCCTTATCACTTCGGCGGTCTATCGACGCTCGATCGCTTGCGAAAGGCCGGTCGGGCCGGCAAGCCTATGATCATGGTGCGGTTTTATCCTCTGATCAACCCTGCAGGGTACGGTTCCGAGGTGGTCGGCAACTACGTCATCAAGCGCGTGCAAACCGTCGAGTCCAAAATCGGCGCCATCGGTATCGCTCACAAGATCGACTTCACCCTGGAGCTTCAGCGCTATGGTGACGACCTCGACAATACGAGCGACATCCTCAACGAGTTGAATGCGACCTAAGCAATGTCGACATACATCACCAAGCTTTACGATCGCATGGACCGCATTTGCTACGAGCGGTATGGATCGACGGCAAACCAGATCGTCGAGTGGGCGATCGAACAGAACCCGGGCATCGAGCTGAATGGCATCGTTCTGCCGGCTGGCCTGACGATCAATCTGCCTGATGCGCCGCGCCAGCTGACGCAGCCGCCGGTTATCCCTCAGATCTTCCTCTGGAAGTAACCTATACGCGAGCGCGTATAGATCGAAATTATACGCGATTGCGTATCTGGCCGTCCTTCGGGGCGGCCTTTTTGCGTTTAGGAGGCATGCGTGACCACGGGATACACCCCGATCTATCGCGTCATGAAGGACGGCAACGATATCACCGGCCGCTTCAACGACAGAACCGCCCAGATCAAGGTAGATCTGCAAGCCGGCAACGGCAACGACGACCAATGCACTATCGTCGTGGACGACCGCGACTGGCGCATTGCTAGACCTCTGACAGGCGACGTCCTGTCCATCTGGCTCGGCTACCAGGAAGTGGGGCTCGCCTATATGGGCACCTTCGAGATAGATGACGTTACCTTCCTCGGACCGCCGCGCTCAATAAAACTTCTGGGTAAATCCACCGGATCAAGCAACATCCAGAAGGCTCCCGCAATTAGGGAGTTCGATAATAAGTCAGTCGGCGACATTCTCGGCCAAATGGCTGGACAGACTGGACTCAGTCTTTCCATCTCAGGTGATCTTGCCGGGATCAAAATCCCCTTCAAAAACCAATCAGTCAGCAACCTGCACATGATCCACGAGCTGGAGCGCCTCACTGGCGCTGTGGCCAAGGTCGTCGATGGTAAGCTGATGTTCGTCAAGCGCGATGGCGCTGAAACTGCGAGCGGCGTCGCACTGCCGACGCTCGTTCTTCATCCGGAGCACTTCGGCACCTGGCAGGTTCGTTACACCAGCAAGCCGGGCTATGGCTCGGTCAAGGCCTCCTGGTTCGACAATGACCAGATGGTCCGCAAATGGGTGGGCCAGGGCATTACCGGAGGCGACGGCGGTGTCGGACTCGCTCAGAAGTTCGGCGGAGCATTCAATATCGGCCAGCTCTTTAACTCCGAGGCGGAGGCGAAGGCGGCTGCTTCGTCACAGGCTGAAAACCTCAAGCGCGCCGAAGTTCAGGCCATCTTCGATCTCGCCAAGGGAGATCCCTGGATCAGGGATCAGCAGACCTTGATCGTGAGCGGAATGCGCGACGGTATCAACGGCTCCTACGTCATCGACAAGGTGACCCACAGCTACATCAAGGGCACTGGCATCAAGTCGCAGATGGAGTGCAAGACGCCGGGTGACGGCTCCGACTACGCGGAAGCGAGCAAGGAGTTCATGCGGCCTGGGCCTGGTGAGCTGCTCGGCGAGTATCTCCGGACGCATCCAAACATCAACCCTGGCGACCTCAGCCAGCAGGACATCGACGCCATCGCCCAGGGCGGCTTCGTCCAGTAACTTCAAGAGTATCACATGTTCAGTAAAGAGATCATCGACGCCATTGTGGCGGCGGCGAAGGCCGAAGGCTGGCCTGCTTCCGCTCTGCTGGCTGTCGTGGAATGCGAGACTTCCGGCAAGCCGTTCGAGCAGGACGGCCATACGCCTTCGCTGCTGTTCGAACGGCACAAGTTCTACTCGGAAATGCAGAAGCACCAGCCGAGCAAATTGCGCCAAGCAATTTCGGCAGGGCTGGCGATCCCGAGGTGGAGCCGTAAGACCCAGTACAAGGACCAGGGCACCTCAGCTGGACGTCTGAACGTCATCGCGAAGGCGAGGGAGATCGACGAGGAAGTCGCCAACAGAGCGGCGTCCTGGGGCCTTGGCCAGACGATGGGCTTCAACGCAGAGCGCCTGAAGTACGAGAACGCCACCGTCATGGTCGGCGAGCTGTCGAAGGGCATCGCCGAGCAGATCGATGCGCTGGTCCGAGAGATCAAGACCGACAACCTCGACAAGTACCTCAAGGCGAGGAACTTCACGGCCTTCGCCAAGGGCTACAACGGATCTGGCTACGCACAGAACCAGTACGACACCCGCATGAAGGCCGCTGACGATCGCTGGCAGCGGCGCCTCGTGCAGGTCGAAAACGGCGAATACCAGCCGAAGCCTGGCAAGACCATCGCGATGGTCTACCAGACCAGGCTGAAGCAGCTCGGCTTCAACGTCGGCAAGGTCGACGGTGACTGGGGCGATCTGACCACGGGCGCCTGCTCCGCATTCCAGCGGCGCGAGGGCCTGAAGGTCACCGGTCATCCAAACGACGAGACCACGGCGCTCCTCGACAAGAGCGAGGACAAGCGCGAGATCCCGCCCGAACGTGCCCAGGCTTCCGTGGACGATCTGCGTGCCGCCGGTTCGCAGACGGTGCAGGCGGCCGACAAAGGCTCGTTGGTATCGAAGATCATGGTCGGAGCTGGCGCTATTGGAGGCGCTCAGCAGACCGGCATGCTCGATGCCGCCCAGGGCATGGTCGACCAGGCACAGCGGTTCAAGGGCATCATGGACTCGGTCCATGACCTTGTTCACGCGCTGGCTCCCTATTGGTGGGTCGGTGTGATCGCGGTCGGCTTCGTCACCTGGAAACTCTATGGCGACGTCATCAAGCGTCGTCTGAACGATCATCAGACCGGAGTCCACCTTGGATAGCATCTTAGATAAAGCCGCGGCCTGCAGGGCTGCGGTCTCACTCTATTGGGCGAAAGCCCAGGGGTTTGTCGCGACCACGACCGGCAAGGCTGTTGTGGCCTTGCTGGTGGTTGGCGCACTCGCTGGCTACGCGCACCACCTCGGTGCCGAAAGTGCTTCCGCGAAACTGACCGTGCAGGTCGAGCAGCTCAAGAAGCAGCTCGCCGACGCACAGGCAGCTCAGAAACCGGAAGTCGCTCCTCCGAACTTCGAACAAGAGCACGCAGACGCCGACCTGTCGGCACGTCTCTCGGAGTCCGAAGAGGCCAAGAAAGTCCTCGAAAAGAAAGTAGCAGATTATGAAAAGCAGCTGGCTCAAGGCCCTGCGAAGGCTGGTGGCTTTATCCTGTCTCCCGCTGATGCTCGCGGCCTGTCAAACATCAAGTAATGACGCGCCGCCGGAGGACCGCATGGACCTCCAGGCCTGCATGAGGATCGCACAGACTGTCGAACTTCCTCCGATCAAGGCCGGGATGGATGCGCGAGCGGTGATCGCTCGCTACCGGGCGGCACTGATCAAGGCCAACGCTAACCTCAACGACACCAAGGCCTGCACGGCCCTGCTCGACCGGGCAGATAAGGAAGGCTCCTTCTAATGGCCCTCGCAGACGTCACTTTTGAAACCGTCCTCAGCCTGGCCGGGCCGATGATCGCCGCCACTGGCCTTATCAGCGGCGTTTGGTACCGCATGGAAAGCAAGGTGGAGAGCGTCCGCAAGGAGGCAGCCGCCTCACTCCATGAGGTTGAAAAAACGCTCGCTGAGTTCAAGCTCAAGGTCGCCGAGGAGTATGCCTCCTGGGAGACCGTGAAAAATATCGAGCAGAGGCTGACCGAGCGAATGGATAGCCTCTCCGAAAACGTAATGAAGATGCCCGACCTGATCGTCGATCGTATCTTCAAAATGGTCAACATGAGCGCAGGGAAGTAACCCGCGCCGCTGCACACCTAAGACTGGCCCCTGGCTTCGTGCCGGGGGCCCTTTTTTTTGTGCCTGCCTCAACCCGCTTCACAAAGTCAACTAGAATTTGCACGAATGCAAATCTTATGCTAATGCAATTCTGCCGCAAGGGAGGGAATTTGCGTTCCTTTTCAGGCGGTTCCACCAATCAGATTGGGGTTCCATGACACTCTCCACCACTGAGCGCGCCCGCAGAAAGAAGGCCATCGAGGATCTTCTCCAGCTCGGGTATCACCCTCAGGGTCAGCGCGGGGGCCTGGCCTCTGCTACCAAGACCGCCGAACGCCGCGAAGGTATCAATTATCCGAACTGGGTTCGCGCTGAAGAAGCGCTGAAGCGCAAGCGCAAGGAGAACTACGCGGTCGATTGGTCGCTGTACCTTCCGCCCGTCAAAACCGCCACCGTGACAAGAGGGTCCGAAGAAGCTGGCGAAGAACTGTCTGCCGAGGACCACGCCCACAAGCGCGCCGTGGACCTATCCGCAGAGGTTACCAACCTCATCACCGCATCCAAATACCCGGTCATCAACCCGGAAGCCATCCTGATCGACTCGTACCTTGTTCGCCGCTATGATCGTTCGGTCGGCGGTTATGTCATCAAGGAGGGCACCCCACGGACGTGGATGACAGACACCCTGCGTGTCGCGCCGATCACGGATCCGCGGGGCCGGAACTTCATCTTCGCGGGCGCTCAGAACGATGCGCCGCTCCATGAGGAGTTCTGGGTTAACCTGCTGGCCTATGCCGACTTTATCAACGCTGAGATCGTCGTTGGTCCCTGGACCTACGAGACCCAGTGGTGGGCCGAGAACAACCCGACCGCTCGCGCCTACGCCACCGAGCTGACGCCCTATCTGTGCTTCGGCCAGATGAAGATCGGCTCGAACTTCATGTTCTGCGGCGAAATGAACACGCTGCCGACCGCGTCGCAGCCCATCTCGGACCTGGTGACGTACAGCCGGGGCCGTTGGGCCGTCTTCCCGCATGCCAAGCGCCAGCTCAAGAGCGTGCCCTCCACCGATCCCAACATTCAGGCCCACCAGGTCATGACGTCGGGTGCCGTGACGCGCCCGAAGGTCATCCCCCGCAAGGCTGGCGTGAAGTCCATCTTCCATCAGGTCGTCGGCGCCACCGTGGTGCAGTTCGACGAGGAGGGTGACGTGTTCTGCCGCCAGATCACGGCAGGCGAGGACGGTTCCTTCTACGACCTGGACGCCCATGTAGCGAACGCGGAGGTCACGACCGGCCACCGCGCCGAGGCGCTGACCTGCGCCGACATCCATGTCCGCAAGCTGGATGCCGCCAACACCATGGCGACGTTCGGCTGGGATATGCGTGGCAACACGGCGAAGTACCGGAACAGCGTGGTCGACGTTCTGAATCCGAAGAACATCGTCGTCCACGACATCTTCGACAACGAGCCGGGCAACCATCACCACGTCGGTGACAATGCCTACAGCTACGAGATGGCCATCCGCCGCCGCGACAGCATCGAGGACGAGGTCTATCAGTGCGGCGACTTCCTGATCCGCGCCGCCGGCCCGGACCGCAATGTCATCGTCGCGGAAGGCAACCACGACCTGGCGCTGGAGAAGTATGCGCGGGAAGGGCGGTACCGGAACGACGGCATCAACGTCCGCTTCGGTCTCCAGCTGGAGGATGCGTATCTCGGCCACGTCGAGAATCGGTCCCACGCGCTCGACACCGGTCTGCCTGTGCCGCGCTTCTCGCTGCTCGAACACGCCATCCGCCTGAAGTACCCGGAGATGGGTGCGTCGGTGGAGTGGTGCCATGACGGCTATTCCCGCCTCATCGACGGCATCGAGGTCGGCAACCACGGCTTCCGTGGTGCGAACGGCGCCAAGGGCACCGTGGCCGGCTTTGCCCGCATGGGTCGCAAGATGACCATCGGCGACAAGCATTCACCAGAGATCAACGAAGGAGTCTACGTGTCCGGAGCGATGAACCTGCGTCACGGTTACAACAAGGGGCCGAGCGGCTGGGCTGTCTCGCACGTCATCCAGTATGCCGATGGCAAGCGGGCGCTCATCACGCTGCAGAAGGGCAAATGGCGACCGGAGAAGCCCATCATCCGGGTGCCGGCGTCTTCTGATGCCTACACGCTTGCGTGAATGCAAATAAAGGAGGAAAGCAAATGACGGTAGTTGGACTTTCAGGCTTCGCTCAGTCGGGCAAGACCACGGCGGCGCTGTACCTGGAGAAGAAGTACGGCATCCGCCGCAAGCACATCGCCGAGCCGCTGCGGGCGATGCTCGCGGTGCTGCTCCAGGCGAACGGCATGTCGAGCGAGATGATCAGCCGGTACCTGGAGGGCGATCTGAAGGAGAAGCTGATCCCCGAGCTGGGCGTGACCTCGCGCTATGCGCAGATCACGATCGGCACCGAGTGGGGCAGGGAGCTGATCAATCCAGACCTGTGGGCGAACACCTGGGGTCGCGGCATCGCGGATGGCGAGTCCGTAATGAACGACAGCGTCCGCTTCCCCAACGAGGAGACCCCGATCCACGAAGCTGGCGGCTTCACCATCTTGATCAAGCGCCCAGGAACGCGGCCGGCGAACTTCAAGTGGGGAAAGATCGGCGCGTTCCTGTACGACAAGTTCGGCCTGATGTGGGGTGTCCACGACTCTGAGCGCACCGATCGGCTGCATCCGGATTTCGTGATCCACAACGACAGCACGGTCGAGCAGCTCTACGCCGACATCGACGCTGCGATGCAGGCGTGGGAGGAGCACGGGCGGAGCGGAACCAAGACCATCGCGCGTGGCTATGGCTACTCGTTCGCCACCATGGCGCTGAGCCAGATCTGATGGCTCAGTCTCGAGTCATGTCTCTGGTGGAGGTGGTCACGGGGTCCGTGATCGCCTTTGCCGTTTCGATCTGGGCGAACTATGCGGTGCTGCCGCTGTTCGGTTTCCAGGTCAAATTTACACAGAGCTTCGCCATCACGCTGATCTTCACGCTCATCTCGATCGCGCGGAGCTATCTGGTGCGCCGGTTCTTCGAGGTCCACGTCAAGAGCTTCGCGACCTGGTGCCAAAGTATCTACGACACGAACCGTCGATGTTGGGAGAGATCGAATACCGCTCAAAGTCTGCCGAGGGCAATGCGCCAGCCGAAAGTCTGATTTTAGGTGATACCCCGCTGCCGGACTCCGACTTGATCAGCGGTTTCAGCCCCCCCTCGAGCTGGCTTGGGCTGTCGGCGAGCCCCACCTAAGGGCACGTCGTCCGACTTCATCGCCAGCTGCAACCCGGTTTCAGTTCGATAGTTTCGTTGGAAATCGCCGTCGGTTCCTAACAAGGCACTTCACAAAAGCTCTAACAAGCGTCGGAGGTGCCGATTGGACGTCGGCGTCGGAGTTATACTTTCGAGGTGTAAAATGTCATAATTACAATCACTTGCAGCTCTTTTTTGAAGGATACTCGACTTTCGTTGGCCGCATCCCCAGGTTCAGTTTCGCTCGCAATAAAGGAGAGCCGGGATTTAACATGTGATATATTTAACGCTTGTGAGCGCCGCTTAACACATGCTAACCTTCAGCTCCGGAACTTCCGAGAGCTAGGGAAGCTAAGAATGTCGTTACCAAGTGATTATCGGGAAAGGATACGCGGTCTTCGCCGTACCTTGAGGCTCAAACAGCTTGAGTTCGCTGCCCTGGTCGGGGTATCTCCCATTACCGTCAGCCGTTGGGAAAATGGTCAAAACGATCCCACCGACCTGGCGTGGACTCGGATCGAAGATCTTGCGAGCCGTGCTGCCGTGCCGGCGGGAACGCTTGGTGAGGGCCCCCTGACCAGCCCTCAACTCGACTTCGGCGCCGACCCTGAATCCGTCGCTGCGGTTGCTGAGTCTGTTCGCTTGCTGAGCGGTCATTTAGCGAGTCCGACTTTCGCCACCGAGATCTCCCTGATCGACCCGCTGCCCCATCAAAGGGTCGCCGTTTACGACCAAATCTTGAAGTCATGGCCCATCCGTTTCCTGCTGGCTGACGATGCGGGTGCCGGTAAGACCATCATGACTGGACTCACAATCCGTGAGCTTCTCTCGCGTAGGCTGATCCAGCGGGTGCTTATTGTTCCACCAGCCGGGCTGGTAGGGAACTGGCAGCGCGAACTACGCATCTTGTTTCGGATCCAAGCGCGCATCATCCGTGGCAGCGAGGCGGCAAAGGGTAATCCTTTCTTAGAGCCTGACGCGAATTTTGCGATTGTCAGCCTCGACACGCTTCGGTCGAAAGGGACCTTTGCACGCCTTCGCGAAGCAGGTTTAGCCGGTCACGGCTATGACCTTGTCGTCTTCGACGAAGCTCATAAGCTCTCAGCCGATCGTGATCCGATCGATATGACTGTTCGCAAGACAGCGCGCTACAGACTGGCCGAAGCCCTCGCTGGTATTGTTTCAGAAGAGCCCGAGTTCGACTTGGGCTGGGCACCTCAGTCCTTGATGCTGCTGACTGCTACACCGCACATGGGTAAGCCCTATCCGTACTTTGCGCTTTGGCGTCTGCTCGAACCAGATGCGCTGAGCACGCCTGAAGCGCTGGCTGATTTTCCGAGGGAGCGCCGTGCGCGCCATTTCATTCGGCGCACCAAGGAAGAGATGGTGAAGCTGGACGGAACGCCGCTTTATCCGCAACGTCTCTGCGACACTCTCGGGTTCGATCTAACCCAGGGGCCGGGCAGCGAACAGGAACTGTACGACGAGACGAGCAAATATATTCGCGATATCTACAACAAGGCATCCACGCTGAACCGATCGGCTGCTCGGCTTGCCATGGCGGTTTTCCAGCGTCGGCTCGCGTCCTCGACGTTTGCATTAAAAAGATCGTTCGAACGGCGCGCGGAAAAGCTTTCCGCAGCTATCAGGGCAATCGAGGAAAATGGCCTTGAAGCGGTAAGGAAGGCGCAACGGGATCTTCAAAAGAAGGCCGAGAATAACGAACTCGATCTTTTTGCCAGTGCAACGGCTGATGACGACGCCGACGATGGTGGCGAGGCAGTTGAAGCCGGAGAAGCTGAGACCCTTGGCGCGCTGGTCACTGAGAACCTTGCAGACCTAATCCATGAACGCGATCGCGTCCTGAGTCTGCGGCACATGGCACAAGGCCTGCTCGACGCTGGACGAGAGTCCAAGTTCGCGAAGTTGCTTGAGACGATGAAAGACCCGCGCTTTACGAGCGAGAAGATGCTCGTTTTCACCGAACATCGCGATACAGCGAATTATCTCACCGAACAACTCGAACGTCTTGGCTTCGCGGGGCAAGTGGCTCAGCTGCATGGAGCTATGGACTACGTAGAACGAGACAGACAGGTCGAATTTTTCCGAAAGCCGATCGATAGCGGCGGTGCTAAGTATCTCATCGGAACCGACGCCGCGGGCGAGGGCGTGAATCTTCAGTTCTGTTGGCTGATGATAAATTATGACGTTCCTTGGAATCCTGCCCGGCTTGAGCAGCGCATGGGGCGCATCCACCGCTACGGCCAGAAAAAGGACGCCGTCTACATCGCGAATCTCGTGGCGTGGAAAACCCGCGAGGGCAAGGTCATGAAGACGTTGCTCGACAAACTGGAGACAATTCGCAAGGAACTTGGTTCGGACAAGGTGTTCGATGTCATCGGACGGCTCTTCGAGAACGTTTCGCTCAAATCCTATTTTGATGCGGCCATTCGAGGCGAAGAAGTCGCAGACGGGATCGAGGGCGTGCTCACGATAGAACAGCTTCGCGCACTCGAATCTAAGGAGCGCGCCCTTTATGGCAACGGCGGTGATGTGAAGGCGCGATTGCCTGTCATGCGCGAGGACATAGAACGTGAACAGTATCACCGCTTGATGCCGGGCTATGTGCAACGGCTCGTCGAGAGGTCGGCTCCTTTGCTTGGGCTCGGAATCGACGGAGATGTGTCATCCGGCTTTCGCTTTAAAGTGCAGCGGCACGGCGCTATGGATACTATTGCGCCTGAGATAGAAACATATCCCTACGAAGCGCGTCAGAAATTGATGGTCCATCGTCCAGGTTTTGGCGAGGAAGCGATCTGGCTACATCCTGGTGAACCTGTTTTCGACGCGATCTCCGGTGAACTGCATGAGCGCTTCGGATCCGACGCGCTTCGCGGTGCTGCCTTTGTCGACCCGCACGCTAAGGAAGCGTCGTTGTTCCATCTCGCGACAACCACCGTTCTCCGCCGAGGTCCCAGCGGGGAGGATGTGCTGGAACACCGTCTGGTTGGCCTTCGCCAAGATTCGGACGGATCGATCCGGGAGTGCCCCGTTGAGTGGCTGCTCCTTCTTAGGGGCGTGAAAGACGTCAAGCCGGGAGCATATCCTGTCGGCCGTGAGTGCCTGAGGCTGTTGCGCGAGGCCGGTGAGTGGCTGTCCGACGTGTTCGGTGCCGGCTTGGTCGCTTCGCACCGATCGATTGTTGAGACCGATCTGCCCCAACGCCTCGATCTCGTGAAGGCAGGTTTCAACCGCCAAGAAGCGGAGTTGACACGCGCCCGCAATCGTCTCCGCCAAGCTGCTCAGGATGGAAAAAAGCAAGCGTCGGTTCAGTTGGAGCTTGTCAAAACCCGCCACTCAGCTCTTTCCAGAGTCCGGGAGAATCGGCTTGCAGCGATCAAAGCCGAACCAGATCAGATTATGCTCGGCCCCGTACGCTTCGTCGCGCACGCATTGATCGTGCCATCAGTCGACGCCGACGACGAAAAGCGATTTGACGCCCAGGTTGAGGCCGTCGCTGTGAAACTATCGATTTCGCATGAGGAAAATGCTCGGGGCAAGGTCCGCGACGTTTCTACAGCGGCGCGCGCTCGGGCGGCTGGTCTATCGGATTTTCCTGGCTTCGATCTTCTGTCTGAACGTCCAAGCACTGCGCCTCGATGCATTGAGGTGAAGGGGAGAGCAGATCGCGGTGAGGTCTTCATGACGCAGAACGAATGGGCCAAGGCCGCAAATCTCGGCGAACGCTATTGGCTTTACGTCGTTCTCGACTGCGCCTCGCCTAAACCAAATTTATTTCGCGTGCAGAATCCCTTCACCCGACTTCTTGGTGCAGCAAAGACCGGGATGACGTTTACTGCGGGAGACATTCGCGCGCTGGCAGAACAGGATTGAGATAAACCATGTCAAATAAGCGATTGATCGAGACAGCGTTTCCTCTGGCCGAGGCTTCTGCCGCGTCCCTTCATGAAAAAAATATGCGGCACGGACACATTTCCACGCTGCATCTTTGGCCAGCAAGACGTCCATTAGCGGCATCGCGCGCCGCAATAGCGGCTGCGCTACTGCCGGATCCAGGCGATGATGAGGGTCGCAGGTCACTCGTGCGTCGCCTTGGCGGCAAACTGAAACTCAAGAAGCAGACCAAGTCTGAGGCAGGAGGGAAGTTCGATGCCACCAAAGTCGAAGGCGACGGCGGGATTCTTTGGTGGGGCCAAGAGTCATTTCCCGACGTTGACTGGTTTCGTGAAACAATTCGGGCTGCGAATAATGGACGAGCACCGCGGGTACTTGATCCGTTCGCCGGCGGGGGAGCTATTCCGCTTGAAGCGATGCGTCTTGGCTGCGACGTCACGGCAAACGATCTGAATCCGGTCGCATGGTTTATATTAAAGTGCACGTTGGAGTATCCCCAGCGATTGACGAACAAAACGCTCCCGCTGCCACAACATGCGATGCGGGACGCTGCATTTGCAAAAGCATTCTTGAAAGCGAAAGGATTAAAGGGACCACGGCTCGACGAAAACGTTGCAGTTATGACAGCGATAGGGCGCGGTGAAGCGATTGATCGTGGGTTTCTGAAAGATGATCCCTGGGAGCGCGCAGAATTAGGATGGCATCTTCGAGCATGGGGTTTGTGGACCCTAGCCGAAGCCCGCCAACGACTTCTTGCGCGATACCCAACTTACGCAGAATGGCAAACGATGGCTTCGGACGTGCCCTCCGAACCAAGGCCGCTTGAATTTTTGCCGCCGCCTGACGACTTTCAGTCCGCCGTTGATAAACTTAACGCCGGCATCGCGCCGAATTTGCTGCGCGATCCGCGAATACCAAGATGGGTAGTAAAACCAACAGTAGCGTATTTGTGGGCGAGAACGGTCCCATGCAAAGCTTGCCGCGCGACGATACCGCTGTTGAAAACACGGTGGCTTTGTAGGAAGGAGAAAAAGCGCGTTCTCTTGAACATCGCACGTAACCCAGAAAACAATGAAGTAACCTTCGCTGTAGAGAGCGGTGTTCCTCTTCCAAGCGGCAACGCGACGGCACGAAAGACCGCGGACAAGAACCTCGGCGCCGGCAACATGTCTGGGTCCGGTGCTCGCTGCGTTTGTTGCTCTGTCTTAATGAAAAAAGAAGACATTCGATACGAAGCACAACAAGGTCGGCTTGGAACGACGATGACGGCCGTAGTGATCGACGGTCCAAACGGAAAGGAATATAGAGATCCCACCGATCTCGAAATTCGCGCATCCGAAATATCTGAACGCGAGGTCGAAAGTGTTTACGAGGACGTTCCGTTTGGTATCCCACGCGAGCTTATCCCGGTCGGCGGCAGCCGCAGCAACGGTGGTTCGCCGTTTACTCCACCTCAATATGGCCTGACACGTTGGTGCGATATATTTACCGCGCGCCAGTTGGTTACTCTGGGTACGTTCGTCAAAGCAACTCGCCTCCTTCAAAATGAACTTCCCGCATCTCAGTACTCGCAAGATTGGCGAGACGCGATCTTAGGCGGCATGGCTTTGGCTGTTAACAGGGTCGCTGATCGGAGTAGCAGTATCGCTCACTGGGATGTTGGTTACGAAAAGATCTCGAATACATTCACCGGATACCGTTTGCCCATCAGCTGGGACTTTGCGGAAGGCTCACCAATCGGAAGCTCGACAGGTTCCTTTAGCGGCCAGGTCGATTGGATCGCGAAGGCTATGGATCACACCGCCGCGGCGGCCAAAAACAGCATAGCGCCGTCGGTAACCCACTTCAGTGCCATGAAAATTACGGGGGAGTACGATGCAATCATCACCGACCCTCCCTACTACGATGCGATACCCTATTCCGATCTAATGGATTTTTTTTACGTATGGCTTCGTCGTTCATTGTTCGGACTCTTGCCTGAAATTGATATTGCTTTTCGCGCAGACGTTGGCCCCAAATGGGACCATGAGGCAGGCGACGGCGAACTTGTTGATGATTCCAGCAGATTCGGCGGAAGCAAGATCGCATCGAAGAAGAATTTTGAGGATGGCATGGCTGCTGTTTTTCGGCAATGTCATGGCGTGCTCACCACCGAAGGCATTCTCGTAATAGTCTTCGCCAACAAAAATCCAGATGCATGGGAAACGCTAGTCGCGGCGCTAATGCGAGCTGGCTTTGTTGTAGACGGCAGTCTGCCAATTCAAACTGAGATGGGAAACCGTACCCGAGCGCAATCGTCCGCCGCCTTGTCCTCCTCCGTCTGGCTCGTTTGCCGAAAAAGACCGTCGGCGGCTCGTCCAGGGTTCGCCGGCCCCGTGCTAGCGCAGATGGGCGAGAAGATACGCACACAGATGCACCGCTTCTGGGATGCTGGAATTCGTGGACCCGATTTCGTTTGGGCCGCAACAGGGCCGGCGCTCGAAGCATACAGCCGTCATCCGGTAGTGTTTCGGGAAGCATCGACCTCCGGTCAACGTGAGATGATGCCGGTGGCGGAGTTCTTGCGCGAGGTACGGCGCCTCGTGGTGGATTTTGCAGTAGGTCGTGTCCTGAAAGCAGAGGCAGGCGATGACGAGCAGCGCATAGGCTTAGACGACATCACTACCTATTATGTTCTTCATAGGGACAGTTTCGGCTTGGCCGAAGCCCCGATTGGCGCATGCATCCTCTATGCGATGTCGTGCGGTTTATCTGACGCCGACCTCGTCGACCGTTTCGAAATCCTTTCTCGGAGCGGGGGCAAAGCGGATACTGAGGAACTTTCTGAAGATGAAACTGAAGCGCCTGAAGAAGAGGAGGGCGCAGATATCGAAAGAGAAGGTACGGGCAGCAAAGTGCGGCTTCGGCGCTGGGATCAGCGCAAGCGCAAGACGCTTGGGCTAGATGGCGTCGGCGGTCGCCCGGTCCCGATGATCGACCGCGTGCACCGTCTTATGCAACTTTGGAAGGCCGGAGATATCACTAAGGTGAATGCCTTTCTGGACCAATTCAGTTTGGCGCGGGACCCGCTATTTGCCCAATTGATTCAGGCAATCATTGAGCTTGCTCGTCTCGATAGTAAGGGCGATGAAGTATCGATGCTCGAATCTATCAGTAACCATTTGCGATCACGCGCTGGCATTTCGACGCCGACGCAGGCGCTGCTTCTTTAATCGTCCTGGAGACACATGATGTCATCAAGCACAATCAAGTCCTGGACGCAGATCGTCCGTGTCCGCGATGATGTTAGGAGCGGACAGCTCTCATTGCAGGAATTCGCCGCTGATCTTTTTGACGTGGTGAATCACACGGGGAAACGGCCGCTGTATGAAGACCCAGAAAAATTCTTCTCGCTAAGCTACGCGACAAGCGCGCAGCGCGATATCGCATCAGCCACAGCGGAGCGTCTCCGTGGCAAAAGCGACAAGGCTATTCGGCAGCTTGAGTTGACCTACGGCGGTGGCAAGACCCACACGCTGGTTACATTGACGCATCTGTTCCGTGATCCGGCAGCCTTGCCGAACTTGCCCGCAGTAAAGGAATTTATAAGCGCCATGGGAGGGCAGGCGCCCAAAGCGCGAATTGCGGCTGTATGCTTCGACAAGCTGGACCCAGAACTTGGGGTTCCGGTACTGGGCCCTTCCGGCGAGCAGAGAACGCTCAAGTATCCGTGGAGCGTAATCGCTTTCCAGATCGCGGGCGCGGACGGTCTGGGCATCTTGCGCGCCGATGGAAAGGCCGAAGAGCGCGACACGCCGCCGCGCGACCTGCCATTGGAAAAACTTCTTGAGATGCCGGGCAAGGAAGGATTTGCCACCCTTATACTTTTCGATGAAGTGCTAATGTATGCTGGGGAAAAGGCGAAGGATCCCATCCACGGAGCGCAGTTTCGTGAACAGTTCTTAAATTTCCTCCAGTCGCTCACTCAAGCCGTAGCGAAAGTAAGCACGGCTTCGATGATCGTTTCGCTGCTTGCATCCGATCCGAAGCGCGACGATCCATTCGGGCGGCAACTCCTCTCTGATATGTCAAACATATTGGGTCGCAAAGAGGACGAAGCGTTCCAGCCAGTTGGAAAAGACGACGTTGCTGAGATTTTGCGACGTCGACTGCTTGATCCAGAGACGACCAAAGATCCTGAGGTCTTCCGGCCGAACGTTGTCGCCGTGGTGAAAGCACTTGCTGCTACCGACCCGGAATTCGCCAAGACACCCAAGCAACGAGACGACAAGGAGAAGCAGTATCTGGCGAGTTTCCCGTTCGACCCGGCAGTGATGGAGGTTTTCTACTCAAAATGGACTAGTGGATTACCCCTCTTTCAACGAACTCGTGGTGTTCTTCGTAGCTTCGCCGTGGCACTTCGGGATGCAGAATCTTGGGATACCGCTCCGATTGCTGGAGCGTCCATCTTTCTCGCAAAGCCAGGCGAAGACAAGATTTCACCCGCGCTCAGTGATCTTGCGGGAGTTGCCCGCGTTGAACAGGTCGATGGTCCGCCACAGGATTGGGCCGCCATTCTGCAGGGAGAGTTTGGGTTCGCGCGTGAGGCTCAGGAGCAATTGCCCGCGTTGTCGAACCGCGAGGTCGAGCAGGCCGTCGTGGGAACTTTCTTACACTCCCAGCCTCAAGGGGCCAATCACGCTCGTATCACCGATCTCTATGCGCTTGCGGGCGCGTCGAAGCCGGACAGGATTGCTTTAGAGAAAGGCATCCAGGCTTGGGCGAGCCGTTCTTGGTTTTTGGACGAAACTCATCTTGATAGCGCCGAAAAACGTTCGGACGGGTCGCGGGGTGTTCCAAAAACTTGGAGGTTGGGCTTCCAGCCGAACCTTAAACAGATGCACGACGATGCACGGGTGAACCGCGTTGGGAAGTCAGCTGTCGATGACATGCTCCTCACCGAAATTAAGGCTGCCAAGTGGTTGGACGCCGGTGCCTCAACGTTGGGCGCGCGGGTTCACAAGCTCCCGACCGGACCTGACCAAGTCCCAAGTGATGGGGAATTCAGATACGTCATTCTCGGTCCGAATGGTCAGTCGGAGTCCGGAAAACCGTCTGCACTGGCGGTACGCTTCTGCGAGGAGGTCACGGGTCCTCAGAACCCACGTTCTGCAAAGAACGCCATAGTGATTGCCGCTCCAGACCGCACAGGGATGTCGCAGGCTCAGGAGAAGGTGAAGGACTATCTGGCTTGGCTCGAGGTTAAGGCGCAGCTTTCAAGTCAGCCGGTCGATCCGGTCAGATCTTCGATGTTGGACAGCGCCGTTTCCGGCTCGAAGAGAGACATCGCAGACGCAATCCGGCAGGCATATTGCATTGTGATTACTAGAAGCACTGACGATACTGTCAGTGCCTTTAAGGTAACCATCGATCCAGCGAAATCGCTCTTCACTACGATCAAGGAAGATCCGAAGTCCCGCATTACAGACGTAGCTCTAGCGCCGGATGCGCTTCTGCCGGGTTCGGGAAGTGGCTTCGATCTGTGGCGCGACGACGAACCTAAGCGTCGAGTGAAGACTATTGTGGGAGCGTTCTCCGAACGGCCGAAGCTCCCGAAGATGCTCCGCCGAAAAGACTTGTTTGATACTGTGGCAAATGGTTGCGAGCAGGGCCTCTTCGTACTTTCACTTCAACGGCCCGATGGCAGCACGCGCACTTGGTGGCGCGCACGGATCGATGAAGAGGCACTTAACGACGATGCACTGGAAGCCGTGCAGAACCCTGCGGCTGTTCTTGATGCTATCGATGCCAACCTTCTCGCCCCATCGAAGCTTGAGGGCCTGGACTGGAAGAATGGAGTCAAGGTCGCTGATCTCATCTCATATTTCGACGGCTATGTGCTTACGATTGACCACCCGGAAGAGGGCTGGACTGAGCAAAAGTCCATTCCACGTTGCCCTGAGGGCAAAATTCTTGAAGCTGTCGGACTGGCGGTGAAGACAGGTTCTGCTTGGCTGACGAGTGGAACAGCTTCAGTTTGGGGCGAATTGCCACCCCCGGGAATTGTTTCAAAGACAGCTATCCTTCGAATTCCCCCGCAGCCGATCGACGTTTCATCTCTCACACCCGAGGCGCTGCCGGACGCATGGAGTGGCGGAAAGGCGACAGCGCATTCAATCGAGCAAGCCGTCGCCGCGCAGCGTGGCGTGACATCGATGCCTTGGAAGTCGGTCGAGGCCGCCATAACCGGCGCGCTGAATAGTGGCTTTCTGAGATTGCTTCCGGGAGCGGTGTCGTGGCCTTGCCAATTCCATGAAGCCGCAGCCGTAGACTTGGGGTTGCCCGAAGCAACGCCGGCAGCTGGCAACAAGAAAACTGGGATGCAAGAGCCAGCTGCAAAACCATCCTACGTCCACTCTGGATTTCGATCCGCGGTACTGGATAGCAGCCAGATGACTGAACTCGTCGAAGCAATGGGAGACGTGCTGGCCGCGGCAGGCAATCTGACCCTTCGGTTCAAAGTGACTGTCGAGTTCGCCGAGGGTGAAACACCGACACCGGAGGTTGCCGGGAAGCTTGGCGCGGCTTTGAGCAAAGCAACTGGAGTATTTGACTGAAAGGCTAACCCGTAAAATCGCTACACCTGCCCTCTGAATCTAATAACAGCAACGCGAGCGACGAACGAGAATGAAGATCGCAGTCATAGCTTGGGGTTCGCTGATATGGGACCGCCGGAACCTTGAGGTGACCGGCGATTTTGTGGCGAATGGACCCAGATTGAGCCTGGAATTCAGCCGCACTTCTCGTGACGGACGGCTCACACTTGTGATTGACGAAGAGCGAGGAGGTCTTTGCCCAACCTTCTCCGTCCAAAGCGCATTCGATGACTTGAATAAAGCGATCGATAATTTACGCCTTCGCGAGGGCATGCCCACTACGAAGGGTGTGGGCTTCATCGACCTTCAGAGCGGACGGGTCAGCCCCACCGCGCTCCAGCGCCATCCGCAAGCGGTTCAGACGATTAAGGCGTGGGCTGGGGCGCTCGGCTACGGCGGCGCCATCTGGACCGCCCTCGCCAGCAACTTTCGCGAATCCGAAAAGACCGACCAACCGTTTTCACTAGAGGCTGGGATACGCTATCTTGAGGCGCGCGACGACCCGACGCTTGCAGCTGCCTTGAACTACATTAGGCAAGCACCGGCCGAGGTTCGGACCCCATTTCGAACGGCCGTCAACAAACGTTGGCCGCAGACCTGAGGTGAGTATGCCGGCCGCGGGGCGAAGCGAAGCCCGCAAGCCTCTCGCTCGATAATAACCGATTTTCGAAAACGCCGGCTCTGGAGACTCGGCTACGAAGCACCAGCGCGTCTAGGCTCCTCGCTCGATCCTAATCACGTCGGCGACACCCAGGCGCGGATCCGGTGGCGCGGGTAGACCCTCTCGGTCACACGTCTGCCGCCGCCGTTGCCGCTGATGACGATCGGGTTTCCACTATTGTCGAAGCCCGAGACCACGCCGACATGACCGCCGCCGCGACGGCCCATCGTCACAACAGCTCCTACCTGGGGGGCGATGTGTTGGTGACGCTCCCAAGACAGGGCACGATCATCGACACCCGAGGCTCCTGTGATCTTGCGCAGGAATGCCGAGCACCAAAGGGTGCTGCGAACGCCAACCTCGTGAGCGGTCGCCCCGATATACTGGCGTGCGCGCTCGACGACGCCGCTTCCGGTGCTGAAGCCGCTCTGGAAGCCGCCGAAAAACGACTGTTCCTGTTGTGGTGCAGCCTCCACGCGGGCGTGATGGTGATGCTGATGATGTCGGTGCGGACGCGCTTCAGCGGCCGACAAGGTGACAGCAAGGATGGCGGCGCACGAAAGCGCCGTGATAAATCTCTTCACGTTTTTCTCCTGGGTAGGTTTAGGCGGAACGCCGCTGAGCAACGGCGTGACGATCAGCCTCGACGGCTGCGTAGATGGGCTGACGGGTCCACTCGTTGTCGTATTGACGGGCGAACGTCTGCTGCACCTGGGAGATGAACAGGCGCGCTGCCTCTTCACCCATATCGGCGATAACCTGCTCGCCGAATTTCATGCGGAAGAACAGCTTCGACTCCTCTCCGGTGTCGGTGTCGACGTTCTTCGCGGCGACGAACTCGATCGGTCCTGCGATCATTATCGTCACCTCGACTGCCTTGATCATGCTGCCTCCGCTGCTGCTGCCTGGGGGTTGAACTTCGAGGTTTCATTTCCCCAGGCGTCCCAGCCGGGCCGCTGCTGGCGACTGAAGATGTCCGCCTTCGGGTAGGGTCCAGCCATCTTCGCGGCCTCGACGTAACCCTCGTCGGGCTTGCGCGAGTGCTCACGGCGCGACGAAAGGATCGCCGAGCGGATCGAGCGGCTGTGGATGCGGGGAGTGCCGACCTTCCCGATGAGGAAGGGCTCGTGGCAGTTGCGGAGAACGTAGCCGGTTCCGAACGTCGGCCGGCTCATGTCATTGACCATCTTCACCCAGACACCCTGGGTGCAGTAGGTGACGCCCCACTTGTCGAAGCAGGCGCGGGCTGCGTCGTACATCGGGGCTGTGGCGTAGAGCCAAACCCACATGCCGTCGGGATGCGCCAGATCGTTGATCGGCATCGCGAAGATGTCGTTGAGCGACATGCAGTCGTAGTGCTGCTCGGCCGACTTTCCTTTGCCGGCATCGGAATAGGTCTTGAACGACCACGGCGGATCGATCTTCGCGAGGCCGTAATGGTTGCGGCGAAGCGGAGCGAGCGGTCTGACGATCGGATCGTATGGAACTGGGGTCACTTGCATCTCAATTTGCATTCAAACAAACGCTTAGGCATGCGTCGGATGGTGGTGCTCCAGGTAGAGCAACCAGACCCAGATCGTGTCGTCGTGGTAATAGAGCCGCGCTCGGCGCAACCACCGGATCATAGGCCCAGCTCCTTCTTCCACTGCTGGGCCTCGGCAAGCTTCGTTGGATCAACGACGTCCGCTTCGTCCTTCGCCAGGATTGCCTGCACCAGCAGGGCGTCGGGTAGGGTCGACTGGCACGGCTGCTTCTTGTCCTGCCGCTGACAGTTGGCTTCCGTCAGCTTTTGACGGACGACGAACATGTCGCGCGGACCGAAGCGATCGAGCAGCTTCACTCGGCTCATGCGACCTTCGCGGTCGCACTGAGCGCATTTGACCCGGACGTAGGGAAGGGGCCATTGATCAAGCCGCATAGTCGATCAACTCCCACCTCACACGGGCTTCGTCGTAGAGGTCCTGTGCTGCCCTGAACGAGTCGTTCCAGCGCGGATTATCGACGAGCGGAGCCACCACGCGGGTGATGCCGGCCTGGATGACCTGCAGGGCACACTTCGCACACGTCAGGAACGGCCAGATGTAAAGCGTGTAGCCATCGAGCGGCTCACGCGCCCAAGTGATCGCGTTGATCTCGCCATGCACGGTGTAATCCAGCTTCACATCACGGTTGTTCAGGCGCTCGGGAAGGTCCGCAATCTTGCGCGGGAAGCCGTTGTAGCCGAACGACGCCGGGGTCCTGTCGGGCCGGACGATGACGGCGCCGACCTGCGTGCTCGGG
The DNA here is from genome assembly GCA_028290305.1 of Bradyrhizobium sp. Next base: position 37,781 of record JAQGKC010000417.1, read on the forward strand.
TCCTTCGAAGCGCTGGCGTACCACTTCGCGCCGTTCAGGTAGAACCGGTCCCACCAGGCCTGAGTGCGGCTCGGCAGAAGCTGAGGATCTATGCGCAGCGTCATCACTTCGCCTCCTGCTGCGTGAGGTGGTTGTAGCCGTCGCTGTCGGTGCAGGGCGGGCAGCGGGTGACCTTGCCAGCCGCGACCGCCTTCTCGATCTGGTCGAACAGATCGGGCGGGATGACGCCCTTGCCACCGCTGGACCGATAACGGGTCACGGCGCGAGCGCGAGCCTGGATCTTGGGCGTCAGGGTCTCGATCAGATCGGTCGGTTTGGCCGGCGCAGCCTTGCGCTCGACGAACGCATGCATCTTCGAAGCCTTCGGCAATACCGTGCCGCGGAGCGCTGCGGCCTGTCCGATCGACAGACCAGCCTCGATTTCCTGCTGGGTTCTTTTGAGCCGCTTTGCCTTATCCTTGCCACGCTTGCCGTGTGTTGGAGACTTGCCCTTCGCCGTCTTCGGCGAGCGCATCGCCTGCGCCTGCTCGATCGAGAGACCGAGGCGTATTTCTTCGTTGGTGCGGCGGAATCGCAACACCGACGAGCGATCAATCACCGCAGCTTCGGGCGCGGGAAATACCTCCGGTGTTCCTTTGGACGCCGGACGATCTGCGGTTTGAATGCAGACCTCGGACTCGACTCGAGTAGGAGCCGATAGGTCACTATTGCTGAACGTTTTTTGGCTAGAAACAATCTGTAACGGTTTGGTAATCAGGTACTTTATTCGATTGGTGATCGATCGGAACAAGCGGGTCTCCATTTGCTTTCGTATTTGCATTAGAGCAAATGAAGACGAAAGGCAAGAACTAGTTCGGACCGCTTTGTTCAGGGGATATTTCACTTATGTTGCTGAGATTTAAGGGCCACACCGGGAACTTAGGTAGCCCGTTCCGTATTTCTACGGTGCCCCATAAACGCTTGCATTTTCGTGCAAATATCGTTAGCGGTCCGCCCCAGCCGGTGACGTTCCAATGACAGACGCAGGTCGCAGAAAAAATGAAAAGCGCTTTCGAATACCGTTCCTATGAAGTCAGCAACGAGGGAGGCTTCTATATTGCCAAGTCCCTCGACGGTGAGCCCGGTCAGCTCGTTTCCAAACACCTTATCCGCGTCCTGAGATCGATCGACGTTCTTTGGGAGGCCCTTGAAACTGCCACCATGCCCGATTGGTGTGCGACCTACCTGCAAGGCAACACCTTGCATTGCGATCTCGACGTTTTCGCCGACTCGCTCGCTCCCGCTCTTTCGCCAAAATCCTCGAACGACAGTCGAGACCCTTTGGCGACGGTCCATAAGTTTTTCCCTGCCAGCGCCAAGCCCGCTTTGCAGGTCGTGGCGGCTGCCTAAAGAAGCTGGATTAGGGGGAAGGGAAATGACGGAACCAATTCACTACCGGTCCTACATCATAGAGGCGGAGGACGGATGGTACATCGCGAAGTCGCTCGACGGCGAGCCGGAAGAGATCTGCTCGCGCCATCTTCTTCGGCTGATGCGGGCGATCGATGAGCTTTGGGCCTCGCTCGAAACGGGAAAGATCCCGCAGTGGTTCAGTCACGAGGCGCTGATCAATCTCGATCAGCCGGTTCGCTCCGCGTTCAGGCTGCCGAAGCTGCGCAAGTCTGCGGAGAGTGTGCCATCAGAGGTCGATCCTCCTAGGAGCATGGCGACCATCTTCCTGATGATCGTGGCGGCGGTCGGTATCGCGATGCCCATTGCGATCGGACTGCACCAGCTCGTATCAACTTCCGAACCCGCCATCATCTTCACACTTGCCGTGATGGCTATCGCGCTGACCTATGGAACCGTGCCGGCCGTGCTAGCAAGCATCGTCTCGATGATCGTCTATAATTTTTCGTTTGTGTTGCCGATGATGCACTTGCCCGTGCCCGGAGCCGAAGAACTTTCCTATACTGCGATCAACATCGCCATCTCGATCCTGTTGCCGTGGATTTTTGGCACGAGGAAGGTGATCAGTCACAAAGCAGCAACGGGGTCAGACCGTACTCAAGACACTGCTTTGCCATATCTCTAGTTCCTTTCCCGCCGGGAAACCCGATCGCTTCATTCGGGCGACCCTGGCGCAACATCAGCATGTTCCGATACGGTCCAGCGGCAGCGTCATATAGTTTGCCACGACTATTCGTTCTCACGAGCGCACCCGGCCGCTCGATGTTGTCCCAATCAGCCGGGTAGGGATCCACCGCGACACCGCGATCCTCAGCCCATTGCCGGGCCAGCCTGTCAGCTCCCGACATCTCCCCCTCAATGAGGCAGGTGATCCGCCTGCGCGCTTGCTCGCTGTCGAGGATGCCGTACAGCGTCTCCCGATCGCGATAGTTCCGACCGCCGAAGACCACCACGCGATGGTTGGCCTTCAGCAGGATCGAATCTCCATGGCAGCGATGCGGCCAGCAGAAGCAGACCAGATCCTTTCCGCTCAACGCGCTGACGTCCATGTCAGGCAGCTGCTCGCACTCGAACCGATTGCAGACCTGGTCGCGGCCGCCGTCCTTGTCGATGACGAACCGATTGCCGTATGGCGATCCTCGTCCGATGTAGACGGCACCACGGCGGCGCGTCGCCGTGGTGCCTGTTGTAGACGCGAGGTGCCGGCATCAAGTTACCTTTTCTTTGAAAACGAACCCCTGGACTCAATTGCCCAGGCTGGTTTGAAGCAGAATCTGGCTCCCAAGGACTTGTAAGTCGGATAATCAGACATTATGCTCCTTTTTAGTGTTAGAAAAACACAGGAACTGATGTGTCAACGATCACCCTTTCGGCCCCGGTTGCACTGGCGCCAGCGTTCCCAACAGCCGCAGTCACATCTTGCCTGCACGATGAACTGATCGAAGCCGTGAAGGCCGAGGCGTTGATCAAAGGAACCACGTTGCCCGGTTCTCCCGCCCAAATCGCGAAGGCGTCGGTCCCAATCGACTCGCTCGTGGTGGTTTCGATCCTGTGCGCGATAGAGCCAATTGTAGGATTCGAATTGCCAGAACACGTAGTCCGCACCGGCGGATACAGCTCCGTTGAAAGCGCACTTGGGCATTTGCTTCCACGGATCGAAGCGCAATGGACCAAGAAGAAAGGAGCGAAGCCATGATCGATCCTGTCAGTCATCACGACAATGACGAAGAAGAGCGTCGTCGCCTGGGCGATCGGCTAAGGGAGGCGCGGAAATATCTTGGGCTCAAGCAGGAAGAGGTGGCTACATATCTCAAGATACCTCGAACCGCGCTCACGGACATTGAGAATGGGCAGCGTCGTGTTGAAGCCATAGAGCTGGCGCGTCTCGCTAGGCTTTACAGACAGCCGGTTGGCTATTTTGCCGGTGAGGACGAAGCGTCGTCCAGTTTGCCAGTAGATGTTGCGCATTTAGCTCGGCGCGCCGCCGATCTCTCGCAGCAAGATCGCGACGAGCTTGGCCGCTTTGCAGAGTATTTGCGGGCGCGGTCGCTCGCGGCGAGGGGATAGTACATGGCGACGAGCTACGCTGGCGCCGTTCGCACCGGGACAATGGCTGCTGCGCGGCTACACCGATCGCTGGAGCTGCGTAATAACATCCAGCGACGTGGCGGCAATGTCGATGTTTTTGGGGCAATTCAGGCCGTTGATTTGCCGCTGCTACTTCGACCACTGCAAGGACTTCTCGGAGCTTATCTGAGCGAACCTGTACCGGGCGTCCTCGTGACGACGCAACGGCCCATGAGCATCCAGCGTTTCACAGCAGCCCACGAGCTTGGTCATTTCGCGCTCCGGCACGAGCCTAGCCTTGATGATGAAAGCATTCTTCGTCGCATGCCCATGGCAAGCCAGCAGGGGGATAATTTCCAGGAGGTGGAAGCAGACGCCTTCGCTGTTGCGTTCATGCTTCCGCGCTGGCTAATCGGATGGCACTCGGAACGCCAAGGCTGGACCGTAGACGACTTTCGGCGCCCCAGCACAGTATATCAACTCTCTTTGCGAATTGGCGCAAGCTACGAGGCGACATGCTGGACGCTTGCGCGAAACCAGCTCATCACATCAGCTCAAGCCCGGGAACTGCTTCAGCTACGACCGCGCGAACTCAAGGTCGGGTTACTCGAAGGTTACAAGCCGCAGGACTATCGCGGCGACGTCTGGCTTTTAACGGAGCGAGACGCTGGAACCCGCATCGATGGCAGTCGCAATGATCTGTTTGTTCTGCGGCTTGAGGAGCACAGCGGCGGCGGCTACTTGTGGGACATTGATCAACTTAAGGGCAGCGGATTTGGTGTCGTCCGCGATGAGCTTGAAGCAGTCGACGGCGAAGGTGTTGGGGGACCAGTCATCCGCCGCGTGACTGCTGCTCCTATGGAAACGCATCGTGGCCGCATGTCCTTGGAGGAGCGGCGTCCCTGGGATCCCGAGCCACCGCTCAGAACACTTGACGTCGATTTCGATTTCACCGGTCCTGAAGAAGAAGGTCTTTCTCGTGCTGAGAGAAGAGTCCTCCTCGAGGCCGCATGAGTGCGATAGCTGTGTCTGTTGATTTGCGTTCGATGTTTGGCCCTCCACGAAATCAAGGCTCAAGGCCGACGTGCATGGCTTTTGCCGCCAGCGACGCGCACGCAGCTTTGCGCCAAGGGTGGGTGCCGCTGTCTTGCGAGTACGCCTTCTATCATGCGCAGAAGCGCTCAAATCGACCGCCAAGCAAAGGTGCACTGTTATCGGCGATGTTGGACACACTTGGTCAAGATGGGCAACCGCAGGAGGAAGGATGGCCTTACCTGTCAGCCACGCCGAGTGATACGGCGTCTTGGACTCCGCCGAACCCGGTGGGGCCGTTGTTTGGACGAACCGGAAAAAAATCGGGCCATGACTTCGATCGGATTGTTGAAGACCTCGATCGAGGTCGTCCCGTGATCATTTTGACAATGCTGTCGCGAGCATTCTTCATGCCGTCAGCTGACGCGGTGGTTCATCCGGCACCAAATGAAGCGCCAGAGCCTAAACGCCGTCACGCCGTAATCGCAGTAGGGCATGGCACGGTAGACCGTCATCGAGCGATCCTTATCCGCAATAGCTGGGGTTCTCGCTGGGGAGATGGCGGCTACGGTTGGTTGACGGAATCTTTCCTGGCGTCACACACATTCGCTGCAGCTGCCTTAATGGAGGAAGTCGATGTATCTGCCCGTTCCGCCGCAGCGTGACTGCGCAAGCGCTTGGCGTGAAGCCGTCCGTGCGGTCGACGCACAAGCTGGCCATTCGGCCTATAACGTCATCCTCGACATTGCTGACCCTACGCTCGATGCGACGCGACGAAATCCCCGGATAGCTATTGTCGACGATTTCTTGAATGGTTTTGATAAGTCAATCGAGACGGTTGCTAACACGATTATGCCGGCAGGTCTTTACCACCGCTACGGAGCGCCAGCCTTCTTTGATGTGTTTCACGATAAGGTGCTTGGTAAAGTGCGCAGGAATGCTAGGTGGTCGGGCTATTACTTCGAGCGAATGACGCGCGTTCCAGTTTCGGGCGGCGAGCCGATCAATCAGCTTTGGGAAATCGTCGAGCGCATCCGCAACGAGAATGTGCGGGCTCTGAACAAGTTCGAACTGTCCGTATTTGATCCGGCGCGCGACGTTGATGAATCCCCCTATGGCGGCCAATGCCTCAGTTTTTTGAGCTTCAAGCTTGTTCGAGGTACAACAAAAACCCTTTCGCTCACTGCGATGTACCGCAATCATTTCTACATCGAGAAGCTGCTTGGCAATCTCATTGGCCTGGGCCGATTGATGGCCTTCGTCGCGCATGAGAGTGGCGTCTCTGTGGGGCCTTTAACAGTAGTGTCCACTCACGCGGAAATTGATCAGCCTGGTGGTGCACGACGTTCTGACATTGGAACGCTAATTACCAAATTCGATCAGGCCGAAACGACGCCCGTGGCTGCTTGATCGCCGCAGAGCGGCAGTTCAAGCGTCAACGGCTCATTGCGTACTCGAGTCTTGCCGTAGATGTCGAGAATGCCGGCGATGAACTCGGCTTGTCCTCCATAGCTCGGATGCCGCACCATTTGAATTGGTATCCCAACGCCCGCAAGAGCCAGACCGGCATCGCGCCCGATCGCCACGATCCGCTTGGGCCGGATCATCGCAATGAGTGCGAGGAGTATCGGCCACGTTGCATCTCTCTCTTTACGGGTGTGGCAGCGATTGGAGAATGGATCCTCCGCCTCGTGGGGGTGGAAAGGAAAGACATTCCAGAGTACCGCCGGCTCGCCAATCTGGGAGAGGACGCTCCAAACGATAGCAGCCGTGCGCTCAGCGACGAGGGGACCGCGCGTGGCACGGTTCAGTGAAACTCCACCAAGGAGCGCGCCAGCGCATTCAAGGTGTATCTCATCAGTAAGCGGAATACCCGTTCGACGCCCGCCGCGGTACCCGAGGTCACGCGCAATCCAAATTGTATTGACCCGCGATTCGATCGCTGCTTCCAGAAACCGCACGAGATTGCGTTTGCGCAGCCTTGCTGCATCTGGACGGTCGTGAACCGGACAACAGTCACCATAAGGATTGAAAACTGTAGGCAGATGCATATCGGCCAACGCAGCAGCGAAAAGCTTGGGTGTTTTCAAGGTAACTTCTCGATCGCCAAGGTGTGATTGTTCATATCGATATGGACTCGGCCGCGACGGTGTTGGCGCAAAAATCGGAACGCAGCATAGCCCTCAAGGATTGCCTCTTCCCAAAGCCACAGGGGGCAGCGTTCCACCTCGTAGCCAGCGACGAATTGGCGGACGTGCTTCAAAAGATCGAACGGTAAGTCGCCATGATTCATATCCTCAAACAAGCGCAGATCTACCGCCTGCCCGAAGATCCATGTTGTGACCCCCTCTTCGATCAGGGTGGCCCGTGCCCCGTCCTGCGCTTCGTCTATTTTCGGAGCACTCTTTCGCTTTAGGCGAAACAACGACCGAATCACGGGCGACCAGCCCAACACCGCGACGTAAGCATAATGAAACACGTCATGAAAGCGATAGTCGTCTGCCGTCATTGCATTGTCGGTCAATCGATCACCAATGTTGATTCCGTTGCAACGCTGAAAAACATAAGTCTTGCCTCGTACGTCACGCTCGAAGACGTCGACGAAAAGGTCGCGTGGTAACTGCTCCTCAGGTTCTGCATCTGCATCGAGCACAGCTGGGTATATGCGCTCCCGCGGCCATCGATCAAAAATCTTGGATAGGTTCTTGACCGCAGCTGCCTCCAAGGTGACGCCCGCTTCATTAGCAGCTTGAATCAGCGTCCGCATAATAGGGATTAGTCGACCTGCGAGCGCGGGTTGGTTGTCGTTTAAGCGGCCGGCTTCCTGGTCGATGATCAGGAGGCCGACACCACCGGCAAGTTGAAGTAAAGTCTGTTCGAAGGCTGCGCTTGGATTGGCGGAGCGCGACATTATGGCGGGCTGCAACGATGCGAACGAGAAAGCGCCTTCACCCACACTTCTCGCGACAACATCGTTCAGCGTGAGACCGCCTCGTGCGGCTACCACCGTTAGATACCAGAGTACATCCCCAAGTTCTTCGACGACAGCGCCGGCATATCCCAAGTAAGAGGTACGATCCCGTTGCTTCTTCTTGACTTCACTAAGGAGGCTCCCGGTTTCGCCGAAAAGACCGAGGAGGGGAAATGTCAGGGACCCGCTATCGCTACGTTGATCTGTGGTCAATGCCTGTGCGGCATAGCTCTCGATCGTGAGCGGTGAAAAATCATCCATCGTGGTGTCTCCCCCAAGCCATGTACGCTTTGCGTGCAGTATAGCATTGTGATCCACTCTTGGTAGCAAGAACAATGAAGCGCCGAAGCGCGCCAGGGAAGAGTAAACGACTAGTGACGCTTGTCAGGTCTCACTGCGGGTGAGAACTGATCACCTGAACGCCTTGCAGGCGTCGCCGCTCTGGAACGTGCCGGACGGGCAGGGACGCCCCTCGATCTTTGGGTAGGCGCGAGGGGTGTCGGTGTGCAGCGCTTCGCACTTGTCGCCCTTGCCGACGTAGCCGGTGGGGCAGGAGCCCGTGCGCTGGATGCGCTCTCGGCCGTCGCGGGTCGGTGTTGGGTAGGGGCTCTCGGCGACGACCGGTGCGGTCACCACCGCGAGGATCAGGGCTGTTATAAGCGTGCGCCAACTCTGCATGGTCATTGTCTTCTCCATGGTGTAGGCCAATAAATCTGGGGAAGGCGGGTTTCTTCGCGTACCAGTTTCGTACCAGAAACGTACAAAAAAGGAGGGAACGAGATGCGAACAGCCGACATCAGATGCATTGAAATTGCTGCAGAAAAATCTGACGACGTAAACCCGCCGTATTCGGCGTGTTAACCGGTTGCCCTGTGGGTGGCTCATAGATTGTAGAATGGCGTCAGCCCGATTCGCCTTTTAAAGCGCGCGAGATGTTTCGAACCATTGTCCTGACGGGATTTGCGGCCTTCCTGGCCGCCACAACGATCTCGCTTGCGCCGCCGGCGCACGCGCAGATCGGCAATATCTTTTCCGATCCCGCGCCGCGCCCGCCCGGCAGCATTCCGCGCGGTCAGCAGCAACAGCAGCCCGACGACGAAGAAGACGTGCCGGAACTGCCGCAGGGCCGCCTGCTGCCGACGCCCAATCGTCCGCTGCCAGGGCAGGGCGTACCTCCGCCGGGAGCCGTGCAATCGCAACCATTGGCACCGCCGCCCGGCACGACCGTCGTTCCGCAGAATACCCAGCCTGGCATTGCCGTAACGCCGCCGCAGCCCGGCCAGGGCGTCGCGGTCGCGCCGCCGTCTTCCAATCCGCTGCCGGGATTACCGCCGGGGCAACGCCAGCCCAAGGGCGTACCGCAGACGCCGGCCACGCTGCAGCCCGGCGACGAAGTCGTCACCGAACCGCCGGCGCAGAAAATCGTCAACAAGAAGGCGAGTTTTTCCGGCCTCGATAAGATCACCGGGCGCATCATTAACTTCGATGAGGATATCGGCGAGACCGTCCAGTTCGGCGCGCTGCGCGTCAAGACCGACGCCTGCTACACGCGTCCGGCCACCGAAGCCGCCAATACCGACGCCTTTGTCGAGGTCGACGAGATCACGCTGCAAGGCGAGGTGAAGCGGATTTTTTCGGGCTGGATGTATGCGGCAAGCCCGGGCCTGCATGGCGTCGAGCACCCGATCTACGACATCTGGCTGACCGACTGCAAAGCTCCTGATGCCACCGTCGTCAGCGCGCAGCCCGATCCGCCGAAAACTGCCACGCCGGCACCGCCACCGCCGGCGCAGAAGCGCGCTCCGTCCAAACAGGTTGCGCCGCGCCCGCCGACAGCCCTGCCGCAGCAGCAGACGCAACAGCAGCCACCGCCGCCACCACCGCAGCAACGGCCCGGGGGGTTGTTCGGTGGCCTTTTCGGGAACTAGAGCTGGACTTGTCCTGACGCAGGCTTCCGCTCGAAAGTGCTCTAACCGCGCTCCGCGATAATCCTGAGCGCTTCCGCGCCGCTCACGGGCCGATCGACCGGCAATTTGCGGAAATCCGCCTCGCCTTTGAGCGCCCTGTCGAGCAGGGCGGTATAGCGCCGCCGCGAAATCTCGACCGCGCCAAAGCTGCGCAGATGCTCGGTGACATATTGCGTGTCGAGCA
>JAQGKC010000429.1 GCA_028290305.1 Bradyrhizobium sp.
CGGAATCTCCGCCGAGACGGCCGACCGGCTGTTTAACCCCTTCTTCACCACCAAAGCCAGCGGCATGGGCATGGGACTCTCGATCTGCCGTTCGATCATCGAAGCCCACGGCGGCCGGCTATGGGCCACGGCAAATCTGCCCCACGGGGCGACGTTTCAGTTCACATTACGGGTGAATGCAGACACTGCTAGCTAGGTGAGGTTGCGTCCGCAAGCCCGTCCAAGAACAGGCGGTGGCTCTCAAATGCATACTTCAAATCGCTCGGCCTGTCGCGGCGACTTGAAGAAGATGTGAGCAGGACTAACGAAGTGGTGTGACGCCGGAAATGGATACGCTGTTGATTGCACTGTTCGAGATTCTGAGCTTCGGCGCGATCGTCGTCCTCGTCGTGTTGGGGCTCGGCATCATCGCCAGCATGATGGGCATCTTCAATTTCGCGCAAGGCGAATTCGTCCTGCTCGGCGCCTACATCACCTATCTCGTCCACAGCGCGGGCCTGCCGGTCGCCGTCGGCATGGTTGCGGCGCCGTTTGCGGTCGGCGCCCTTGGGCTCGTGCTCGAGCGTCTCGTGGTGCGGCGGTTCTACGCCGCGCCCATCGTTGCGATGCTCGGCACCTATGCGCTCGGCCTGATTATCCGGGAGTCCGTGCGCGGGCTGATCGGCGGTCTCTACATCTCGGTGCCTGAGCCGATCGGTGGCTCCATCACCATCGGCACGCTGCATTTCGCGGCTTGGCGCTTCGTCATTGTGATTATCACGGCGCTAGTGATGGCCGGCAGCTACGCGCTGCTCGCCTACACATCGTTTGGGCTGCGGATCCGCGCGTCACTGGAAAATCCATCGCTGGCGCGTGCGTCCGGCATTTCCACCGGCATGATCTACAGCGTCACCTTTGCGTTCGGCACAGCGCTCGCCGGTCTCGCCGGCGCGCTGATCGTTCCCGTGTTTTCGCTGTTCGCCGATCTCGGCATCCGCTTCCTGATCCAGGGTTTCGTCGCGGTCATGGTCGGCGGGGTGGGGTCGTTTGCGGGGCCCGTCGCCGGCGCGAGCGTGATCGGCACGCTGAGCGCGGCGCTGCCCTGGGTGATGGCGCCTGTGATCGCCGACGTCCTGGTCTTCGTACTGGCTATCATTTTCATCAAGTTCCGGCCGCAAGGTCTCGTTTCGGGAAGAGGGGTCTAAACCGTTGTTCAACAATAAGCTCAGCCGCCGCCGTTTCCTCGGCAATTTCGCCTTCGCGTCCGCGGCGATCGCCACCGGCACTGGAAGCTGGGTGATCCGTCCGGACTGGGCGAACGCGGCGGAAGGACCGATCAAGCTCGGCATCGCCACCGATCTCACCGGCTCGCTCGGTTACGCCGGCAAAGCGGATGCCAATGTGGCGCGCATGGTGGTGAAGGAAATCAACGACGCCGGCGGCCTGCTCGGGCGCCCAATCGAACTGCTGATCGAGGACACCGCTACCAACGAATCGGTCGCGGTGGGCAATGTCCGCAAGCTGATCCAGCGCGACAAGGTCGATATGGTGCTCGGCGCAATCACAAGTTCGATGCGCAACGCCATCAAGGATGTGATCGTCGCGCGCGGCAAGACGCTCTACATCTATCCACAACTTTACGAAGGCAAGGAATGCACGCCCTATCTGTTCTGCACCGGTCCTACCCCCGCGCAGCAGTGCGACGAATTCATTCCCTGGCTGATCAAGAACGGCGGCAAGAAATTTGCACTGCCCAGCGCCAATTATGTCTGGCCGCATACGTTGAACATCTATGCGCGCAAGGTGATCGAGGCCAATGGCGGCGAGGTGGTGTTTGAAGAATATTATCCGCTCGACCAGATCGATTTCAGCGCCACAGTGAACCGGATCATCTCCAACAAGGTGGATGTGGTGTTCAACACCGTGATCCCGCCGGGAGTCGGCCCGTTCTTCAAGCAGCTCTATGAAGCGGGCTTTTTGAAAAATGGCGGCCGGCTGTCATGCGTCTATTACGACGAGAACACGCTGAGCATCAATCAGCCGGCCGAGATCGAAGGGCTTGCGAGTTGCCTCGACTATTTCAAGGCGCTCACACCGGAGGATCCGGTCAGCGCGAAGATCCAGGCGGCCTATGACAAGCAGTTCCCGGGCACGTTCCTGTTCGCAGCGGGAAGCGCCGCAACCGGCACCTATCGTGGGCTCAAGCTGTGGGAAGCCGCGGTCAAGGAGGCGGGCAAGGTCGACCGTGACGCGGTCGCCGCGGCGCTCGATCATGCCAAGATCGCCGAAGGCCCCGGCGGTCCTGCCGAAATGGTCCCGGGTAAGCGGCATTGCAAAATGAAGATGTACACGGCGGTTGCCAAGGGCGGTAACTACGAGATTGTTGCGCGCAGCAATGGTCTGGTCGATCCGAAGGAATGCTGAGCGTATCGCAGCAAGCCGCGCGTGGCTCTGGAGTTAGTGCTGGCAACTTGATGACAGAAACGACACCGACTGACCTGAGCCTTCCCATTCGTGTTGGTCGTTCTCGCCGATGGCAACTTCTGCCGGTCATGGAAATCGTGGTGCTTGCGATCGGCGCCCTGCTGCCGCTCGTGCTTCAGGACTATCTGACCATCTATGCCACGCGGGTCCTGATCCTCTGCCTGTTCGCGCTCTCGTTCGATCTGGTGTGGGGGTACGCCGGGATCATGAGTTTCGGACAGGCTGTGTTTTTCGGTTCGGCCGGATACGGCGTGGCGCTGATCGCCCGCGATCTCGGCGTCACGTCGATGCTGATCGTGTTGCCGGCGGGCCTGTTGATCGGGTTCGCATTCGCTTTGCTGCTCGGGGGATTCCTGCTGCTGGGACGGCATCCATCGAGCGTTATTTTCGTTTCCCTGGGCACGCTGACCGGGTCGTATGCCTTCGATCGGCTGGCACGGGGCTGGTACTATCTTGGTGGCCAGAACGGCATTCCCTCGATCCCGCCCATGAGCCTTGGCAGCTACGACCTGGACGAAGGCCCGGTGTTCTATTATCTCGCGCTGGGTATTCTGCTGCTCGTCTATCTTCTCTGTCGTTTCCTGGTGGGGTCGCAGTTTGGATTGGCTCTCGCCGGCCTGCGCGAGAATGAGCAGCGCATCGCGTTTTTTGGCTACCGGGTACAGCGCCTCAAGGCGATCATCTTTTCATTTGCCGGCGCCATCGCAGGGTTAGCCGGCAGTCTTTATGCCTTCCACGAGGGCTTCGTCTGGCCGAACATGCTGGGCGTGGTGATGTCCACCCAGGTCGTGCTTTATGTCTTGTTCGGCGGCGCCGGCACCTTGATCGGGGCGGTGATCGGCACCGTCGTCATCGAGGCGGTCAGCTTCTGGCTGTCGAACAGCTATCAGGACATCTGGCCGATCATCCTTGGCGTGCTGCTGCTATTGGTTATTCTGTTTCGTCCGGCCGGGCTGATCAGCCTGATCGTCAGCGAGCGCGAACGCGTGGGCGGTTTTGGTCGGCCGCCGAAGGAGGGACGTCATGGCTCTTCTTGAGGCGCGTGGGCTCACCAAGATATTCGGCAAGCTGACGGCCTTGAATGGTGCCGAACTCACGGTCGCGGAAAACGAATTTCATGGCCTGATCGGACCGAACGGCTCCGGCAAGAGCACGCTGATGAAATGCGTGGCCGGCGCGGAATTCCCGACCACCGGTACGGTGACTTTTGCCGGTCGCGATATCACACAGGCCACCCCCGCCGAGCGGGCCCGCGCCGGCATGAGCCTGAAGTTCCAGATCATCAGCGTGCTGCCGGCACTGACGCTGTACGACAATATTCTGCTGGCGCTGCAAGCCCAGACGTCGCTACCCAGCCTGGTGTTTTCCCGGACGCGGGGCGTCCTGCATGATCGCGTCATGGCCATGCTCGAGCAATTCCGTCTGGTCGATCAGGCGGCGGATGCGGCCTCCGCCCTTTCTCATGGCCAGCAGCAATGGCTTGAGATCGCCATGGCTCTGGCGCCGGAGCCGAAGCTATTGCTGCTGGACGAGCCGACCGGCGGCATGAGCCTGGAAGAACGGCGCGTTACCGGCGAACTGCTGCAGCCTATCAAGAAACGTTGCTCGCTTGTCATCGTCGAACACGATCTCGATTTTATTCGCGACATTTGCGACCGGCTGACCGTGCTCGATCAAGGCAGCGTGCTCGATTGCGGCTCGGTCCGGCACATCCAGTCAAGCCCCAAGGTCCAGGAGGTCTATCTCCGTCGTGCCTGATGACAAATACCTCGATATCCGGAATCTCGATGCCGGTTATGGCCGCAGTCAGGTCCTGTTCGACGTCACCATGACCGTGCCATGGCGAGGCGGCGTCGCGATCCTCGGCCGCAACGGCGCGGGCAAGACCACGTTGATGAAGGCCATCATCGGAGAGCTGCCGTTGCTGGGCGGGTCCGTGAGCCTGGACGCCCGTGACGTCGGGCGGCTGCCGACCGAGCAGCGCATTCGCATGGGGTTCGGATACGTCCCGCAGGAGCATTCGGTGTTCGGACGGCTTTCGGTGCGGGACAATCTCGCGGTGGGCGCGCTTACCAATCGTGACAGCCAGGCCGTCAATCGAATCCTGGAAATATTTCCGAAACTCGGCCAGCGGATGGACCAGGTCGCTGGCACGTTATCGGGCGGTGAACGCAAGATGCTCGCGATCGGACGTGCGCTGCTGTCGGACCCACGGGTGTTGTTGCTGGACGAGCCGACTGAGGGCGTCTGGATCGGTGTCATCGAGGAAATCACCGAGCGATTGATCCTGCTGGCAAAGGATATCGCCATTGTCATCGTCGAGCAGCATCTTGATCTCGCGCTCAGGGTTGCCAGTCGCGCCTATGTACTGGATCGTGGCAGGGTCGCGCTCACGGGATCGGCGCAGGACGTTCGCACCGATCCAAAACTGTTGCAATATCTCGCGCCTTGAGGCTCTCGAACGGGTGCTGATACAAAGCGAACATCGCCGAGCGGCCGCTCCCGGTCTGTCGCTTAAATTTCATATAAGTCTTAGATGAGGTGTTCACACCTCGCTATCCAACAGATCCGCTCCGCATTTTGTGGTTGTAGGTTGTCGTCTACAAGCCTGTTCCGCACTGCGCCAATGCATCTGCGGCTCCCGGTTGGAGAAGACGATGATTGCGTTTTGCTATTTTTGCGATGCTGCTCTCCTGGCATTCTGCGTATTGCGGCTGGTGTCCGAGCAAGGTGCGAACATCATCTCATTTATTGCCGCACACATGCCATTAGCAGTCGATGTGTTCATGTCGTCGCACTCCTAGAGAGCGCTTTCCCTTACAACAACCGGCCTGCGGGCTGGCGATAATCGCGGACGCAGATTGTCGCGCGACAAGATCACTCGGCCCCGGAAGATACGCGCGGACTGCGATTCAAAATACTTTCGCAATTCTTCAGTGTAGAATTCGTCTGAGTACTCCTTATTAAATTCAAGCGCGATGGTGCCGCCAGGATTGAGGAGGTTTGCTTGGAGGTCGCCGAGGAAAAAATCCCACTCGTCAACTCCCCACACATTGTCTGTCTTGTGCCCGTTGAAACACATCTGGTGGGCGGTGATGACGTCAAACCGTCTCCCAAGAGCGGGTAGCGCTTTATACGCTTCGATTCTTGAACCTGTCCTGGACAGGCCAAAGAGAGCAATCATGTCAGTGTAGAATTGATAGTTTGGAAGATCGATGCCATGAACGTTGTGGCCAAAATATTTGCAGCAAAACAAGAAGTAGCCGGCACCACAACCTAAATCCAGCACCGAGACCGGCGGTGATTTATCGAGCCCCAGTTCGATCACACGCATCATCTTTGCCCGCAACCACCGTTGCTTGTCGAAATATTTGGTACTGTCGGGTCCATCCGAGCTGTGCTTGGCGATTACCTGCTGAAATTTCACCTGATCAACCAGGGTGTCTGCCTTGGCAGCAAGTGGGCGGGCTCTAAGGAAGTTGGGAATGTCCGAGATAGAATATTTTTGGCGTCCTGCATTTGCAAAAAACATGGCAATACTCTCCATCGGGCTATTCTAGCCGTCCGTGTTTACTAAACGAATGCACCGCAGCAAAAGTAACCTTAACGTCTATCTTTTTTGGGGCGGCAAAGTGGCATCATCTGTCACCTCGACACCGTAAATCTTAGTTTGGCTTGGCGTCGGAATGATCAGAATGCTTTCCAAATCAGCAATTCGGCCAATCTTTCGCAGTCAATCCTTCCACGGTCGGAACTGCTTTGTATCGCCGGGACTAAGACCGCCGAGGTGCCGGACAATATTGTCATAGGCGCGATCACTGACCTTATAAATGATCGTGTCGTCGACTGGCTTGCCATCGGCTGTGAGCCTCAGATGTAATGAGATACTGCCATCATCCTGCATTGTCGCCGATCCGACATACGGCATCGAAGACCGCGCGTCATGGGGAGATGGCCGGGCGTCCTGGGCAAAGGAACCGTTAGCAACGAACAGCATGATGAGGACCAGAAAATTTTTACCCATGGTCTTCGTCCACAGTCTATCCATCGCGGGTGCAAGAAGGCCGCGACGTCATACGATATCTGACCGCCGCCACACGCCAATGACGCGTCCGGTGGCTGGATCGTCGTCTTCGCGCAGGATTTCGAACGGCGGCGGAAGATCAAACGGAGGCGCGCACAGGTTCAGGTGGCGCACCTGGCCGAACCTGATGTCGGCATTTCGTTGCGCATTGGGATAGGTGGTCGCCAATAGATAGCGAACTTTCGACCGCCGAAATTGATTAAGAGCGCTCCAGACCGCTTCGTCCGGGAAATGGATCATCAAATCTCGCGCAAGCCATGCGTTGACGTCTGGAAGGGGATCGCGAAGCACGTCGAGCTCCATGAACTCGACCTCGGGATATTTTCGGCGGTTCTCGTTGATGAGATCATGAACGATGTCGGCCCCGATATACTTAAAACCGGGTGGCCAGTCGGTGTGTTTCATCCAGTGAAAGTCGCCACACGGCGCGTCCAGCAGCGAGTTAATTGAATGGCGAAGGACAAATTTTGGGAGTTCGGCTCGGATCGTCACGGTCCGTTTCAGTTCCGCGCCCCAGCCGCTGCGGCTCTCGCCGTTATTCCACCAGTTTCTTTTGAAGATATTCGTGAAGACCTGTTTCGGATTGTCGGTGCCGAGACCGGCCACCGTCATCCTTTCGTTGATGATGGAACGCAGCCTGGGCGGCGCGTTATTGCGGATCGACTCGTAAAAGCGTGGCGTATGCTTCTTAAGCAATAACGCGGTTTCCGTGACGGCCCTTGAAAGATGCATGCTGTATTCCTGCTTAAGCTCGATCAGCGGGACCGCTCGTTGGTGGTGAGGCCGGGGCGTCGGGCGTTCTCGAAGTTTTGCGCGATGACATCCCATAGCGGCTTTTGCTGTAGCCGGTCATCGTAGGGCAGGGGCCGGGGAAGCCGCGTCGCCGTCGGGTTTTTGGCTCGGAACATTCCGCGATAGAACGAATAATTGTCGGCCAACTCCCAGGTGATAAGCGCCTTGACGGCCGGATGCCGCAGCGTCGGTTCCAGGAACTGCTGCGCTGTGCTGGCGACGACGGCATCGCGGGCTTTGGCGTCATCCGGGAAGGTGTCGTCGCGGACGTCGAATTCGGTGATGTAGATATCGACGCCCAGATCGGCCAACGCGTGCAAAAACTCGCTGAACCGGGCTGGATCGTGTGGATATTGCGGTTGCAAATGGCCCTGCAGGCCGACGACATCGAGCTTCACGCCCGCGTTCTTGAGATCGGCGACCAGCTTCAACAGCCCGCGGCGAACGGCCAGCCCAAGCTCGTCGTCGCGCTCGGTCTGCGCCTCGTTCAACACGAATTTGGTGGTGCGATCGACCTGGGCGGCGCGCTCAAACGCGCGCCGTATATAATCGGTGCCGAAGGCGTCGTACCAGGGGCCGAGCCGGAACCCGCCGGGGGCTTTATGTCCGGGCCAGAATGGCTCATTGACGATGTCCCACGACTGCAGCTTTCCTGCATATCGCCCGACCACTTCCTCAATATAGGAATCGAAAAACATGCGCCGCTCGCTGGCGCTCATGTTTTTGACCCATTCGGGATTCCATTCGTTCCAGACGAGGCAGTGCCCACGCATGGCAATTTTATGCTGATCGCAGAATGCGAGCAGCCGGTCGGCGGTTTCGAAATGTTTGGGGCCGGGCTGCGGCGCAACCCTTCCAATCTTCAGCGCAACGTCGGTCGTGATGATTTTCGTCTGGGTGACGTAGAGATCGCGATAGGCGGGATCGTTGTCGATCACCTCCGCCGCGGCTGCGCCGAACAGATAACCGTTCTTGGCAGCGATGGTGCCAAGACCAGGTGTCGGCGCTGCCTCAGCCATCCGCCCATTCGTCGCGACGACGCCGGCAGCAGCCATTTGCAAGAGGCGACGGCGCGAAAGTGCAATCATTTTGTTGCTCGCGTTTCGTGAACGTGACGCATATCGTTGCGTCGCAATATCGCGATTTTGTGGCGATTATTCAGGAGATGCCTTTGATCTTCGGACAGGATGCCGATGAGGTGGACGACATCTTTACGACGTTCACGATGGACTTGACTTGAAGTAGTTCCTTGCGTGTCAGGAAGTGCAGGGTGGCCTTCGGGTAGGCCTCGCAGAATTGCGATAGCGTTGCCGCAGTCGCCGCCACGGTGTCCTGTTTTGCGATGACGGCGATGCCGCCATCCTTCAAAATATAGGCATCCTTGACATTCGACATGGCGGCTGTCGCCATGCATATCTTGAACAAATTGTCGTAAGCCTGCGGCGACAACGTCAGATCGCCGCCAAGATTTTCAAGCAGGTACTCACGGCTCTTGCCGCAGTTCTCGGCTCGCGCAGGGGTGGCGGCAAGCGCGAGAAGGACCGCAATGAGCGCGAGTTGCTTCATGTCACATCAAGCCGGATGAATTTGCGGCGTGGCATCCGCCTGGCGCGGCTGGGTCTCGCTCAAGAGCCCGGCCGGAATAATGTCGGCGCTTCGCTTTCCGGTCCGCGATAAACCATAGGTTTCAGCCGCGCAGCGCTCCCACGATAGTGCGCGGGCATGCGCCGAGGCCCCGGCGGCGAGAATGGATCGGGTGTCGGTATCTTCGGCGAGCGTCGTGATGGCGCGCGCGATCGAATCTACCGATGGTGGCACCAGAATCCCCGTTTCATCCGCGATGACCGCGTCGGGGACGCCGCCGATGGCCGTCGCCACACTCGGAAGACCTCCGGCTGCGGCCTCCAGATAGACAAGTCCAAACCCTTCGACCCGACCCGAGCCGTCCGGCACGCCGGTCAGGCAAAAGAAGTCAGCCGCACCATAGATGTCGCGAATCTGCTCGTTCAGCAATGAACCGAGAAAGCGGACGTCGCAGTCCGCCTTCTCGACGAGGCCTTTCAATTGTTTCACATAATCAGCCTCGCCGTCCGGACCGATGACCAGCCACGTAATTCGTTTGCGAAGTTCTTTGGAAAGACTGGCCAGTGCAGCAAGCGTGACGGGATGTCCCTTGCGCTGCGTGATCCGGGCAACGGTGACCATGACAAGTTGGTCGGGTGCAATTCCGTATTTGGAGCGCGTTGCAGCGCGTCCGTTGCGTTGACCGAACCAGAAGTCCGACACGCCCAGCCATATCGTATTGATACGTTGCTCGTCGACGGCAAACCGCTCGCGGAACAGTTCCCGGGTGTATCGGCTGTTGGCGGCGATCTCGGTTCGCGATCCGAACACGCCCGCACCGCGGATCGCGAGGCGTTTAAGCGGCGTCTGGGTCTCGTTGATCTCCGTGCCGTGCACGGTCATCAATATGCGCGCCTGCGTCAGACGCCGCGAAAGCGCTACCGGGATGAAGAATGGCCAATCGGCGGCATGGATGGTGTCGTAGCGTTTCGCCCCGACACAACTGCGCGCGAGCCGGATTTTGGATGGCAGATCTCGCATCGAATGCAGGCCGCCATGAAAGCGCCGAACTTCGAAAGGCAGCGAACGATCTTCGGTCGTGGTATTCTGTGCGTAATCTGGAGCGATCACTGTTACGTCGGCGCCGAGATCGGCCGCGGCCGAGGCGATCTCGCGCGCATAGGTGCCGATGCCGCCTTTGACGGGGGTGAACTCGCTGGTAAGCAAAAGGATATTCACGAGGCCACCTCAGTATGCCGATGGGGCAACCATCATGCCCCGCGCATTCTGGATTTCATGGTGGTAGCGAAACACGCGCGCGAGCTGCCTGCCGGGCGTGAAGTCCGCGATGGCACCGGCAATTCGCGCGGGATCCATTTCGCCCGCATCGATAGCGTCGCGGACACCGATGAATCGTTGTGCGAGGGCCTCTGCCATGTCATCGGCGGTGCCAGCCCGTTCCACAAGAAAACCGCTGGTGCCATCCCGAATTACTGATTCAAGCTGAGGCAGATGCACGGCGACGACGGGCCGGCCTACCGCCAGGGTCTCGAGAACGACGCGCGGCATGCCCTCAAATTCAGAGGTCAGAATGCCGGCATGCGCAGATGCCAGCGTCGCCGCCATTCCCGCGGCGTCCTTGAACCCGTGACGAACAGTGATGTCTTCGATCGCAGCGAATTCAGCAAAGCGATGCGGATCGCTGGTTCCGATATAGTGAAATTCGACACCGCCCCGTAGTCGCGTCCGCAGGCGATCGATGGTGCGGAACATCAGCGGCGGATCCTTGAATTCATCGAGTCTCCCCGCAAACACAATCCGGAACGGGGCCGTACTGGCAGGGAAGGGCTGTGGCTGAAATATATCGGTGTTAACCCAGGTCCAGAGCGTATCGATCTTGTCCTTCCGGCTCGGGTAGGTCCGCTGCAGCCGCTCCGTGATGAAAGGATTGACGCACAGGAATTTTGCGCTGGTGGCGACGGCGAAACGCTCGCCGGCATTGTGAACGAATGAATATTTCCGGAGCAGCGAATCCATCTGCAGTTTCGGCGCTCCTTCGCCGTGCAGCATCTGGACGAACGGAAGCCTCAGGATTGCCGGCAGCCACGAAAACTCGACGCGACGCAGGTCGATCGAGCATCGCCTTGAGCGGATCAGCCTGGCGATCAGGCCGAAATGGCGGAGCAGCGCCACAAAAAACTGGCCGGTCAGGGATGTGCGGATGCTGCGGGCGGCTTCACGCGCCTGCAGGTCCGAGTAGTGCAGTATCGGGAGGAAGTCGAAAGTCCGCCCCCGAAAGGTAAGCTTGTGAATTTCGCCAAGCTTCAGATCGCCGGCAGAATCGACGCCGATGAAAAGCAGATCGGTGTCAGCCGGATGGAAGGTAATGAAGTCTCGAATGTAGGTCTCAAGACCTCCGACTTTCTGGCCGCGGGGATCGAACGGATGAATCAGGCATATCTGGTATCTGGGTTCGACGTGGTTGGCGTTACGTGCGCGCAACCCCAGTGTTAGTGTCGAGGTCATGCCGCTTTCCTCATCCGTGCGTTGACAATCTGTGGAATGGTACGAGCGACCAGCCTTGGGACGACCGCTAAGCAACGCACATAGCGTGGTCCAAGCCGGCGTGGCTCGCGCAACATCCGCCACGCCCATTCGAGTCCGGCTTTCTGGGTAAAGGAGGGGGCACGGGTTTGCGTACCCGCAATGAAATCAAGCGCGGCGCCGATGCAGAGCAGTCCGGTTCCATTGAGTTCATCGAGACAACGCGCCGCAAACAACTCCTGACGCGGCGCACCAAGCGCGACGAAGCAGAGCTTCGCGCCGGAGGCGCGGATACTCTCGATTGCGAAATCGGCCTCGCTGGAATAGGGATCAAAATTTGCGCCTGGGGCATAGTAACCGGCGACCTTCAGCCCCTGATATCGTTCGGACAGGCGTTTTGCCGTGATCGAGAGCGTGAGATCGTTCGAACCCAGCAGGAATATGGGGAGACCTTTTTTTCGCGCTTCCTGACAGAGGGGCTCCACAAGGTCGGCGCCGGTCGTGCGACTGATCCGTGTTCCCAGAAGACGGCTCAGCACGACAATGGGAAAGCCGTCCGCCGTTACAAATCGGGCCCGGCGATAGGCCGCTCGAAAATCGGACCGCTGTTGCAATTGCACAACATGATCGAGATTGAGCGTGCAGACGCTGAAATTATCGCCGTTTTGTGCCGCCGATACGATCGATGATACGGCTTCAGGGAGCGATAGAACATTGATGGTGATGCCATCGACGGTGAGATTGCGTGGCTGTCGTGTCTGCGTATCCAGCATGTCGATCTCCTGATGACAACGTGGTCGAGGTACGCATGCATAAAATACAAACAACGTGCCCGTTGCGGCAGCAACGGGAACTTACGTGTCGAAAAAATTCTTTCCTCGACCAACGCCACCACCAAATCGCAATATTGCGACGCAACGATGGCGATGATGTCTCGCAGCATACCGAAGACGACAATGAAGCATTCGTCGGATGAAGATCTGCCATGCAGGTGTTTCCAACAACACACGAGGATCGCACTGACGATGTCTGAGGGTTGGTCAGCTACCGTACACTCAAGGTTCGGATTGCTGCTGGTACAAACGGAACATCCTGAGCAGTGACGTCGCGTAAAGCAAAGCTAGCAAAGCGATGTAGACAGCGGCACCCGCTACGACATGCCCTGCGAGGGCAATATTGGACGGTGCTTCCGGAAAATGGTTCAGCAGCGCCGCCATCGCAGTTGTGGCCAATGCGATGGGAACGAGATGATTGAGCGGCAGCGTCAGGCCAAACCTCGAGAATCCGATGGTGAAACTGACGATTGCGGCGGCAATTGCCGCCAGAACAGTTGCGCCAGCAGCACCTACGAGTCCGTAATATCGGATCAGGATGGAACTCAGCACGACGGTCACTGTTGCATCGATCGCGGCGGATACGATCATCAACCGCGTGCGGTTGTGCAGAAGAAACGCCTGATCGACGAAATGCGCACGAACGCTGCGAATCGAGCCTGCCAGAGTTGAGAGCGGAAGAATGGCAAGCGTCACCTGCTGAAACGGGGCGGCGATCAGCAAATGTACGATCTCGACGCGCAGCATGAAAATGCCGGTGATGCTTGGGGCCAGGATTGCAATCAGCAGCGCGCTATTGTCGGCAAGCTGGCGCATCGCGACCTTGCTTCCATCCTGTTCCATGCTCTTCACCGCCAGTGGAAAGGCCGCGGCCGTAACCAGCATGGCGGCGACCGCCGCGGCGCGTTGACCGAGACCGTAACCGACGGCGAACAGCCCTGCCGCGGCCACTCCCAGCATATCGTTGACGACGAAGCGCGATGCGTTGAGGCCGATCCAGCCGAGCCCGCCGCCGATGATGAGAGGGATACCGTAATGCAGCGCCTGATTGACGATTTCGCGATCGAGCGGCCAAAAGCTGCGGCCATAGCCGATCTTCGGCAGAACGATGATGGCCGCGGCAAGCTGGGCGACAGCGTAACCCGCCAGCGGCCATTCAGCCGATTGACCCATCAACCAGATCAAGACCAGGCCGATTATGAATCCGATGGAGGGGCCGACGACCTGCTGGATCGTATAGACCCAGATATGGTGGCGAACACGGGCACGCTCACCAATATAGAGATTGAGCGTGCGCGTGATCACATAGGCGACGGTTGCGATGAGGAGACCGGCCGTGGCGTCGGGTGCGATCACGAGCAGGAGAATGGCAATGACGATAATGCTTTGGAGAGTGACGGAGACCAGCAAAACCGCGTTTTCAGTACGATAGAACCGCAGCGCTTCGCCGCGGTCCTGGTAACGACCGAAAAAGCGCAGCGCGTATTGCGACCACCACGCGAGGAAGCCGACTTGCAGCAGCTCATGCGTCGCCGTGACCAGCGTAATAACCCCCAGCGTATGGTCATTGACCACATGGGTCCAGACGATCATCGCGATCAGTTGAGACAGCGGCCCGACAATCTGCGCGGGCATGTAAAGCAGGGTATGTCGCAGCAGCATGTGTCAGGCCCCCAGCCAGCGGGAAAGACGTGGAGGGGCGAACGCCCTGACAGCCAGCAAGGCAAGAATGCTGCCTGAGGCCGTCACGATAAATGTGATCCCGGAATTGACGACCGATCCAAACTGGCGCAGCGCCGCATGATCGCGCAAAATCATGACGATGAAGATATGCCAGAGATAGATGAAATAGCTGCCCGAGCCCAAGGCCGCGAATAACGGTAATTGAACGTCGAGAGCAAGAAACAGGATGCAGAGCAGTGCGGCGTAGCCGAAAAAGGCAACCGAGTCGTAGTCTGCAGCGTCGCCAAGGCTGAACAGCCGCACGGCTGCGTATATCACGTAGGCAAGCAGCGTTGCGCCTGATATCAGCGCGCGCATGCCGCGCACGCTGGATCGTGTTCCCGATATTCCGACCAGGGCTCCCGGCGCCGCGAAGGAAAACCAGAACGGAATGTCGCGCATGCGGACTTCCTCGACCACGGAGTCCGAAAAACCCTGGCGAAACAGCAGCGGGTCGAGATAGCTTCCGATAATCAGGCCAAGCGCGATTGAGAGTAACAGGAAGGCAACGAGCCGCCGTTCCGATTGCTGCGTGCCGATGTTGGAAGCCGAAAACACCAGCCACAGGCCGACAGTACAGCCGACATAGACGAAGGCGTAATAATAGACAAACACATAAGCGAGAACGAACCTTGCGAGTGTCGTGGTGATGCGATGGTCCATCGCCGGATTATGCAATGCCATATAGATGTAAGCCGCAACGAATGCGATCGTGTAGGGGATCAGAACCGCTTTTAGCCGTTTCCAAAGCGGGACCCGCCCGGAGAGCGAGGTGAGGTATCCCGAAGCAAACAGGAAAATCGGCACACACGGCCGTAACGAAGCGTCGGCCAGTATTTCCCATGAACTGAGCGGCTGTTGAAGCGAATGGATGCCTATCACCATGAGGATGGCGATACCGCGCATCGTGTCGATTCCTCCATCGCGGCTCGACGCACTTGCGCGCGAAGCCCGATCCGCCATCGGCCAAACTGAATCTCTCGCCATCAAAATCATCTGGTGCGGTCCGGCCGGAGCTCTTTAGCGCTCAACAATACTGTCGTTGCGATAGGCTGGCCTCGTGGAGGCCTGCCGCCCGGCGAGCCCGGCGATCAGGCCGATAACGGCATCCCGGTCGGCGGTCGCCAACGCGTTCCAGCGCAGCAGGTTTTGTGCCGCGAGTGCAACGTAACGGGATCGCCATTGGCGGTCGGACAGCATTGCCGCGATCTTGACCGCGGCTGCTGCCGGGTCGGCCGGATCGACGAAAATGCCGGAGAAATCAAGCACCTCGTGGAAAATGGCGGCGTCCGGGGCGATGATTGGAAGGCCGCCATATTGCGCTTCGAGCAGCGGCAAGCCCAAGCCTTCATCGTGCGACGTGCAGATGAAGATGTCCGCCTCGTGAAGCAACTGCTTGACGCGCTCGTTCGTCTGATAGCCGTGCAGCGTCACGCCCGGAAAGGCCTCGAGGGTACGCCAGTCATCGCCCCAGCCCCGCCGCCCGACGATATCCAATGTCGCGCCTGGGTAACCTTGCGCGCGTAACGCACTGGTTATTTTTGCAGCAGCGACGAAATTCTTCCGCGGCTCTACGGTTCCAAGCGCTACGAGCCGCAGCGGCTCGGAATTTCGTTCGGAGCGCTCGTTGGAATCGAGATCGAATACGTTGCGGATGGGCGGCCGATAAAGCGTAATCGCGGCGTCGGGCCGGCAATGGGCCGCAAGCTTCTGCCGGGTGTCCCTGGAATTGGTGAGAAAGCGGGGGTAGCGGTGTAGCGCGAGCTTGAAGGGTGCCGCCATGTAGAGCCGGGCGCGTCGATTGAGGTCGGCCTGCCGCGATATCAGAAAAATATCATGGATGTAGGGAAGAACGCGCGACGCAAACGGCCGTAGCAATGGACTCGGTGGGAAGCCGGGACACAAAAGGATAGAGGAGGAGGCAGCCAGCCGCATCGGCAGCCCAAAGGTTTGCGTCGTCACCATTTGGCGCGTGCCATGCGCCGTGACGGGCACGACGTCCAGCGGCGCAAGCGCCTCGGGGGAGAACAACTCAAGCGTGATGCGTTCGAGTCCGGTGACATGACGTCCGAGATGGGTGTGGTCGACATAAATCGCCATGCGTTGTCCTGATGATCTAGGGATGGACCGGAATCGGTCGGTGCCTGCCCTGAGAACCAAGGCCCGTCGTTGCAGCAATGCGGCGATCGCGTGGCAATAGAAGTGTGATCAGGAGAACGAACTGCGCGAGCTGGATGTTTTTCGATGAAAAACTGACCGAGCTCGCCGCCACGACGATAACGAGCAGGACTATCGCCCATGCGGCCTTATTTGCGCGGTGAAGTATTTCCGTAAACAGGCCGGCCAATCCGATCGTCAGCAGGATCGTATGAATAATGCCGAACTGGGCGATGCACGAGATCCAGAAATCCTCGACTCCGAATTTGAGGCCAAACTGGATCTGAAGTGCATTTGCCCGCACCGGGTCCGGACCCAGGAGCAGCTCACGCCAGTCAAAATGAGACAGGAAGTCGAAGGTCGCATAACGCGCCAGCGTACTGCCTTTGTCGGACGAAAATCTCAGCAGCATCTTGTCAAAGGTGCCGAGATCGAGCGCCGCGAAGATGCCCGCGGCCGCGATGAACAGCAGGCAAATTGTGGCTATCGCCATCGGAAGCGAGGTGCGTCCGCCGCGCAATAGCCGCAGCATTTCCAGTGCAACCATGCTGCCCATCACCAGCAATACCATGACGAGCGAGGTCCGGCCGCCGAATACCATCAGCGATCCCAAACAGAACACGATCAGAGGCAGCCGCAGAACGGGCTGGGGACAAAGCGCAGGACGAAAAACGAGTGCAAGAATGTAGGCCCCTACGAGGCCGGACGCCGTGAGTGGATGACCCAAAAACGCAGCGGAACGCCACTCTCCCGTCACAACCTCGCCCCCCAGGGTGAGTGGAATTAGCCGGTGGCCGGAGAAATATTCGTAGTAGCCGAGGATGACGTTGAGCAGAATCGTGAGATGGATGGCCCAAACCAGTGGTTTTTTCTGCGATGGCGAAAGATGCCAGACAACAAGGCACAGCAAGATAGGCAGCAGGAAAGTGTCGATGATGACGGTAAATGGGCGCCCGAGCACCAGCATCTGAAGCAGCAAGCTGAACCAGCAGAGCAGATAGACCAGAACAAGCTTTGCTTCGGAGAAAATCCGGTTGATCTCGCCGATCGGATCGCCATTGCGAACGAGCAGCAGGCAGAAGGCGAGAAAAGCGAAGTATGTCCCCGGATGGAGCTTCTCGTAGAAACCTCCGCCGGTCGTCTGATAATTGATCTTCCAGTTGGCCAGCATCGCCGAGGAGATCGTAAAGATCGTTACTACGGCCAGCAGCATCAGTCCGACAATGATCATGTCAATCAATCGCATCGCCTGGACCGACTTGGTGCCGGGAACGTGCGATGATCGGCGGATTCCCGCCGCGGCGGGATAGACGCCACGATAGGACCTCAGCGGCGCGACTCCTCCTGATCCGAGCACGGGGCCAGACGGTGTCACTGCGCTACCCCAGCGGTGAGTTCAGATGTACCGTAAGGTTTGAGATAGGCCGAACTGCGATAATAGTCATAGAAACGCAGTCGGCTGAGATCGACACGCGTCAAGACTGTTCCGAGAATCCGGTCACGCACGGGAGACAACAGGTCGAGAGTGTGAGAAAGCACCTCGCCGGGGGTCTGGTCCCAAGCCAATGCCAGAATGATGCGATCGGCAAGTTCGGCCAGCGCGCGGCCATCAACCAGCGGTACCAGCGGTGGTGAATCGATGATGATCAATTCGTAGCGTTGGCGGAGATAATCGAGAATATCGACGATCCGTTCCGAGAACATCAGCTCGGTGATGGTGTCGACGTCCTTTACGATGGCGGGTGACGGCAAAATCGACAGTCCGCTGCTGCGGTCGACAAGAATTGCCCGTTCCGGCGGCAGTTCACCATTCGCGACCTGTAACAGCCCGGCATCGGCATGCGGGCACAGTGCACGCGTCAGGCCGGGGTTACGAAGATCGCCGTCGACGAGCAGGGTCTTGATACCCAGCGTGGCGAGCGACAGAGCGAGGTTGGCGGCAAGTGTCGTCTTGCCTTCACCCTCCAAAGCCGAGGTGACAAGGATGACTTTGATGGGCTGAACCCGAAGCGTGCGCTGGATGGCGAGGCGGATCGCGCGTATCGCTTCGGCGAAAAATGTGCCGGGCGCGTCAGACGCGTAGCGCATGAGCGGCGGCTGCAGCGCGGGCGGCAACAATTTTGTTGTTCTTGGATCGTAGTGGCTAAGTTCATTCCGGCCGCGTTTCGCCCGCCCGGCGAGTTCACGCGCGCCGATCAGCGGAATTGCCGCAAGCGCCGGCACCCCGGCAATTTGCTCCGCTTGTTCGAGCGTCTTCACCCGCTGGTCGAGATAATCGGCAAGAAATGCGAGCACGCAACCGGCGCCCAGGCCAAGTGTCATCGCGAGGCCCAGGATAAGCAAGGATTTGGGCCAGGACGGCGCGATTGGTACGCTGGCCTTGGTGACCACGTGCGAGTCCGGCATCTCGAGGCTCTCTTGCGCCGTGGTTTCCTTGTACCGGGCCAGATAGGACTCATACAGCGTGCGGTTGGCCTCGGCCTCCCGCTGCAGTTCCCGCAGCCGTATCTGCGCTTGGCCTGAAGAGCTTGAAACTCCCTGCAACTGGTCGAAGCTCTGTTGCAGGGATGCCTCGCGCGAGCGCGCGACATCGTAGTCGTGCCGTGTACTTTGCAGGATGCGCTGAAGTTCCTCATTGATGAGACGCTGGGTGTCCTGCCGTTGTGCACGCACATTGGCGACGAGAGGATGGCGCGGTCCGTATTTGCTCGAGAGGTCGGCTTCGTTCCTTCCGATTTCGGCATACTGCGTACGCAGCCTGGCGATCACGTCCGATGAAATTGCTGCGTTGATCCCGCCCAGGTCATTGCCGGATTTGATCAATTGCTGGGCCTGGTCGAACTTCGCGCGTGCCTCGGCGGTTTGGACACGGGCGCCGATAAGCTGGTTGTTGAGGTCGGTGATCTGCTGGTCGTTTACGGTAACGCCCTGCGATACGGTCAGATTGTTGGCGGAACGGAAATCCTCGACCGCTTTTTCCGACGCGACAACCCGCGACTTCAGCCCATCGATCTGCCCGTTGAGCCAGTTGGAGGCGATTCGCGTCGCGTCATATTTGGCGCGGACCTGCTCTTCGAAATATCCCTCGGCAACGGCATTCGCGATCATTGCCGCTTTTCGCGGCGATTCCGAGCTGACGGCGATATCGACAAGAAAGGTGGTGCCTTGCCGGGTTACTTTCATTCGTTTCTGGAGGATTTCGATCGACCTTGCCTTCGCGGCGTCTTCCGGACTTGCACCCGGAACCGGGCTGCTGGTGCTGAACAATCGCTTGATCGGATCGAGGATGCCGGGTGTCGGCGTGAATTCCGGATCGTCCGTCAGTTTCAGCTTTTCCACCACGCGTTGCAGGATTGAGATCGACTGGATCAACATCGTCTCGCTATCGATGGTCGCGTCGTCGGTACCGAAATTCGACAACGAAAGCGTTGACTGGTTTGATTCAAGTGCGGTCGTGCGCCGTGGATCGACGAAGACCGTGGACGTGGCCGTATACAGGGTGGTGCTGAGCACCACCACGTAGATCAGCGAGAGGACGATCAATGCGAGCGGGGGCGCTGCAACTAGCTTCCAGCGGCGGCGCAGAATTCGCGCCATCTCACGCAGGTCTACGGTCGGCCGCTGCCTTCCCTCGATAGCGGTTCCGGCCGGCTCCTCCAGCGCGTGATTAGGCTGGTCAAAATTGCGCTGTAACATTGATGCCTACCTGATGTTTGTCGAAGGTGAAGGCGGAAACATCGCTATTGCGGGCGCTGTACCGATGATAGACGGAAATGGCGCCGAAGCGATTAAGCACATACTTGATACTGGCATCGGTGGTGACGACGTGGTCCTTGCGCACTTGGCCGAAGAACCGGTCGGTCTCATATCCGCCGGCGAGCGACAGGACGACGTTGCGGCGTAGCTCATAGTCCAATCCGAGTTGCAGGGCATCCGCGAGTACGCCGCTGGAACTGGTGTCGGAGATTTCGGTGACGAGCTGTTCGGCCCTGAAGTGAATATCCAGCAGGCGGGTGGGACGCCACGTCAGCATTGCGCGATAGGAAGGACCCTCGATCGTGCCGATCGTCGGATCGACGAACCGCTGCTGCACGTAGCCGGCGCCGAATTCGCCGCTGATCAGGTTGGTCAACCCGACGGTGAGCCCGGATAGTGCCCGATAGCCGTCGGAATCCAGCGAATGGCCGGGTGTGCCACGGAGGTCGCGCTGATTGCCTTCCACCCCGGTGAACCAGCCGAGCATCGGTGAGAACGCGTAATCGGCCCGGCCGTGAACGGTATAGATCTGACCGTCGAGGCTGTCCTCGTTGATGACGGTTCCATCCTGCGCCCGCGTCGATCCGTAGTCATAGGAATCGGTGCGAACCCCGATCGATGCCGTCACCCGGTTGAATTCCTTGCGAACACTGACATCGCCGGACAGAAAATTGTACGGTGTCGGCTGCACGGCGTTTGCCGGCGAACTGAGCGTGCCGACGCCGACGTTCAAATGGGCGATCTGGAAGTTTGTCAGGACCGCGAGATCCTGGGAGACGTCGTACCACGCATTGCCCTTGAGGCTGACATTGGTCTGATCGAGGCCGGTATTGGCGTTATAAAACGTCGACTGGCTGTCCAGCGTCAAGTCGATGCCATGCCGTTCCCAAAGTGTGTGCGCACGCAGTGTCGGCTCGATCACCTCGGCGATATCCGAGCGTTTCAGGGTGTTCGAGGAGAAAACGTTGCTGTCGTAGAAGGTGCCGAAAGTCAGCGAAGGATTGAACATCCAGGAACCGTCGCGGATTCCGACCGGCTCATATCCAGGTTGTTGTCGAGTCTTCACCGGTGTGTCCTCGGGTGCCACCTCTTCGCGGCTGTCTGGATCGGTCAAGTCCGGCCGTGACGACGGCTCGAATATCCGTTGTGCATTCCATGGCGGCGCGACCTCCCCATTGATCGGTTGGATCACCTGCGCATTCGCCGGCGACACGAGGCCGAGCACGATAGCGGCCGCAGGCGCCGGTACGATCCTCAGTCCGCGTCGGCCTAGCGAGGCAGCCGAACGAGATTTCGCGCGACGTTCTTCCGTCGCGTCCAACCACGCAAATGCAAACGCACACCTCATCACTCGCCCTTTGTGGAAAGCAACCGTCGCTGGTACCGAACTGCGCCAATCGATTGCTGCCCAAAAAACAACCGCGAACCGCTCACCAAGGCGGCGCCTCGCTGTGGTTTTAGTCAATCGTATCGCAAAAACATTTGCATAGTCAGATCGGAAGGCCCCCTCTTTGACGTAACGCGCGTGGCGAGAAAAAGTTTTCCGCGCTGCAAAAGAAAATCGCACCGCAAAGAGACGACACTATGGCAAGGCGTGTGATGCCAGCGCATACGACGAACTAAGAATCGCGATCTCGGCACAAGAAGCTGAAGCGCCGCGTTGGAGCTACTCCTCGAGATGCCACTGTTGTCAGTTGGAAGGACGGAACCGGCGCATTGAGCGGACAGTTAAAATTCCCGAGGTCGTTGTGCCTCGCAACAGGCTGGGAACGATCTATCTGATACGCAGTCGCAACTGGCTGTGATCGGCGCATTCATCGACTGTATGTCGGGCTTCCGTCAGAAAGACTGTCGAAGTCAGGAAGTTTTCAGTCTTCGGACGATGGTTCTCTTGAAGAACCGGCGAGGCCGCTCGAACAGCAGGCTGAAACCAAAAGCGATCAAGATACAAAATGCGCTGAGGCCCAGGAATTCCAGCAAGATCAGTGGCGTAATCGCAACGTAACGCGCCTCGGAACCCAACCCGGCGTAAATATAAAGCCTGATCAGGGGATAATGGATGACGTACAAGGAGAACGAGAGTTCCGCGAACCACCGGCTCCAATTGGCGACATAACTCGCAACCGTTGCGCGAACGCCACATTGAGGCATCGGCCGATTGAGAAACGTCACCAACAAGAACGAGAATGCCGTGGCCAGGAACAGATCGCGGAACCAAAAATGGCTTTTGCCGACGTCGAGCCTGCCGAAAAGCAGGACTCCAGCCACCATCAGCCACGCCAGCCAGCGCCAGCGATGGAAATTGTCCGGCACGAACCAGAGGGCGGCGCCGATGAGCCAGAACGGAAAATCGAAAACAATGTTGCTCTCATCCAGCGGCGCGAGGCTTAGTGACAATATGCAGACAAGCCCCACGCATATGATCGAGATTGCCAGCCAAATTGAAAATATGCGCGAGAAGGCGGCTATCATGACCGGAAATGCAAGGTAATAGACGACTTCGTTGGAGATGCTCCAGAGCGGCAAATTGTTGCAAAGCGGCTTGACCAAAAAATTCTGAAGCGCAAGTGCATTTCCAAGAACTGTCGCACTGGTGTCATTGCACTCAAACAGCGGCGCGGCGTGCTGAAGAGCAGCCGAAAAAGCGGTTGTGGCAATCAGGACCGGTCCGATTCTGACAGCACGATCAATCCAGTACGCCCGCAAATCGTCGGACGATTTCATATCGAGTTTGAGGACCGCGCCGCCGACCAGATACCCGCTGAGCACAAAAAAAATGATCACCGCGTCGTGTCCAAACGAGGAAGCCACAAAAAGGGCTCGGGTGAGCCAATTGTGCACCTCCAGCGAATCGTACGGCACAACAAGCGCTGTTCGAATATGAAAGAACAGGACAAGCAAAGCGGCAACGGCACGCGAAAAATTGAGAAAATGCGAGAGTGCCATCCCCGGCGCTAACAGATCGGCACTACGCTTCGGTGTCATTGACATTCTGTTCGTCAATTCCTTCGTCGGAATTTGCCACGAGAACAATCGGGCAAAAAGCAAAAAGAAGTAGCGATTGCCCAGCGCACAAGCGCTGACATTCTCAGCACAAAAGAATGTCGAAGAGATGATAGAAGAGAGACGCTAGAAGTAGCGCTCCGGAATCCGGATGTTGTCGCCGGGAAAAACCGGAACAGGCGCATCGAGAGCATAGACCTCTTCAACGCTACGGCCCGATCGGCGCAGAAAGACCTTGTTCTCGTTGGCGCGATAGGTGAATCCGCCGGCGCTCGCGACCGCATCCATCACGGTTAGACCGAGGCGATACGGGTATTCACCGCCCTTCTTGACCTCGCCGAGAATATAATAGGGCCTGTACAGCGCGATCTCGACGTTGACGCGCGGATCGCGCACGATTCCTTTCGCCAGCGCCGAGCTGATCGAACGCTCGAGCTGCCTCGTTGTCAGACCGGCGGCCTTGATATGCCCGGCGAGCGGAATTGAAACCTGGCCGGTGCTGTCGATCTCGTATTCTCCGGCAATGTCAGGCTCGCCGTAGACCTTGAGGCGAACTCTGTCATTCGGCCCAAGCACATAGTTGTCGGCCGTGGTATCAACCGGCGGTGCCGATGGAAGCGCTTGCGCTTGCGCCAAAGCGGGCGCTGCGAACAGGCCGCCGACGCCGGAAGTCGCTAGAACCATAAGGATAAAGAGAAACGCGAGGCCGGCGACGCGGATCAATCGTTGCTGCATGACTGCATCCCCACAAAAAGTGCCACTAACAGGCGCGGATGATATTGGGGCAAAGAAGGCAAAAAAATGTGATGAAGCGATTCCATCTGCAAAGTTTTGTGTAAGCGCCTCTTACAGAACAAGAATCGTTGTGCCCTCGATAGCGATGCAGGTCAGAGTTCCCGTGTGCCACGCCCCGGTGTCGATATTGACCCGGTTGTGCCTGATATCGGGATGCGGCACCGGCGTATGGCCGTGAACGATGAACTTTCCGTGGTCCTCTGCCGAGTTGAGGAACTCGTGACGGATCCAGAGTACGTCCTCGATATCCTGCTGTTCCATCGGGACGTTGGGACGGATACCGGCATGTACAAACAGGAAGTCTCCGCAACAAAATCCGTATCGGAGACACTGCAAGAAGACTTCGTGAGCGCGCGGAAATACGCTGAGAAAGCGACGGTGCAGGTCGAATTCTGTTTCGTTCCGCGAAACGGGATAAACACCATAGGATGCAAGGGTCTGCATGCCGCCCAATTGCTGCCAATGATGAAAATTGGCCGGGTCTCGAAGGAAACTCTCCAGCAGGGCTTCGTGGTTGCCGCGCAGGCACACCGCGCGATTTTCGACAAGCCGGACGGCCAGCAAATCAATGACGGTCTTCGAATCGGGACCGCGATCGATGTAATCGCCGAGATAAACCTCGACCGCATACTCTATCGGCCGGCGTCGAAGGTCATCATCGATCCGGGCAATGGTCTCGATCAGCAAGTCGGCCCGGCCATGGATATCGCCGACGGCATAGATGCGTGTATCTGCCGGCGTCGACGCGGTGATGGATTGCGAATGGGAAGCGGATGGCGGTCGCATCGTCTGCGAAGTTCCACCACGTTTCGCGGTCAATTGAAAGAAGGCTCGTGCGAGCCGTAGTGGATACGCGCGGCTCGGTTTAGAAAAATACCAGGCGAACCACGGCGATAATTGCGATCCAGGCGATCACATTCGCCACAATCAGGCGGTTCCTGAGTCGGCGGCCGGACGGATCGTGCTGTTCCAACGCGTCGCCGCTGTGTGCGTGTTCAGCGATCATCGGTGACTCCGCCGGCGTTACCCGGGGAATAAACGGTGCATCGGCCGCCGCCGTTTCACGTTTTTTAAGTTTGGCGGCCATGAGAAATCTCGTGACGCGTTGAAACGAAGAATCGCTGCAAACGAAAATACGAATCACGACTTAGCTTTCCATGAAGAGAATGCTCGAAACAACGCCGTACTTGGCGCTATTCGCGTCATCGCGATGATGCATCCGTTCGCTTTCAGTTTCGAGAGGCGATCCAGCGCTCGTGTTTATGCATGGCAGAGTCGAGACGCACGCAGCGTAATAATTCGGCAGCACAGTCTAAGGGCTTCCTCCTGAAACGTTTTTTGCGCATTGCACAAATCTGTCATTGACGCGCCGCAAACAAGCGCCCGACATTTCCGTTTTCCCGCCCCATTTCGTTCAAAATGTTAAGGAACTTTTAAAGTAGAAGAAGCGTTAGGCGCCTCGATCGGTGCGGGATTTCGCAGTTGCGAAAATTCCAGCCGCAGTGGGGACGGCAGCGGCCGAAATACCTTGGCCTCTTTTTGTGGCATGCCCCGGGTTCCAGCGAGCCCGGGTTCCAGCGGAGAGCAAGAGCAATGGCTTCCATCGTTACAGCTCGCTTTGATCAGGACAATGTCACGCCGCTGCGGAACGAGCGGCGTTTTATATCGGTGCGACCCGTCGAATGTGCCGGTACCGACAGCAGTGTGTATCGGAGCCGACACTCATATCGCGGGGCGCGGAGTGAACCCTCAGCTTCGATAGGAAAGAGACTTTTCGATATCGTCATCTCAAGCGCGGCCTTGTTGTTCTTCGCGCCGCTTTTGATCGCGGTTGCCATTGCGATCAAAGTCACCTCGCCCGGGCCGGTGCTGTTTCACCAATATCGCTACGGGTATAGAAACCGGCTCTTCAAGATCTACAAATTCCGTTCAATGCGTACGGACGCTTGCGATGTTGCCGGCGTGAGACAGGCTGTGCAGGGTGACTCCAGGATTACGCCGGTCGGACGGTTGCTGCGAAAGACCAGTCTCGACGAGATTCCGCAGCTGATCAATGTCATCAAGGGCGATATGTCGCTGGTCGGACCTCGACCGCACGTTCCGGGGATGCTTGCGGCGAACTTACCCTATGAAGACCTTGTGCCTTATTACTTTCAGCGGCATATCGCGCGGCCGGGAATCACCGGTCTTGCGCAGGTGAGTGGTTGCAGAGGCAGCACAATCGAGCCAAATCGCGCCATCTCGCGGATCGATTATGACCTTGATTACGTCGAGAAATGGTCATTGCGCATGGACATCATGATCATCGCGCGCACGATCCGCAGGGAATTCCTGTCGGGCAGCGGGTTCTAGATCAGTTGAAATCGATCGATTCATGGGGGCGACATGAAGATGCAGGCGCGCGGCCGTATAATCCCTGTTCTCCTGTCGGGTGGCACAGGTTCGCGGCTCTGGCCGCTCTCGCGCGAAACCTATCCGAAGCAACTGCTTTCCCTTCTCGGGGAAAAAACATTGCTACAGCAAACCGCGCTGCGGGTGGCTGACCCGTCGCTGTTTGCCGATCCAATGGTGATCGCGAATGTGGAGCATCGCTTCGCCATCGGCGAACAGTTGCGCGGGGCGGGAATATCAGATCCGACCATCGTGCTTGAGCCATTCGGGCGAAACACCGCCCCGGCTGTTGCGATCGCGGCGCTTCTCGCCAGCCAAACGGATCCCGATGCGGTGATCCTTGTAATGCCGGTTGACCATTGGGTGCGTGACCACGCGGCATTCCGGGAGGCGGTAGCGACCGGGCTGATGGCGGCGCGGCACGGGCGCTTCGTTCTCTTTGGTCTGCGCCCCACGGCGCCGGCTACGGGATTTGGTTACATTCGCATGGGGGAAGGGCTTGCAGCCATCCCGGATGTGCATGACGTCGCCGGCTTTGTCGAAAAGCCGGATATGCCGATGGTGGAACGCTTTCTGGCCTGCAACGAGCATCTTTGGAACAGTGGGATATTTCTGCTGCCGGTCCGGCAATTCATTGACGAACTCGCGGAACAGGCGCCGGAGGTTCTGGCGGCATGCCGTAAGGCGCTGGCGGGTGCTACCCGCGATCTCGATTTCCTGCGGCTGGAGGAAAGCGCTTTCGAAACGTGCCCGTCGATATCGATCGACTATGCCGTCATGGAGAAAACCGAGCGGGCGGTGGTGGTTCCGGCTGCTTTCGACTGGAGCGATATCGGAAGCTGGTCGGCGTTATGGACGATGGGCGACAAGGACCGGTCCGGCAACGTAGCGGTCGGCGACGTCGTTCTGGAAGATGCCTCGGGATGCTATGTGCGCGGTGAGGGGCCGCTCGTCGCGGCGCTCGGTGTGGAGGATCTCATTATCACCGCGACGCCGGATGTCGTTCTCGTGACGACCCGAAATCGCGATCAGGACGTCGGCAAACTTGTCGAACGTCTCAAGACCAACGGCCATCGCTCCGCAACGGAGACGATCAATGTGCATCGGCCGTGGGGCTATTACCAGTCGATCCACGCCGGCGACCGTTTTCAGGTCAAACGCATCACCGTCAATCCCGGTGCGAAGCTATCGTTGCAGAAGCACTTTCATCGTGCCGAGCACTGGGTGGTCGTCAATGGAACCGCGATCGTCACGCGCGATGACGAGGAAATTCTGCTGCGCGAAAATGAATCGGTTTTCGTGCCGCTGGGCTGCATGCATCGCCTGGAAAATCCAGGGAAAGTACCCCTCAATCTGATCGAAGTTCAGTCGGGCGCCTATCTCGGCGAGGACGACATCGTCCGCATGCAGGATATCTATCACCGGATCTGAGTTTGGAGTTCTGGCTATCGATCCTGCCGCGAAAGTGGATCGGACAGGACTCAATCAGCTTCAATTCCTTCGAACGCGCAATAGAAAGACGCCAGCGATGAATGCAAAAAAAAGAGCCAAAGAGCTCCTGAAGGAAACATTTCCCTCGATCTGGCTTCGCTGGCACTTCATGCATGTTACGAAATCGGCGGAGCAGGAGTTGCGGTATCTCCACAAGATCGTGCCTGAGGGAGCGGTGACCATCGACGTCGGAGCAAATTGCGGCCTCTACACCCGCAAATTGGCGCGCCTCTCGAAGAAAGTCTATGCATTCGAACCCTCTCATGAAATGGCTAATCTTCTCCGGCGAACCTCAGCACCGAATGTGAGTATTCATGAGATTGCGCTGTCCGATCAAACCGGCAATGCCGAATTATTCATTCCACAGGACGACCAGCAACTGGTTCATGGCCTCGCCTCGCTCGAACCCACGCTTGCTTCGTCGAACAAGCACGTTGTCTCGATCAACGTGCCTACGGCACGGCTGGATGCGATCGTCCATCAGGACGTCGCCTTCGTGAAAATCGACGTGGAAGGACACGAATTGAACGTCCTGAACGGTGCGGTCGAACTTCTTGAACATAGTCAGCCGGTGTTCCTGGTCGAAGCGGAGGATCGGCATCGTGCGGAAGCAACCCGATCGATCTTTGAATTCTTTGAGAGCAAATCCTATCGGGGTTTCTTCCTGAAGGAAGGCAACGTGATCT
This sequence comes from Bradyrhizobium sp., assembly GCA_028290305.1. The sequence goes on from JAQGKC010000429.1 coordinate 28,281, forward strand.
CGGTCGATCAATTCGATCCCGAGGATCTGCAGGATGCCAACGTGCTTCTTCCCGACGGCGGACGCAAGAACGGCCACTCTTACGTCAATAATTTCTTCTTTTTCCCGCAGCATCTGGATGGGGAGTCGATCCTGAACAGCTAGCGGCGCCGTCACCTAAGCGTCTGAAGATCAAACTCCGTAAAATCCGTCGAAAAATCATAGACAGGGTCGTCAATGCGTATTGCCATGATAGGCGCCGGCTATGTCGGGCTGGTGTCGGGGGCGTGCTTTTCCGATTTTGGGCACCATGTCATCTGCATCGATAACGACGAGGAGAAGATTGCCGCCCTCAACAGGGGGGAGATTCCCATTCACGAGCCTGGATTAGCCGACCTCGTGGCCAGCAATGTGAAGCAGGGCCGTCTTGGGTTTGTGAAGGATGTGAAATCGGCGGTCGGCAGCGCTGAAGTGGTTTTCATCGCCGTGGGCACGCCATCGCGCCGTGGCGACGGCCATGCCGATCTCTCTTACGTATATGCGGCGGCGCGCGAAATTGCCGGTGCTCTTTCGCAATTCGCGGTGGTTGTGACCAAATCCACGGTTCCTGTGGGGACCGGCGATGAAGTCGAACGCATCATTCGCGAGGAGAATCCTGAGGCGAAAATCGCAGTGGTCTCGAATCCCGAGTTCCTGCGGGAAGGCGCGGCGATCCGGGACTTCAAGCATCCCGACCGGATCGTGATCGGGACAAATGACGCGCATGCAAGAAGCGTCATGGCTGAAGTCTACCGGCCGCTTCATCTCAATACGTCGCCGATAGTCTATACCGATCGTCGCACGGCCGAACTGACCAAATACGCCGCCAATTCTTTCCTTGCGACCAAGATCGCCTTTATCAACGAAATCGCCGATCTGGCGGAGAAGGTCGGCGCCAACGTCCAGGAAGTCGCACGCGGGATCGGTCTGGATAATCGTATCGGCTCGAAGTTTCTCCATGCGGGACCGGGATTCGGTGGCTCGTGTTTTCCGAAAGATGCGATGGCGCTGATCAAGACGGGCCAGGATAACGAGTCGCCATTGCGGATCGTCGAGACCGTTGTCGCGGTGAATGATCTGCGCAAGCGGGCAATGGCGCGCAAAGTGGCGAATGCGTTTGGCGGCAATCTGCGGGGAAAATCCATCGCCGTGCTGGGCGTCACGTTCAAACCCGAGACCGACGATATGCGCGACGCGCCGTCGATCCCCCTGATAACTGCATTGCAGGACATGGGCGCGCAGATTCGGGTTTTTGATCCTGTCGGGATGGAACAGGCAAAGAAGGTGTTCGAGAACGTCACTTTTTGCGAAAATGCCTATGACTGTGCAAAGGGGGCCCACGCGCTCGTCATCGTGACGGAATGGGAACAATTCCGGGCGCTGGATCTCAAGGAACTGGCCTCGATCATGGTATGCCCGGTCATTGTGGATCTCCGAAACATCTACTCACCCGACGAGGTGATCCGAAACGGATTTCATTACTGCGGGGTTGGCCAGCCAAAATCGCTGGCGTACTGAGCATGATCGGGAAAAGTGGACACCGGTTTTCCCTCGCGACAAACGCGAAGCGTTTGCGCGGAAATCATGCTCAAACAAAAAGGTAACGCTAGAGCTTGATTCAACTCGGTTGAATCAAACTCCAGCATCGCCTTCTGTGACATCCGCTCAGCCATTGAGGAAGCAGAAATAGATGTCAGATCGGGCAACATTGGTGACGGGAGCTGCCGGGTTCATCGGATTTCACGTGGCGCAGCGATTGCTTCAGTCCGGCCAGCAGGTTGTTGGGCTGGATAACCTCAACACCTACTATGATCCGCGGTTGAAGGCAGCCCGCCTCAATATTCTAAAGAACGATCCGCGCTTTCATTTCGAAAAACTGGATCTGGCCGACCGCCCGGCCATCGAGGAATTGTTTGCGCGGCATCGATTTCCGGTGGTCATCCATCTCGCCGCGCAAGCGGGCGTGAGGTATTCGCTGGAAAATCCACATGCCTATGCCGATTCCAATCTCGTTGGCTTCACCAACATTCTGGAGGGATGCCGGCACAACGGCTGCAGCCATTTGTTGTTTGCATCGTCGTCATCGGTCTATGGCGCCAACACCAAACTGCCGTTTTCGGTGCACGACAATGTCGATCATCCGATCAGCCTCTATGCCGCGAGCAAGAAGGCGAACGAATTGATGGCTCATGCGTACAGCCATCTCTACAAAATCCCAAGCACCGGCTTGCGGTTCTTCACGGTGTACGGGCCGTGGTACCGGCCCGATATGGCATTGTTCATCTTTGCCAAGGCGATCATGGAGGGCCAACCGATCAAACTGTTCAATCGGGGAAAAATGCGCCGCGATTTTACCTATATCGACGATGTGACCGAAGCCCTGGTACGCCTGATCGATCACGCGCCGCAAGGTAATCCGGACTGGTCGGGCGCGGCGCCGGACCCGGGATCAAGCGCTGCGCCATGGCGTATCTATAATGTAGGCAACAACCAGCCGGAAGAATTGACGCGGGTCGTTGCGATCCTGGAACAGGAGTTGGGACGTAAGGCCGACAGGCAGCTGTTGCCGATGCAGCCGGGCGATGTCCCGGCGACCTATGCCGACATCGACGATCTTACCCGCGACGTCGGTTTCCGTCCCGCGACGTCCATCGAAGACGGCATCCGCAAGTTTGTCGCGTGGTATCGCGGTTATTGCGATCTGTAATCCCCAGGCAGGTGACGGCGGGAGCTATAAGTATTAGCCAAGCCAGGCAGAAAGTAACGCAGCGCGGCGTGATCGCCTGTCAATTAGAACCTTTGCATGGATAAAGGTCGTTATCGACTGATCGGATCTACCGCATCGCCCTACGCGATCAAGCTGCGTGCGCTGTTGCGTTACCGAAGAATTCCTTTCGATTGGGTCATCATGACGAAGGCGCTGCGGAAGCAGACCGAGCATCTGCGTCCGAACTTGATTCCGGTTCTCAGATATCCCGACGGAAGCTTTCGAGGCGAGACCACGACACTGGCTTACGACCTGGAAGCACGGCATCCGGATCGGTCCGTCATTCCCGACGATAAAGCTGTCGCGTTCGTTTGCGATCTCCTGGAAGACCTGGCTGACGAATGGGCCGTGAAGCCGCTTTTTCTTTACCGGTGGTGGGACCGGGAAGATCAGGCCTATGTCTCCCGGTGGGCGGGCGAAGAATGGTCGGTGTCGGACGCGGAGCCGGGCAGCGCTGAAGAAGTCGAGCAGTTTCGCCTCAGGCAGATTTCCCGCATGCCAATTCTCGGCGCGACGGCTGAAAACAAGCCGTTGCTGGAGGAGAGCTACCATCGAATCCTGGCGGCGTTCGAGCCGAATGTCGGGATGACGAAGTATCTTTTCGGAAGCCGGCCATCGCTTGCGGATTTTGCGTGGTTCGGTCAGTTGAGCGAGCTTGCGACCGATCCCACGCCGATGCGGGTCATGCGGGAGAAAGCGCCGTTTACCGATCACTGGGCGCGGAGGCTGGACGATGCCTCCGGCGTGGATGGGGCTTGGTATCCGCGTGAGCAGGCGCTGTCGGGCTTGGCCGAGGCGTTGCTCGGGATTGCCGGGGAACTCTATCTGCCTTTCCTTGTCGCCAATGCAGAAGCCTTTGCGAAGGGTGTCGAGCGGCTGGAGATCAATGTCTGGGGCCTGCCTTACGCGCTGTCCCCGTTCAAATATTAGGTCAAATGTCTCCAACTCATCCGCGACAAATTTGCGGCGCTGGACGCGGCGGATCGCGCCGCACTTCGGCCCGTCCTGGAGCGCACCGGGTGCTGGTCTCATCTGATCGCGAAATAGTCAGGTGACGACGCTGTAGATGGTATTGTCGCGTGAAGCTGCGAAAGCAATGCTCATTTCTGGTGCCGGCTTCCCAGCGCCTGCGCGATCGTCTCCGGGTTCTTGATGCGCTCGATCAGCATGCCGATGCGGTCGCCACCCCAGAACAGTTCGCCATTGAATACCATGGTGGGTACGCCGAACACGCCGATCTTTTCCGCCTCGTCGATGATGCGGTCGTGCTCTTCGCGCGCCGGGCCGTTGATATAGGCTTCGAAATCCCCGGCCGATCCGCCGATGCTGGTGATGACGCCTGAGATCTCCGGCAATTCGTCGATTTCGAGATCGTGACGCCAGAAGCGCCTGAAGACCGTGTCGTGATAGGGCCGGAACAGCCCATGGCGCTGTGCGAACAGCATGCCGGCGCTGGAATAGAAGGCATCGTAGATGCGCCGTGGCCCTTTCATGGTCAGGCCCTGGGCGTTGGCATAGCGCCGCGCATCCATATAGGCGTAACGTACCTTGCGCCAGAAATGAGGCGTGCGCTCTTCCACCGTCCCCATGAATTCGGCGACGCGGAGCGTATAGGGCAGCCATTCAAGTTCGACCCCGTGCTTTTCTTCCAGCTCGAAGATCGCCTTGTTGGCGACGAAGGCATAAGGGCTCTTGTAGTCGGTGTAGACGCGTACGCGCGGTCTATCCATCACGGATTCCTTCTCAATGGTCAGATTGTCTCTCGGCGGATGGCGAACCCGGCACTTTCCCGGTCCCACGTATCCGCCGTCAGGCCTTCGGCGCGCAGAATGTGTTTTTCGACCTTCGGCCTCGGCGCCTATGGCTTTGGCCTGATCATGCAGCGTACCGGTGTGCCGATCCCGGTTGCATTTATAGGCACGCTGCTGATCACGACTATCGTTGCGACGGTTACTGGCGCCCTCTGCGTGAGGCTGAAGGAAATCTACTTCGCGTTCGTCACGCTGGCGTTTCAGATGCTGATCCACAGCGTGATCCTGTCATGGGTCTCGCTCACCGGCGGCGATCAGGGCCTGCGCGGCGGCATTCCGCGCCCGGTGTTCCTCGGGATCGATTTATCGAACCACATGCATCTCTATGTCGTGAGCTGCGCGCTGCTGGTGATCGGGCTTCTGTCGATGCGGCAGATCGCGCAGTCGCCGTTCGGCTACACCCTGCGCATGATCCGCGATAACGCCACCCGCGCGAGCTTCATCGGTATCGACGTCTGGCGTGCCAAGCTGACGATCTTCGTGCTGGCGGCGCTGTTCGCCTCTACCGGCGGCATGATCATGAGTCTGTTCGTATCTGGCGCCTATCCAGAATTCGCCTATTGGACGATTTCGGGCGAGGGCATCTTTCATCAACATGCTCGGCGGTGTCACCACCTTCCTAGGCCCGATGGTCGGAACCGTACTGCTGCTGATCTTGAACGACACCGTTACTCGCCTGACCGAGTATTACGGCATCGTACTCGGCATCGTGATCCTGTTTTTCGCGATGGGTCTGCGCAAAGGCCTGATGGACTTCGTGGTCGAATGGTACGGGCAACGGCACGATGGCGCCAAGGAACGTGCGCGATAAATACCTCGTGGACCACCTATGGCGGGCTGAGGGAGGCGAACGTCTAGCCATGCTTAAGGTGCAGCAACTTTCCAAATCGTTTGGCGGCGTCAAGGCGATGGATGATGTTACGTTGGATTTTGCGGATGGATCGCTCACCGCCGTGATCGGCCCCAATGGCGCCGGCAAGAGCACCTTCTTCAATCTGATCACGGGCGCGCTGAAACCGGATAGCGGACATATCCTGCTCAACGGCGTGGATTTGGCGGGACGGTCACCTCCCGATATCGTGCGTCACGGCATCGGCCGCGCCTTTCAGGTCGCGAGCATTTTTCCGTCGCTGACCGTGCATGAAACGATGCTAGCCACAGTGTGCGCCGATCAGCGCCGCGCCAGCGTGCTGCATCGGTGGTTTCCGCTCGCCGAAACCCGTGATCGTGCCGAGCATGCGATGGAGCTGCTGGGCCTTGCCAACAAGTGCGACCGGACCGCGGCGACGCTGTCGCATGGCGACCAGAAGCTGCTCGATATCGCTCTCGCATTGGTGCTGGATCCGAAGGTGTTGCTGCTCGACGAGCCCACCGCCGGCATGGGTACCGAAGAGCGCTGGCGGATGATCGACAAAGTCCGGGAACTCTGGGAACGGCAGAAGATCACGGTCATCTTCATCGAGCACGACATGGACATTGTCTTCAAGATCGCGCCGTCGATCGTCGTGCTGTGCTATGGCCGGATTCTCGCGGCCGGCACGTCGGAAGTGATCCGCCGAAACCCCGCTGTGATCGAGGCCTATCTCGGCACCGAACATCACGCCGGAGCAGCGGTATGAGCGCGCAGCCCGTCGTGCAGGTCGAGGATCTCGACGTCTATTACGGCACCAGTCAGATCCTGTTCGGCGTCGGGCTGTCGGTGCAGCCGGGTGAGACCATGGCGCTGCTCGGGCGCAACGGCGCCGGCAAGTCGACCACCATCAAGGCAATCATGGGCCTTGCGCCGGCCCGGCGCGGGCGCGTAACGCTAAGCGGTCGCGTCGTTTCCGGGCTGAAGCCCCATCACATCGCGCGCGCCGGCCTCGGCTTCGTGCCCGAGGACCGCCAGATCTTCCCGGATCATACGGTGGAGGACAATCTCGTCATCGGCCAGAAGAAAGGCCCGCAAGGCCAGGACGAATGGTCGATCCGGCGCATCTATGATGTGTTTCCGCTGCTGGAGCCGCTTCGGTACCGGATCGCGGGCCGCCTGTCCGGCGGCGAACAACAGATGCTTGCGATTGCGCGGACGCTGATGGGCAATCCGGCACTGTTGTTGCTGGACGAGCCGAGCGAAGGGCTTGCGCCGATCATTGTGCAGCGGATCGGCCAGTTGTTGCGGCAGTTGCGCAGCACCGGTGCGACGGTTTTGATCGCAGAACAGAACATGCACTTCTGCCTCGGCCTTGCGAGCCACGCCACCGTGATCAACAAAGGCCAGATTGTCTACGCCGCAACAATCGATGAGCTGAAAGCCAACGACAACATTCGCCAGCGCTATCTGGCGCTGTAGCTGCAAGGACCTAAACTTCCCGGCTACAGCACTTTCCTCGATCAAAAGCCGCGCTATACTCGGTATCAATTCCACCGCCGATCAAAAGTGGAAAAAACAGGGAAGGAACCAAAATGAAAAAGAGACGTCTCGAAAGTTCTAGTAAAGCGCTTTTGCTCGGTGTTGCCAGCGCGGTGCTGGCTGGACTCAGCAGCCCGGCTCTGTCGCAGTCAAACGAACCGATCCGTATCGGCGTGATTGCCGAGATTCAGTCGATCGCGGGCGCCTCGACGCCCGGTGGCGCGCAGATCGCCGCCGATGAAATCAACGCGAAAGGCGGAGTAGGCGGGCGCAAGATCGAGATCGTCTCCTACGACAACAAAAGCTCTTCGGCCGATTCAGTCCGAGCCTTTCAACGCGCGGTCAATCAGGACAAGGTCAGCGCCGTCATCGCCAGCTATATCAGCGAAGTCGTGCTGGCGCTTGAGCCGTGGGCGGCGCGGCTGAAGATGCCGCTGATCACGCCTGGCGCTGCGAGCAACGAAATCACCAAGGCCATTCACGCCGACTACGACAAGAACAAATACACCTTCCATGGCTATCTGACCTCGGCTTCGCAGGCGCAAGCGGTGTGCGACGCCGCAAAAGAGCTTCTGGTCGACGGTATGAAATTCAAGACGGTGGCGATCATGAGCGAGGACGCCGCCTGGACCAAGCCGCTCGATGCCGGCTACGAGGAATGCCTGCCCAAGGCCGGGCTGCAGGTCGTCGAGCACGTGCGGTTTTCGCCCGACACCACCGACTTCACGCCGATCTTCAACAACATCGAAGCCAAGAAGCCCGACGTGATCGTGACCGGAATTTCGCATGTCGGCGTGCAGCCGACCGTGCAATGGAAGAACCAGCAGGTTCCGATCCCGATGTTCGGCATCAGCGCGCAGGCGCTCAGCCCGACCTTCTGGAGCGACACCAACAGTGCGGCGGATGGCATTCCCTCGCTTGCCGTCGCGACGCCCAATGTCGCCGTGACCGCAAAGACGAAACCGTTTGTCGAAGCGTTCAAGGCCAAATTTGGCACGCCGCCGGCTTACACCGGCTATACCGCCTATGACGAAGTTTACATCATCGCGGAAGCGATCCAGCGCGCCGGATCAACCGATCCGGACAAGATGGTCGATGAACTCGAGAAGACCAATTTCGAAGGCACCATCGGCCGCGTGCAATTTTACGGCAAGAACGATGAATTCACCCACGGCCTGAAGTACGGCCCGGACAATGTGAATGGTCTGGTTTTTCAGTGGCAGAATGGCAAGCAAGTGACCGTCTGGCCGAAGAAGATCGCCGAGGGAACCCTGAAATATCCGAGCTTTGTCAAAGCATCGCAGTGACTGATCCGCGGCGGCTTTGCCGCCGCGGACAGTTTTGAAACACGACACAGGAGACGCCGCGATCTCGATCGCGGCGTCAAGTGGGTCAACTACCGACAAGGGACGATCAGAACTTGACGGTAATACCCGAGTAAAGCGATTCCTCCGTGCAGCTACCGGCCGAAGCGCCTCCGCAGGCCAGCGCGTTGTTGTGGTCAAGGCCGAACTTGTTTTGCCAGTAGCGATAGGCAACCCACAAATCGACTTCGTGGGAATATTTCCGTCCCCAAATCATTCGGCTCGCGTCAAGCGTCAGGCGTATAGGCTCGCTGTTGAATTCCGTCTTGGTCTGGATGTTGCCGGGAGAGCTGAACGGGATCGGCGATGATTGCGGACCTTTCGGCCCGTACCAGCCGGCGCGGCCGCTGACCGAGAGCGGCAAATATTCCGGCAGGAAACCGAGGTCCATATAATAATTGGTCTCGACCGCCCAGGTCCCCTTGTAGTCGATGCTGCCGCTCGGCAACGCAGGCCCTTCGACAAACGCGTTGTGATTTATCTCTTTGTAGTACATCGGCGCGACGTTGAAGAAACCCTTGTAGGGGAGATCGAATGCGAATTGTAACCCCCCGACGAAGGCCCGTTTTGCCGGTGTGAAAGGGTTGTTTTCCGTATTGGCGTCGGCTCCAACTTCGAACGAGACGTTATGGAGTGGGCCCACGGTGAAGACGTTGGTATTGAAGATCTGGTTGAAGCCGAATGTGCTGCGGAGGATGCCGTAAATTTCGGTCGCGCCTGCGCATCCCACACCGGGACCCTTGCAGCCAGTGGCCGGATCGCTGTGATCCGACTTGAACATCGAGATGTTGAAAAAATTGGTGCCGTACGCCCAGGCGTCGAAGTGGGTGAATGAGTAAGTTTGCTTCGCGGTCTTGCCGGTTACGCCGGGGTCTGTCCCATTGAAGATATAGGAATAGCTCACCCGGTTATCGATCACCTGAAAGAACGGGAGATCGGTGATGGGCTTCACGGCTTTGACCGGAAAATCAGCGGCATTGACCGGACCAATCAGCGCGGCTGCCGCCGTGAGTGATGCGGCGACGGTCTTTATTATCAGATAGCGACAGGACATCTCGAACCCCCAAAGTGTTGACAAAACGAAACATGATGCATGTTTCATGTTTCGTTTCCAGGCGAAGCAAGGGCTGTGCCATCAAGAAGCCAGCGGCGGCTGTAATAATCTTTCGTGTCTCGTTTCAAAGAATGCGCCGGTGGGCACAGGTAAGGCATTCTGCCCCTTGTTATGAGCAAGATTTGTGCGATTAGCCGCCGCCGCTTAGCAATCTTATGAAGTTTCATGTGTCATACTTCATTTTACAAAATGGCATGCCTTTTGCTGAATGTTTCCCGTCAAACGCACTCTGCGAATGACGACTGAACGGATGGCATGAGCGCACTTCGAAGCCGGATTTCCCGTCGCCATTCGCGAGCGACTTCACGGACTCCCGCTGGTCGCGCCGGAAGGGAATCGCCACGGCCTGAGCAGGCCTGCAGTGACGCCGGCTCGGCGTTTGGCGGTTCGCTGCGTCGCCTGAAGATCGGTTTGGAACGAAATTCGCCCTGCTCATCCAAAGCTCACGGAATCAAACCATGAATGCGCCAAGCGGAAAAATGTCCCAGTTTACCCGAAAGCAAACCGCCGAAACGGAAGTGCTGCAGCTTCGCCGCCGTTTGGCCAAGGTACACCGGATATTGACCGCCGGCGGCATGTGGCCGCTCACAAAGGGGCACGCCAGCGCGCGGATTCCGGGCACGGAAAAGGTACTGATCCTTGGTCATATTCACGCGACCGGTCGCGCACTCGATCAGGTCGATGTCGACGATATCGTGGTCGTGAACCTCGATGGCGAATGGCTCGAAGGTGAGATCGAGCCGGTCGATGAGCGCTATTTGCATCTGGAGATCATGAAGGCCCGGCCGGACGTGATGTCGGTCGTCCACACACACTCTACCTATGCGACAGCGTTTGGCATCGCGGACGTCAACATCCTGCCGGTCGGAAATCGCGGCGCGATTTTTGGCCCGTCGGTGCCCATCCTGCAATTCGACCGGCAAATCGACACGCCCGAACGGGGGCGGATGGTCAGCGATTTGATGGGCAACGGCTGCGCGGTAGTCCTCAAGAATCACGGCGTTGCTGTTTCCTCCGACTCCATCGAAAACGCCTGCATCACGGCCTTCGCACTTGAGGAAACGGCGCACCTTCACTGGATCGCCGCGCAGCTGGGCCCGGTACAAAGGATATCGACGGGCGAAGTGCAGAGTGTGCTGACCGGCGCTCGGAAAGCTGAATTCTTTGCCCATGCATGGGGTCATTACGCAAAACTCGATCCTTGGGATGGCCTCAACAGGGCTGTGTGATCGTCGTTCGGCTTAATCTCGAGGTTTAGGAGCATTCATGGCGTATGAAAGCCTTCGCCCATACCTGAAGGTACTTGAGCAACAAGGCCTCATGAAATGGGTGGATAAAGAAGTCGACAAGGACTGGGAAATTTCTGCGGTTGGCAGAATGATGTTCCGGGGCATGGGGGAAGAGCGGCGTTACGGCCTCGGCTTTCGGAATATCCGTGACTACCCGGGGATGCGGGTCGTATCGGGCGTCATCGCCTCTTCCACGCAAATGATGTCGGTGGCGCTGGAGTGCGAGCCGACCGCCGCGGCGATTCATGAAAAAACCATTCAAGGGATCGTCAATCCAATCGCGCCGGTCATCGTTTCGGGTGGGCCTTGCAAGGAAGTCATTTACAAAGGCGACGATGTCGACTTGAACAGATTGCCGGTTCCGATCTGGACACCGGAAAAAGACGCGGGCCCTTATTTTACGCCGCTGTGGGTTACGAAAGACCCCGATAATGGCGTGCGAAATATCGGCATCCGCCGGGCGCAATTGAAAAGTCCCGACACCACTGGAATTCTGTACGGCGCGCCGGATCGCGGCGGCGCGATCCATCACGCAAAATGGCAGGCGCTGGGCAAACCCATGCCTGCGGCTTTCTACCTGGGTGCGGATCCCGTTCATTACCTCGTCGCGCCGGGACGCTACGGCGTTGATGAACTGGCCATCGCCGGCGGCATCCGCGGACAGCCTGTCGAGATGGTGAAATGCGAAACCGTCGACATCGAAGTGCCGGCCACGGCGGAGATCGTCGTGGAGGGCGAGATTCTAACGGATTACCTCGAGGCGGAAGGACCGTTTGGTGAATTCACCGGCTTCATGGCCGGCGGGCGAAAATGCCCGGTATTCAAGGTCAAATGCATCACGCATCGCAAGGATCCGATCCTTCTCGGCGTCATCAGCCAGTTTCCGCCGAGCGAGAGCAGCATGATCAAGCGCAATCTGCTCGAGGCCAATCTGCTCAAGCACCTGACGCAAAACCTCCGCATCCCCGGAATTGTCGATCTGCATGCGCTCGAATCCGGCGGCTGCACCGCAATGCTTTGGGTCAGCCTGAAGAAGATGTACACCGGACATGCCGACCAGGTCGCAATGGCCGTGCTCGGCTATTTCGGAATGAGCTATTTCAAATGGATCGTCATCGCCGACGAAGACGACGATATCCGCGATCCATTTATGCGCGAATGGATATTGTCATGGCGCGTCAATCCTTCGCGCGACATGCGGGTGCTCCCGAATACCGGGGCCATCGAGCTTGATCCTTCCGGATACCCACCCGAAGAGATTCCGGCTGAAAATCTCGGCTCCAAGGTCATCATCGACGCGACGCGGCGCTGGACCTATCCGCCGATTTCGCTGCCGCCTCGCCGCAAGCTGCAGACTGTCGTCGATGGCTGGGCGGACTATGGATTGCCGCCGCTCGATCACATTCGCTTGCCGAAATTCATATGATCGGCGCGCTCATGAAAAGCAGTGTGGCTATCCATCTTACGGCTCATACCATTGGAGACCGAACGTGAAACCCCATCGATACGGCGTATTGCTTTTGACCTTCGCGGCAATGTGCTTCAGCGCATCTTCCGCACATGCGGCGGACAAGCTCCGGCTGCTCATGGACTGGGCATTTCAAGGGCAGGCGGGAGCTTTCGTCAACGCCGTCGATAACGGCTATTTTGCTTCGCAAAATCTCGACGTCTCGATTGATCGCGGATACGGCTCGTCAGATGCGATCACCAAGCTGGCAAGCGGCAGCTACGACATCGCGTTCGGTGACATCAATTCGATGATGGAATTCAACACGAAAAATCCGGACAAGCCGCAACTGATAGCGACGATGATGGTGTTCGATCGGCCGCCACTATCGATCATGACCTTCGATCCATCCATCAAGACGCCAAAGGATCTCGAAGGCAAAAAGATCGTGACGAGCCAGGGCGAATCCAATCTTCGTCTGTTCCCCCTGCTTGCCAAGCTGAACGGCATCGATCGTTCAAAGGTCACGTTTGTCAACGTACAGCCCCAATTGCGCGAGTCGCTGATGATGCGAGGCGAGGGCAATGCCGTTACCGGATTTTACTATGCGAGCTATGAGAGCTTCAAGGCCCTCGGGGCGGACATGCCGAAGCTGAAGACGCTGATGTACGCCGATTTCGGGATGCAGGTTTATGGCAATGCCGTCATCGCATCGAAGGCGCTCGCGGATTCAAAGCCCGATATTGTGCGGCGATTCAACCTCGCTTTGATCAACTCGCTTCGTGACGCCATGAAGAAACCCGAAATCGTCGCGCCGCTGCTTAAAAAACGGGATCCGACGATTGTTGAATCGGCCGAAACCGAACGCTTCGAGATCGTCAATCGGGATTTCATCCTGACGCCCTATGTAAAAAAGAACGGGTTTGGGGATATCGACCGGACTCGCATGGAAAAGGGAATCGATCAGGTCACGGAAGCGCTCGAACTGCCAAGACGGCCCAGGCTCGAAGAGGTCTTCACGAATGCTTTTCTGCCGCCTGCGGACCAGCGGATGCTTCCCTGAAACCTCGGATCCGGACTGAGCGATGTCGTATCCATCACAGCAAGCCGCGGTAAGTCGTCTGGTTACGGACTCCCAGGCTGCGGCGGCGAAACGGCCTCCCTTCATCGTGATGGACGATGTGAGCATGACATATGGTGCGAAGGGAGGTGAACTGGCGCTGCGAGGGTTTTCGCTTCGAGTTGGAAACGGCGAATTTGCCGCGATCGTCGGGCCGTCCGGATGCGGCAAGTCGACGTTTCTCAAGCTTGCGTCGGGATTGCGCCCACCCAGCGCCGGCGGCGTGATCGTTGCCGATCAGGAAGTCACCGGTCCCCTGAAATTCGTCGGCATGGCATTCCAGAATCCGGCTTTGCTGCCATGGCGAACATGCCTGCAAAACGTCATGCTGCCGCTTGAAATCGTGGAGCCGTTCCGCAGCCGCCGCCGTCGCGATTATCAGATTCATCGCGAGCGCGCTTACGCCCTGTTAAAGACGGTCGGCCTCGGCGATGTGGCCAATCGCTTTCCCTGGCAGCTTTCCGGCGGGATGCAGCAGCGCGCGGCGCTGTGCCGTGCCGTCGTGCACGACCCGAAATTATTGCTGCTGGACGAGACCTTCTCGGCGCTGGACTCCTTTACACGGGAAGAGCTGTGGGATGTCTTGCAGGCATTGTGGATCGAGCGCGCCTTTACGGCCGTTCTCGTCACCCACGATCTGGCCGAAGCGGTTTATCTCGCAGACATTGTGCACGTCGTTTCGAGCCGGCCCGGGCGCATCATCCACAGCGAGAAAATCAATCTGCCACGACAGCGAAACACACGGCAGCGCTTCGAGCCGCAGTTCGTCGAAACGGTGTTTACGCTCAGGCAGAAAATCGCGGAAGCACGTCAATGATAAGAAGCCGCCTTCAGGACATGCTGGGTCCCGTAATGACGGCGATATTCTTCGTCGTGCTTTGGGAGGTGCTTTGCCGGGCCCTGAAGGTGCCGTCGTTCATCTTGCCAACACCATCGCAATCGATCGTCGCCCTTGTGACGGAGTGGAACACGATATGGCAAAATGCGCGCCACACGCTGATCACGACGACCATCGGATTCTTTATCTCCGTCGTGGTCGGTCTCGCGCTCGGGATGCTGTTCGGTGTTTCCGGCCCGATCTATCGTTGTGTCAATCCGCTTCTGATCGCGTTCAACTCCGTGCCAAAAGTGGCGATCGTACCGGTCCTGGTGCTGTGGTTCGGAATCGGCACGGTGCCGGCGATCATTACCGCATTTCTGTTGTCATTTTTTCCGATCGTCGTGAACGTGGCTGCGGGGATCGCGACGACGGAACTCGAGCTTGTCGATGTTATGCGCTCGATGGGGGCGAGCCAATTCGACATCCTGATCAAAGTCGGCTTGCCGCGCTCGCTGCCCTATTTCTTTGCATCCCTCAAGGTCGCGATCACGCTAGCCTTCGTTGGCGCGATCATGTCCGAGACCATAGCGAGCAACGAGGGCGTTGGATACTTGATGCTGGCCGCAAGCTCATCATTCCAGATCCCGCTTGTCTTTGCCTCATTGCTGCTGGTCGCGTTTCTAGGTGTCGCCATGTACGGGATCGCCGCCTTGATCGAGCGCCGATTTACCCATTGGGCGATCAGGAAGGATATCAGCGAAAATTACGCGACCGGCGGGTGACCAGCCGCGGACTCACTTGGTGCTGACGATCGCTTCGCTCAGCGTTTTCGAACATGATTGAAGCACGGGCAGGAAGTGTTGCCGCAGGTCGGCGGTGCGAACGCGGGCGGACGCGGCGCTGACGCTGATCGCGGCGATGATCTCGTGATTTTCGCCGATGACGGGCACGGCGAGGGCACGCATGCCCAGTTCAAGCTCTTCATCGCTGATCGCATAGGCTCGTTTGCGGACCGCGCGGATTTCAGCCTGCAGCAACGGCAGCGTGGTGATGGTATGGGGCGTTCTCGCACGAAGCGGCTTTCGGCCGATGCGTTCGGTAATCTCATGGTCCGAGAACTGGCTCAGCAGGACGCGCCCGGTCGCCGAGCAATAGGCGGGAAGATACGCGCCGACGCGAACGCCGGTTGAAAGGATATGCTCCGCCTCCGCGCGCGCAATGAACAACGATGCGTCGTTGTCGAGGACCGCCAGCGACACCGATTCAGCCAACTCGTCACGGGCGCGCGCCAGAAGCGGTTCTGCAAGCCGGGCAATTTGATCGCGCTTCGTCGTCGTGCCGCCCAATTTCCGAAGCCGGGGCAGCGGACGAAATTCGCGGCCGGAATGCTCGACATAACCGAGCTGCGTGAGTGTAATCAGACACCTTCGGGCCGCGGCACGGGTGATATCAGACATCCGCGCGGCGTCGGAGACGCTCAGCACGCCGTGAGTTGCGAGGGCCTCGATAATGGCGAGCCCCTTGGCAAGGCCTCCCATGCCCTCACTGGATCTTTCTCCTGACGCAGTCCTCGTCGGCATGGTTCAGCCTTGACAGAAATCCGGTGGGCGTTCAGTTTGTTCGATATAGAGACGATGTTCGGTATCCGAACATCTGGAGCCGCGGCTGTCAAATAAAAAACACGACGCATTGTCGTCGCCTGACAGGGATAGAAACGATGCTGCATGAAACTCACAAAGCCACGCCCGCGGAAAGCCTGACCCGGGTACCGTATTGGGTTTTCCAGACCGCGGAGACTTATCGCAAGGAGCAGGAGCGCATCTTCCAGGGCCCGTCCTGGCATTATCTGGCGCTTGAGGTGGAGTTGCCCGAACCCGGCGATTTTCGCACCACCAAGATCGGCGACACTCCGGTCGTAATTACCCGGGACAATGACGGCGAGATCTATGCGTTTGAAAACCGCTGCGCGCATCGCGGCGCGCTGATCTGCCTGGACACCCACGGCAAGGGCAAAAAGGATTTCAGTTGCGTCTACCACGCCTGGACTTACGACCGGCAGGGCAACCTGAAGGGCATTGCGTTCAAGGATGGCGTGAAGGGACAAGGCGGCATGCCCGATACCTTCCGCATGGGGGATCATGGTCCCCGCAAGCTGCGGATCGCCATTTTGCACGGGCTTATCTTCGGGTCGTTTTCGGAAGACGTGCCGCCGATCGAGGAATATCTCGGCGACGAAATCTCATCGCGCATCGAGCGTGTGTTGGGTGGCCGCAAGCCGGTTGTTCTGGGAAGGGTCACCCAGGCGCTGCCGAATAACTGGAAATTGTACATGGAGAACGTCAAGGACTCCTACCATGCCAGCATTCTCCATTTGTTTTTCACCACCTTCGAGCTGAACCGGCTGTCGCAAAAGGGCGGCATTATCGTGGACGAAAGCGGAGGCCATCACGTCAGCTATTCCGCGATCGACACCACGGCGCAGAAGGACTCGGAATACGCCAACCAGCAACTTCGCTCGGAAAGCCAATATAAACTTGCAGACCCGTCACTGCTTCAAGGGTTCGACGAATATCACGACGGCGTGACGCTGCAGATCCTTTCGGTGTTTCCGACCTTCGTGTTGCAGCAGATCCAGAACGCCGTCGCCGTGCGACAAATTGTTCCCCGTTCGATCGACAAGACCGATCTCAACTGGACCTATCTCGGTTTTAGCGACGACACCCCCGAACAACGGATGACCCGCATCAAGCAGGGCAATCTGGTGGGCCCTGCGGGCTACATTTCCATGGAGGATGGATGTGTCGGAGGTTTCGTACAGCGCGGCATCGCCGGTGCATCCGAACAGGAAGCCATTCTTGAAATGGGTGGCAGCCAGGCCCAAAGTAGCGAAAGCCGTGTCACCGAGGCTTCCGTCCGCGGGTTCTGGAAAGCCTACCGAAACAATATGGACATGTGAGAGGCACGCGAAGAGATGACTGACAGCGTGTATCAGATGATCGCCCGTGCTCAGGCGGAATATGCCAGATGCATCGACGACGATCGGCTCGAAGAATGGCCCGATCATTTTCACGGCTCATGCGTCTACAAGATCACGACCGCCGCCGACCATCGCGAGGGTCTGGAAGGCGCAATCATTTTTGCAAACTCCAGGGGCATGCTGCTCGACCGCGTCTCCGCGCTGCGGGAGGCCAATATCTACGAGCGCCAATCGTATCGCCACATTCTCGGTCAGCCTTCGATCCTGCATGAAAGCAAAGGAGAGGTTCGAAGCGAAACCTCCTTCCTGGTCGCGAGAATATTGCAGGACGGCGATACCGATATCTTCGCAACGGGCCGTTACCTCGACCTTTACAAGATCGAAGATGGTAAGGTGCGCCTGAACGAGCGCACCGTCGTCTGCGACAGCTCGCGGATCGATACGCTGATGGCGCTTCCGCTGTGAGTGCCTCCGCCATCGCTCTGACCATTGGCGATCCCAACGGCATCGGCCCGGAAATCGCGGTCAAGGCGGCCGTTCAGATGGCCCAGGAGGCTGGACCGTCCATCGTTCTGGTGGGCGATGAATTCGTCATACGGTTCTACGCTGAACGGTACGCCGGGGATATTGCCGTTGAGCTGTTTGACGGGTCGGCGCCGCGCGCGGGCGCGTTGTGCGTCCTGGGCGTCGATGCCTTGCCGCGCGCGGCTTTCAATCCCGGCACGCCGGTGGCCGCCGGCGGCCGCGCGACCGTTGATTACGTCGCCGCTGCGATACGGCTGGTGAATGAAGGCCGCGCATCCTCGATCGTGGCGTGCCCGCATTCGGAAACCAACGTCAATGCGGCCGGTATCGCATTTACCGGCTATCCCGGCCTGCTGGCTCGTTTGACGGGGACTCCCGAAGACCACGTCTTTCTCATGCTCGTCGGCGGCGGCCTGCGCATTGTCCATGTCACATTGCATGAGCGGCTGCACACGGCGCTGGCGCGAATTACACCGGAGTTGGTGGAACGCGCGGCGCGCACCGCCGACGCTGCCTTGCGACAACTCAAGGTCAAACAACCGCGCATTGGCCTGTTTGGAATCAATCCGCACGCCGGTGAAAACGGGCTGTTCGGGGACGACGATGACAACATCACGGTTCCCGCAGCGAAACGGCTGCAAGCCGCAGGCCTCGACGTCGAAGGCCCGTTGGGCGCCGACCTGATGCTGGGCCAGCGCGATTTTGACGCGTTTGTCGCGATGTATCACGACCAGGGACATATCCCGGTGAAGCTGATCGCCGGCCGCAACTCGGCGGCGATGTCGATCGGGGCAGGGGTGCTGTTCTCGAGTGTCGGTCACGGCAGCGCGTTTGATATTGCGGGCCGAGGCGTCGCTGAGCCTGATGCGGTGCTGCGGTCGCTGAAACTTGTATCCGGGGCCACTGACCTTGCAGATCTTGCCGCCCCATGACGTTTCAAATCGCGGTCGATGAAAGTGCCATAGCGTTTGCCTGCGAAGCAGGCGAGACCGTGCTCGATGCGGCGGAGCGCGCGGGCTATTCGCTGCCATACTCATGCCGGAAGGGCATCTGCTCGACCTGCGAGGCCGAGCTTCGCCGCGGCTCCATTGCTTTGGGTGCGAAGCAGACGGCCGGCCCGGCAAGCGGTGTTCTTCTGTGTCAGGCAAAGCCTCAGACCGATATTCTCATTCATCCGAAGCGAATTGACCGTCACGATCCGACCGCGCGCGAAAAGATCGACGCCGTCGTCTATCGTGTCAGCAGGCCGGCAGATGACGTCTTCACGCTGATGCTGCGCTTTCCCGCCGGCATACGCGCCCGCTTCAAGGCGGGTCAATATTTGCGGGTATCGATGCTCGATGGCGATACCCGCAATTTCTCGATGGCGAATGCGCCCAAGGAAAGCGACGGCGTGCAACTGCATATCAGGCGCATCCCCGGCGGCCTGTTCTCCGAGGGAGTGCTGGCCGGGCTCCAAAAGGGCGACAGACTGAAGATCGAAATTCCCTATGGCGAGTTTTATCTGCGCACCGGCTCGGAAAAGCCGATCGTCTGTCTTGCGACAGGTACCGGCTTTGCCCCACTCAAATCCATCATCGAGGATTTGTTCAACCGCGGAAACACCCGCAGCGTCCGCCTCTATTGGGGCGGCCGCCGCAAGCAAGATCTGTATCTCGCGGAGCTTGCGAAGAAATGGCAAGCGCGGGCGGATTGGCTGAAGTTCACGCCCGTACTCTCCGAGCCCGACGTGGATTGGAATGGAGCCACCGGGCTCGTCCATCACGCCGTGTTGCGCGACATCCCCGATCTCTCGGGCTGGCAGGTTTACGCCTGCGGCAATCCCCTGATGATCCGCAACGCCCAGCATGATTTTCAAAGCCTGGGCGGTCTGCCCGGCGATCAGTTCTTCGCGGACCCGTTTGTGTCATCGGGCAATGCGGAGCTAACAACAACGATAAGCGCAGGGCAGGAAATCAAATGACCGGAGTTACGTCTTCTTTGAATGTGCATCCGCCGATCAGGCGCGCTGTGTATCGCGCATGGCTCGCTATTGGACTTGGCGTTGCCGCTGTCCAGTGCTGCTCGACGCAGCAGGCCAGCGCTGCGGATGCGCCGCCGAATTATCCAAATCACACGGTTCGAATCATCGTGCCATTCCCCGCGGGAGGAACCGCCGACACACTGCCCAGGATCGTCGCGCAGTATCTGAGCAAGCGCTGGAATCAACCTGTCGTGGTGGAGAATAAATCCGGCGCCGGCGGCAACATCGGCGGCGCTTACGCGGCAACGTCTTCGCCTGATGGATATACGCTGCTTGCCAGTCCGCCGGGCCCGCTTGCGATCAACGAGTCGCTCTACAAGCCGGAATCACTTGGCTTCAAGCCGTCCGATATGGAGCCTGTCACGGTTCTCGGCGCGGTGCCGAATGTCCTTGACGTGAGGCCGGGCTTTCCCGCGAAGAATGCACAGGAGCTGATCGCGTATGCGAAGGCCAATCCGGGAAAAGTGAGCTTCGCCTCGCAGGGAAATGGGTCAACGTCCCACCTGACCGGTATCCTGTTTCAGAAGCTGACCGGCACGCAGATGGTGCATATCCCTTATCGCGGAACGGCCCCGGCGCTGCAGGATATCATGGCCAGCAACGTCGACCTGTTCTTCGACAATCTCGGTTCGTCGCTCTCTTTACAGCAGGGCGACAAGCTCCGAATCCTGGCCACAGGCGGCAAGCAGCGGGATCGGCTGTTGCCGGATATTCCCACCCTGCAAGAGGCGGGGGTCCAGGATTTTGAATCTGCAACCTGGTTTGCCGTTGCGGCGCCGCCTCAAACGCCTGCAGCCATCATCCAGTATCTCAATCAACAAATCACCGAAGTGCTGGCATTGCCCGAAGTGAAGGAGCAATTCGCAAAGATCGCCGTCGAGCCGGTCGGCGGAAGCATAGCAGAAACGACAAAATTCTTTGCCGCCGAGCGCGACAAATGGCGTAGCGTCATCAAGAGCGCAAATATCTCGGTGGAATAGCCCGAACACTTCGAGGCGATCCCAATAAACCGGCATTTGGTAACCGTTAACGGACCAAGTGAATAAAAAAAGGGAGGCCTCGCATGGACGCGACAGCGTCGATCACCGGCGTATCGCCGGCCGTTTCGCCGAGCCGGATATTCTGGGCGACCTGGGCCGGCTGGATGCTCGACGGGTTTGACTCCGCCGCTTACGGTCTGCTGCTCGTATCTGCCTTGAACGAATTACTCCCGCTCAGTGGGGTAGAGGCCAGCAAAGCAAATATCGCTGTTTATGGCGGGGTAGGCTTTTCCGTCTTCATGCTCGGATGGGCCTGCTCGATGTTCTGGGGCTGGCTTGCGGATCGAATCGGCCGCGTCCGCACCATGTGCATTACCATCCTGTGCTATTCGGTCTTCACGGCGCTGTGCGGCGTTGTGTTCGGGATCGCCTCGTTTCTGGTGCTCCGGTTTCTCGTCGGATTTGGCGTCGGCGGCGAATGGGCCGCGGGCACGCCGCTCCTGCACGAGTCGGTCCCTGAATCGCTTCGCGTGAGACTCGCCGGCTGGCTTCACACCGCGACACCTTCCGGAATCATCCTGGCGTCCGCTGCGGCGCTTCTGGTGGTGCCGGCGTTCGGCTGGCGAGGAATGTTTCTTCTCGGCATTCTGCCGGCGCTGTTGACCATCTACTTGCGCGCGAAAATTCCCGAGCCGCGCCGGGTGCGGCCATCGAAGCCAACTTCAACGATTCGGCCGTTGTTTACGGGATCGCAGGCGATCGTCACCTGGTCGGCGGCGTTGATGGTGGCGTGCGGCCTGCTCGGCGTGTGGTCGTCGAGCTTCTGGATTCCGACCGTTGTCGCAACCAAGTTTCTGGCAACCGGTCACACGCTTGCCGAAGCGCAGCAAATGGCGTCCTTTGCCAGCCTTGCGACCAATTTCGGTACGCTGGCCGGGTGTTTCCTGATGCCCTGGATCGCGAGCTGGCTGCGCTATCGAAAGACGGTCGGTATTGTGTTTTTCGCGGCGTCCCTGATTTGCAACGTCGTCGCTTATTATGGCCTGCTTGAAAAGCTGGACAATATCGATCTCTTTCTGATGACGGTGCCGCTATTGGGCTTCTTCACCAACGGCGTCTTCGCGCTGTTCACCATCTGGCTGCCCGAAATGTTCGCGGGCCAATCGCGAGGCTCCGGCCTCGGCTTTACGTTCAGTCTTGGCCGCATCCTGGCTGCGGCTGGCCCGTTGATGATCGGCGCACTCGCAGCCCATATCGGGAGTTACCCGATCGCGATCACATTGATTTCGGCGGTCTACATCCCCGGCATCCTGTTCGTTGCGATGACCCGGGAAACGGCGGGCAAGGCCTTGCCCGTTTAAGCGAAGACTTCGGTTCACGAGGAAGAACAAATGCTCCCGTTGCAAGGCATTCGCGTACTGGACCTGAGCAGGCTTCTCGCCGGTCCATTCTCGACGACGATCCTGGGCGACCTCGGCGCCGATATTCTTAAAGTGGAGTCCTTGCCGAAAGGCGATCTGTACCGGGAAGCGCCGCCCTTTCATGCCGGCGAAAGCGTTTCGTTTCTCGCCATCAACCGCAACAAGCGCAGCATCGGTATCGACTTTCGCAAGGACGGCGGTCTGGATCTCGTCCGGGAGATGGCGGACATGGCCGATGTTGTCGTGGAAAACTTCAAGCCCGGCACCATGGAGAAGATGGGACTATCCTATGAGGCTCTTTCCGCTCGAAACCCGCGGCTGATTTACGCCAGCATCAGCGGCTTCGGCCGCGCCGGTCCTTACGGCCGCTTGCCCGGCGTTGATCAGATCGCACAAGGCATGTCCGGCTTCATGAGCATCACCGGGCAGATCGAAACCGGTCCGACCCGCGTCGGTGTTCCCATCGGCGATCTCGTGGCAGGCATGTGGACCGCGATCGGTGTTCAATCGGCGATTATCGCGCGTCACACCACGGGGAGGGGACAGCGTGTCGATACGTCGCTTCTCGCGGGTCTGGTCGGTCTGCTCTCGGTGCAGGGACAACGCTATCTCAGCCTCGGAGAGGTACCTGAAGTCGCTGGAAACCAGCATCCCGTCAGTTCGCCCTATGGCCTGTTTCACGGCAGCGACGGACCCTTCAATTTTTCAGCGACAACCCAGGCGATGTGGACCAAGCTCTGTGAGCACATCGGATTGGAGTGGTTGCTGAGAGACGAGCGCTTTGCCAACAGTTCGGCTCGCCGGCAAAACCGGGTCGAACTCGAACGGATCATCGATGAACGTCTGCAGCAGCGGCCGCGCGACGAATGGATCAGGGAGTTTCGCGAGCTCGGAATGCCGGCCGGTCCCATCTATGATCTTTCCGAGGTTTTCGCAGATGAGCATATCGCGGGTTCAGGGATGGTGGAGACGATCGATCATCCGGCGATTGGAGCGCTGCGGCAGCTCGCTTCGCCCCTGAAGCTTGAGTGTTTTGCTGCCGGTTCGGTGCGCCGTCCGCCGCCGAGGCTGGGCGAACACACGCACGAGGTTCTCAGCGAACTGGGCTTTGATCCAGCGAGGATCGGCAGCCTGATGCAAAGCGGCGCCATCCAGAATGTGGGCTCGTAAGCGCGCTGTCTTCGTGCGGGCGGCCTTGTGAAAGCACGCTGATCTCGTTTGAATACAAATTCCTTGACTTCATACAGAGCGGCATCTTCAATCGCCGGAAATAAATAAGAATTAGTCAGGGAAGACGCCGATGCTGATCACACGCCGCCATGCGCTTGCGGGTCTTGCTGCGCCCGCAATCCTGAGTTTCACGCGCGGAGCGCGCGCCGAGACGAAAACGCTCAAGATTTCTCATCAATTTCCGGCGTCGGACGGCGCCAAGGGCGACTTCCGCGACCAGATCTGCCGCCGCTTCGCGGCGGAAGTGGAGAAGCAGAGCAACGGCGAACTCAAGTTCGAAATCTATCCGAGCTCTTCGCTGATGAAGACATTTGCGCAGTTCAACGCGATGAAGAAGGGCGCGCTGGATTTCAGCCTGTTTCCGACCACCTATGCCGGCGGCGAAATTCCTGAACTGAATCTGACGTTCATGCCCGCGATCGTGTCGAGCTACGAGCAGGCCTACAAATGGAAGACTGCGCCGATCGGCCAGGCGTTGTCGAAACTGCTCGAGGACAAGGGGGTGAAGATCATTACCTGGATCTGGCAATCCGGCGGAATTGCCAGCAAGAGCCGCGCCATCCTCAAGCCGGCCGATGTCGCCGGCTTGAAGATCAGGGGCGGCAGCCGGGAGATGGACATGATGTTCAAGGCCGCGGGTGCGACCACAGCCAACATGCCGTCGAACGAAGTCTACATCGCGATGCAGACCGGCGCTGTCGATGCAGCCGTCACAAGCTCCACCAGCCTGCTTTCATTCAAGCTCGAGGAGCTCAGCAAATTCCTGACCTCGGCTGGAGGTCAAAGCTTCTTCTTCGTGTTCGAGCCGCTGCTGGTCTCGAAACAGATTTTCGATGCGCTTCCCGCCGAGCATCAGAAGATCATTCTGAAGGTGGGAGAAGACCTGGAAGGCTTCGGCCTCGAAGGGTCACGGGCCGATGACAAGGCGCTTGCCGAGACTTACGCCAAGGCAAATGTCGCCGTGCAGGACATGGACAAGGAAAGTCTGGCGCTTTGGCGCCAGGTCGCCTCCGACAGCGCCTGGAAGGATTTCTCGGCACGCTCGAAAGACACGGCGCAGTTCCTGCAGATGGCGGAGGCGGTCTAAAGGGATATGGCTGATGTGCTCGAGATCGGCAAGTCCGATGCCGTCGCGCCCGGACCTCCGAGCTTCTTCGGCCGGATCCTGAATGCCATTGATGCCGGACTGGTGGTGGCCTGCACGCTGGCGACCATCGGAGCAGGGCTCGTGCTCAGCTATTCGGTTTTCGTGCGTTCCTATTTTCACTGGTCGACGGACTGGCAGGACGAGATATCGGTGTTCCTGCTCGTGGCAGCGACGTTCCTGTCAGCGCCTTATGTGCAGTCGGTGCGCGGTCATATTGCGATTGAAGCCATTAGGGGTTTTCTGTCGCCCAAGGCCAACCGGATTCGTGTTGTGCTGGTGGATACCGTCTGCGTTTTGTTCGTCGGCATTTTCACCTGGCAATCCTGGTTGCTGTTCCTGGAAGCCATCGAAAGCGGCGAAGTCACCGACTCCGCCTGGGCGCCTCCGCTCTGGATCCCCTATAGTTTCATGACGATCGGAATGACGCTGCTCACGCTGCGGATGCTGGTGCAATTGGGTCAGGGCCTGACGTCGTTTGGGCGCGAGGCGTCCTGATGTTGGCCACGGGGCTTCTCTACGCCGGCGCAACTCTTGCGGCGCTTTTTCTGGGTATCCCGATCGCGTTCGCGCTGGGTTCGGTCGCTCTATTGTTCATGGTCGTTTTGCTGCCTTACGCAACGCTGAGCACGGTCGCGCAAAACGTCTATCAGGAAATCGCCAACGTCACGCTGCTGACGATTCCCTTGTTCATTCTGAAAGGCGCGTCGATTGGACGTTCACGAGCGGGCGCCGATCTCTATAATGCGCTCTATACCTGGCTGCATCGCGTGCCCGGCGGTCTCGGTGTCGCCAACGTGTTTGCCTGCGCGCTGTTCGCGGCCATGGCCGGTTCAAGCCCCGCGACCTGTTCGGCGATCGGGAGTGCTGGAATTCCCGAAATGCGCCGCCGCGGTTATTCGGCACAACTCGCGGCCGGCATCATCGCAGCCGGCGGCACGCTTGGAATTCTGCTGCCGCCATCCATCACCATGATTCTCTACGCGGTGGCGTCGGAGCAATCGCTCGGCAGGCTTTTCCTTGCCGGCATCGGACCCGGCATCCTGCTGACGGCGCTGTTTTCGGGATATGCCGTGATGCGCTTTCGAAAGGAGCGTCGAACCGCCGAAGTGCTGGGCGTGCCGCATCCGATCCTGCAAAAGGATGTCTTCTCCCATGCGGATCGGATCAAGGCGCTGCCGCGAATTATGCCGTTCATCATTCTGCTGACCGGCGTCATGGTCGCGCTGTACGGTGGATTTGCGACACCCGGCGAGACCGCGGGACTTGGCGCGATCCTCGCGCTGGCGCTGGTGATGGTGATCTATGGTGTCTGGCGGCTCTCCGAACTGCGGCACATTCTCGTTTCGGCGCTGCGTGAATCGACCATGCTGCTGTTTATCGTCGGCATGTCGCTGCTGTATTCGCTGGTCATGAGCTATCTTCACCTCAGCCAGAGCGCGGCCGAGTGGATCGTGTCGATGCATCTTCCCAGTTCGCTGCTGCTGGTCACCGTTCTTCTGCTAGTGCTGGTCCTGGGATTTTTTCTGCCGCCTGCCAGTATCATCCTGATGACGGCACCGATCCTGCTGCCGCCTCTACGTGCGGCGGGTTTCGATCTGATCTGGTTCGGCGTGATCATGACCATCATCATGGAGATGGGCCTCATTCACCCGCCGGTCGGCCTCAATCTGTTCGTCATCAACAGCATCGCACCCGACATTGGTTTCCGCGAAATCGTCATGGGCACGCTGCCGTTCGTCATCCTGATGGCGCTTGCCGTGATCGTGCTGTGCGTTTTTCCAGGTATCGCAACCTGGTTGCCGAGCGTCGTGATGAGGTGAAGACGCGTGATCGCGTTGCGCTAATGCGAGCAACAGTCGGTCTGTTTGCAATGCTTCACGGATTTGCGGCCGGCGGATTTGCCGAAGGATGTGACTCCTTACCCGATCCGCCGAAGCGCTTCTTCGCCCGCTCGCGCAATCCCTGGAACGTCACGTAAAGCATCGGCACCAGGAAAATGCCGAGCGAGCTCGCCGCGAGCATGCCGCCGAATACGGCCGTTCCGACCGCCCTGCGGCTGATCTCGGCGGCCCCGGTCGCGATCACCAGCGGCAGCAGGCCGAGAATGAAAGCGATCGAGGTCATCATGACGGCGCGGAAACGCATCTGCGATCCCAGCGCCGCGGCTTCCGTGATCGACTTCCCCGCTTCGCGCTGCTCCTTGGCAAACTCGACAATCAGGATGCCGTTCTTGGCGGCGAGCGCGATCAGCACCACGAGGCCGATCTGGCCATAGAGGTCGAGGTTCAGTCCGGCAAGCTTGATCGCGGTGTAGGAGCCGAGCACACCGACGGTGACCGACAACAGCACGGGAATTGGAATCGTCCAGCTCTCATACAGCGCCACCAGGAACAGATAGGCGAATAATATGGCGAGCGCGAGAATGATGCCGGTCTGGCCGGCAGCCGCCTGTTCCTGATAGGCGGTGCCGGTCCATTCGTAGCCGTAACCCGCCGGCAGCGTGTTCTTGGAAATTTCTTCCATCGCGGCGATCGCCGTTCCCGATGAGACGCCGGCCGCCGGGCCGCCGTTCACCGTGACCGAGCGATAATTGTTGTAGCGGGTGATGACCTGGGGGCCGGTCACGATCCTGAGGCTGGCGATGGAGCGGATCGGCACCATCTCGCCGGTGATGTTGCGCACGTAAATCTGCCAGATGTCGGGAATGTCGCCGCGATCGGCGGCCTCGCCCTGCACGTTGACCTGCCAGGTGCGGCCAAACAGGTTGAAGTTGTTGACGTAGATGCCGCCGAGCGTCGCCTGCAACGCGGTGAATACGTCGCTGATGTTGAGGCCAAGCGCCTGCGCCTTGGCGCGGTCGATGTCGAGATAGATCGATGGATTGGTCGCGGTGAAGGTCGAGAACACGCGCGTCAGCCTCGGATCGCGGTTGGCCGCGGCGATCAGGCCGCCCATCACGCTGCCGAGCGCAGCCGGGTCCTGTCCTTCCAGCGCGTCGAGCTGATATTCAAAGCCGCCGCTGGTCGAAAGCCCGATGATTGGCGGCAGATTGAACGGCAAGATGCTGGCCTGCCGGACCTGCGACCCGGCGCCGAACGTGCGCCGGATCGTCGCCTGCACCGAATCCGCCGCCGCCTTGCGGTCGGCGAACGGCTTCATGCGCGCCACCATGAACGCGGAATTCGGCTCATTGCCGCCGTCGAGCAGCGAAAAGCCGATGATCGAGAGTACGTGATCGATGGCGGGCATCTGCTTCAACAGCGCTTCGACCTGCTTGGTCACCTCGCTGGTGCGCGCCACCGATGCGCCATCAGGCAGTTGCACCGCGATGAAGAAGGCGCCCTGGTCTTCCTCGGGCAGGAAGCCCGTCGGCGTCAAACGCGAGACGCCGAAGATGCCGCCGGCAAATAGCAGCACCAATACCAGTGACAGCGCCGCCATCCGTAATAGCCGGCGCACGCCGCCGGCATAGCGGTCACGGACCCAGTCGATGCTGCCGAGCACCCGCCCCATGATGCCGCGCCTCGGGCCGGTGTGACGCAGGAACACCGCGCAAAGCGCGGGCGACAAGGTCAGCGCGTTCAGCGCCGAGATCACCATCGCCGCGCTGATGGTCACGGCGAATTGGCGGAATAATGTTCCTGAAATTCCCGGGATGAACGCGATCGGCACGAACACCGACAATAGCACCAGCGAAATCGCAATGATCGGCGCGGTGATCTGCGCCATCGCCTTCTTGGTGGCGTCGGCGGGCGTCAGGTCCGGCTCCTCTTCCATCACGCGCTCGACGTTCTCGACCACCACGATGGCGTCGTCGACCACGATTCCGATGGCGAGTACCATCGCCAGCAGCGACACCGTATTGGCCGAATAGCCGAGCGTCAGCAGGATTGCGAAGGTGCCGATCAGGCTGACCGGGACAGCGACCGCCGGGATCACGGTGGCGCGCAGATTGCCGAGGAAGAGGAACACCACGATCACGACAAGGACAAAGGCTTCGCCGAGCGTCTTCAGCACTTCCGTGATGGTATCGCTGACGAAGGTCGTGGAGTCGTATTGCACGAGATAGGTCAGGCCCGGCGGAAATCGTTCCGAGAGTTTGGCGAGCGTGGCCTGCACCGCCTTCGCCGTCGTCACCGCATTAGCGCCGGGCGCGAGGTAAATGCCCATCGGCACGCCGGCCTGACCGTCGATCCGTGACTCGCTGTCGAGGTTCTGCGCGCCGATCTCGACGCGGGCGACATCCTTGACCCGCAGCACCGAACCGTCCGGGTTGGCGCGCAGCACGATGTCGCCAAACTGGGTCGACGTCGTCAGCCGGCCCTGCGTCTGCACGTTGAACTGGAATTGCTGATCGTCGGCGATCGGGCGGGCGCCGATGCGGCCGACCGGCGCCTGGACGCTTTGGGTGCGGATCGCCGCGATCACGTCGGAAGGGGCGAGATTGAGGCTGGTGAGCCGCTGCGTATCGAACCAGATCCGCATCGAGTAGTTCAGTTTCGCGAACAGGCTGGCCTGGCCGACCCCGGGCGTGCGCGAGATCGCATCGAGCACGTTGATGATGGCGTAGTTGGTGATGAACAGCGGATCCTGCGCGCCGTTTTTACTGTACAGCACGATGAACTGCAGCACGGCCGAGGATTTCTTCTGCACCGTCAGGCCTTGTGCCTGCACCTCGGTCGGCAATTGCGACAGCGCGGTCTGGACCCGGTTATTGACGTTGACGGTATTGATATCGGGGTTGGTGCCAAGCGCGAACGAGACGGTCAGTGTGTAGCTGCCGTCATTGCCGCTGGTCGATTTCATATAGAGCATCTTGTCGACGCCGACGACCTGGGCCTCGAGCGGCTGGGCGACGCTGGATTCCACCACTTCGGCGGAGGCGCCCGGAAATACGGCGGTAACCGTCACCTGCGGCGGCACGATGTCGGGAAACTGCGCGACAGGGATTTGTAACAGCGCAAGTGCGCCTGCAATCGTGATGACGAACGCGATGACGATCGCAAGCCGGGGACGATCGACGAAGACGGACGAAATCATGGGGTATTGCCTGCGGGCTTGGCTCCGACCGTGCTGCCGCCACCCTTTTGGGTGCGGCCGTCGTCCACTGACTCCTTCAAGCTCGATTGGATCAGCGCGCTCGCCGGCCCCGGCGCGACGGGCTGGCCGGGACGCACCCGCTGCAGGCCCTCGACGATCACCTTGTCGCCGAGCGAGAGTCCGCTGGTCACAGCGGCGATGGTAGAGGTCGACTGCCCGAGCTTGATCCGGCGCTGCTCGGCCTTGTTGTCGGCACCCACTACGTAGACATATTCGCCTTGCTGGTCCGACAGCACGGCGGAGCGTGGGATCGCCAAGACCTCGACAGGCTGTACGCCCTCCAGTGAGACGGTGACAAACTCGTTGTCGGTGAGTTCGCGCACCGTGCTGCGTGTCGTGGACGGATCATGCAGCGTGGGATTGGGGATGGTGCCGCGCAGGATGATGGTGTCGGTGTTTTGCGCGATCGTGTTGTTGACGAAATTCAATTGGCCGGTCTGGTCGTAGAGGCGGCCGTCCGGTAGTCGAATCCTTATAATGACCGCTTTGAAGCCGCCCCGTGTCACGTAGCGTTCGCGCAGCGTCAGCGCCTCCCGCACCGAGACCGGAAAGGTGACATACATCGGGTCCTGGCTGACGATGGTGGTCAGCACCCCCGAACTTGGACTGACGACGTTGCCGTCGGTCACCGCGGTTCGGCCGATCATGCCGTCGATCGGTGAATGGATCTCGGTGTAGTCGAGATTGATCTGCGAGAGATGCACCTGCGCCTGTGCGGCCTGCACCTGTGCTTCAAGGCTCTCCTGGCTGGCGACCGCGGCATCGTAGGTGGATTGCTGGCCGGCCGGACCGCTGAGCAGGGTTCGCGCCCGCTCGGTCGTCAGCTTGGCGTTGACGAGCGTCGCCTGCAACTGCGCGACCTGTGCTTTCTTGGCCTCGAGATCGGCCTCGAACGGGCCGCGCTCGAGCTGATAGAGCAGATCGCCGGTCTTGACCTCCGCGCCCTCGTTGAACGTTCGCTTTTCCAGAAAAGCGGTGACACGGGCGACCACGCTGACGCGATTGGTGGCCTCGATCCGCCCGAGAAATTCGCTGGATTCGGTAACCGGTCGCTTGACCGCTTCGACGACTCCTACTGCCGGAGGCGCAGCAGGGGCGGGTTGCGCCTGGGCTATCGCGGTTGCTCCGAGCGTGATGGCATTCGCCGTCAGCAGAATGATGGGGATTCTCGCAAGATGCATTTTCGCGTACCTTCACCACAACCAGATGCGCAGGCTAGCACACTCGATCAAAGCCGCGGAACCGCAAATCCGGTCGGCTGGGCGTTTTGGCATCTCTTAACCAGGTCGTGATGGCTCGCAGAAAGAAGTTATTGTCAGTTATCGCGCCGGTTGAGGACTGAACTCCAACTTCTCGTTCAAAAAAGCCTGTCGCCTGTAAACTCGATCCCAATTTTTTTACCGACCCGCGCTTCCTCGGTCGAACCGCGGCTGGATGAGAGATACAAAGCCGGGACGTTGTTCGCACGGGTTGCCCCCACAGCGCAGTTGGCGGCCTATTTGCCACAGTCAGGCAACGTCGGATCGAAAGATGGATTTTTTTGCGTCAAAAAGTTGGCGATCTGGTTGCACCGGTTCCCGTTTGTTGGTAGCGCTCACTTTATGGGGCGCGTTTTACAGGTACTCGTTGTTTTATTGATTTCTGGTGCAGGCCTGAAGGCCGCCTGGTCCGCAGAGCCGTTTTCGATTCTGGATGCTATTAACCAAGCGGTTAAGACCAATCCCGGTGTCGGAGAGGCGGCCGCGAATCGTCGCGCGACTGAAGCCGAACTTCACCAAAGCCAGGGGGCGTTGCTTCCGCAAATCAGGCTCGACGCCAGCGCCGGCCCTGAAATGCTGAACCAACACATCACCCCGCCGCCAGTGAATAACGGCACCTATCTGAATGGGCGCGAAGTCTCGGTCACCATTCGCCAAACCCTGTTTGATGGTCTTTCTTCGATCAACGAAATCTGGCGTCAGGCCGCCCGCGTCGATGCCGCCGCCTTCCGGGTGCTCGAGCGGACCGAATTGATCGCTCTCGATGCCGCCGAAGCCTATGTCGATGTGACGCGTTACACCCGCATCGTCGCGCTCGCGGAGCAAAACCTGCAAGTACACATGGACCTGCGCAAGAATGTGCGGGCGCGCTTCGCCGGTGGCCGCGCAGGTGAAGGTGATACCCAGCAAGCGGAAGAACGTGTCGCCGCAGCGGAAGCCGCGCTTGCCGATTTTCGGTTGAGCCTCGACAACGCGCGGGCGAAGTACCGCAAGACCGTCGGACTTGAGCCGTATAATATGCGCTTTCCCGGCCGCCTGCCGGATATGCCCTCTACCAAGAACGAATCGCTCGACATTGCCTTCAAATACAACCCGACGATCCGTGCCGCCGGCGCTGATGTCATTGCCGCCAAGCGCGCGTTCGATGAGACGACTGGCGCGTTCGTGCCAAACGTGTCTCTCGAAGGCCGCGCGCTGCGGGGCGTCGATTCGATCCTTTATCCGGGCCTACACGACGAGGCCAGCGGCAAAGTGGTTGTCAGCTGGGACATTTTCCGTGGCGGCCAAGACAGCTGGAAGCGCGCTGAAGCCGGGCAGCGCATGATCGAAGAACAGCAGAAGCATGCGCGTCTTCAGCGCGAAGCGCTGGAATCCCTCGACAAGGCCTGGGCCGCGAGAACCATCACGACAGACCGCGCAGCGGCCTTGTTGCGCGATGTCGAGGCGGCGCGCCGGACCTTTATCGCCTACAACAAGGAATACGAGCTCGGTCAGCGCACGCTGATCGACCTGCTCAACTCCCAGAATCAGTATTTCAACGCGAACGTTTCGCTGGTGTCGGCGCGAGGGGTGGCGGTTTTCGCCGACTATCAGTTGCTGGCGGCGATGGGACAATTGTTGACCTATCTGAAAACCGGCAAGCCACCGGAAACCGACCAGCTTGAAACAGGGCCGCTTGGTTTGGCCGCTTTGAAACTCGCGCCGATTCTCCTGAGGGCTCCCGAGCCGGGGTCAGAGCCTTTGAACACTGTGGCGCCGGTCGAGCGATGGGTATCTCCGTTTACGCCGGTGCCTGAACCTCAGGTTGTCACATTCGGCGATCGATGGAGTTCAAACGATCCGAGCGACGCCAACGCGCTGTTTCTTGCGTCAGGCAAGTTTGGTCAGGCGAGTGCCTCGGCGGTGCCCGTGGCCGTCAAAAGTTATTGAACCAGCCTTAAATAATTGAACCAGTCTTGAATAATTGAACCAGTCTTGGCGGCGAGCCAGGCGCGGCGGAATTTACTGCAGGTCAATTTACTGTAAGTCCAGGTTATCGGCCGGCTCGCAAAATACATCGGGTGAATTGTGGCGATCTCTTATAAAGCTCGGGCAAGCTGAATTTAGATATTGTTAAGGGTCTCCCGTTTTTCGGTTTGCGCTGGGCGCCCTGGAATTTCCGAGGCATCGTTGAACATCCGCTCTTCAAAGTTCGAACTCGAGATGGAGCCCGCGGTCGCTCCGGTCGAGCAACCGGCGACGCACGCCGATCCGCTGGCGGACAGCCTGTTATATCTTGCGGCCCATCACGGCCGTGCGCTCAGCCGAAGCGCGCTGTTGGCCGGGCTTCCGGTCGGACGGGGAACGCTGGGCGCAGCGCTTTACGAGCGCGCCGCACAGCGCGCCGGGCTGGAAGCGCAGTTGGTGGAAAGGCGCCTGGAAGAAATCCCCGCGCTCGTGCTGCCGGCGGTTCTGCTGTTTCATGATGGTTCGACCAGAATTCTTCTCGGCATCGATGCCGGCGCGGGCCGGCTCACGCTCGCCAATCCGTCGAGCGGCGATACAGAGATTTTGGAGCGTCTCGACGCCGTTAAGGTCCAGTATGCCGGCTTTGCCTATTTTGTGACGCCGGCGAGCGTCTCGGACCCGCGCGCGGCCGCCACTGGAGACCTTCCCAAGGCACACTGGTTCTGGTCGGTCGTCCGTCGCTTCGGCGCAAACTACAGTCACGTCGCGATCGCCGCCTTTATCGTCAACATGCTGGCGCTCGCGGCTCCGCTGTTCACCATGAGCGTTTACGATCGCGTCATTCCGAACGGCGCCATTCCATCGCTGGTGGCTTTGGGTATCGGACTTGGTCTGGCAATCGCTTTCGATTTTCTGCTGAAGGTCGTGCGCAGCCGCATCATCGACATGACCGGCAAGAAGATCGACGTCGTGCTTGCCGCCAACATCTTTGAACACGTCATGTCCGTGAAGATGGACAAGCGTCCGCCGTCGGTCGGCATCCTCGCCAACCAGATGCGAGACTTCGATTCGGTTCGCGAATTCTTCACGTCGGGAACCGTGGTTTCCGCAACCGACATGGTGTTCGCCATCCTGTTCATCGCTGTCCTTTTTGTCATCGCGGGACCGCTGGCCTGGATTCCTCTCGCCATGCTGCCGGTGATGATCTGCGTCGGGCTCCTGATTCAGAGACCGCTGGATAGCGCGATGCGGCGTTTGCAGGCGGAGTCGGCGGCCCGGCACGGTATTCTGGTTGAATCCCTGAGCGGCATCGAAACCATTCGGGCGGTCGCGGGCGAAAGCCGGGTGCAAGCCGTATATGAACGCTCCGTCGCCGCAACCGCGCGTTCGAGCGAGGACGTCCAGTTTTGGGCGTCGCTTGCATTGACGAGTGCCAGCGTCGCCACGCAGATGTGCAGTCTGCTGCTTGTCGTTGTCGGCGTATTCCTGATCCTCGACGGCAAGCTGTCGGTCGGCGCGCTGGTTGCCGCGAATATGCTATCGGGCCGCGTGCTCGGCCCGATCGCGGGTATCGCCGCGGTCATGACGCGCGCAACGCAGACATCGTCCGCGCTCAGATCGATCAATCGCCTGATGGGGCTGGAACGGGAGCGGCCGCCGGAAAAGATCTTCGTGGCACGCGAGATCAAGGAAGGCCGCATCGAATTCAAGAACGTCAGCTTTTCCTATCCCAACAGTCCGGCGAAGGCGCTCGATGGCATTTCCTTCCACGTCAAACCCGGTGAAAAAATCGGAATCATCGGCAGGGTAGGGTCCGGCAAAACGACGGTCGGCCGGCTTGCGACGGCTTTCTATCCGCCGAGCGAGGGCACCATCCTGATCGACGGCATCGATATCAGGCAGTATGACCCCGCCGACCTCCGTGCCGGCATCGGCTTTACGCTTCAGGACACCGATTTGTTTTACGGCAAGCTGCGCGACAACATCACGCTTGGCAGGCCGTCTGCAACCGACGAAGAAGTGCTCGCGGCTGCGCGTCTGTCGGGCGTCGAAACGTTCATTGCAGGTCATCCCCAAGGCTATGACATGATGCTTGCCGAGGGCGGACGAAGCCTGTCCGGCGGCCAGAAGCAGGCGATCGGGCTTGCCAGGATTCTGATCCGCAAGCCGCGTGTGCTGTTCCTCGATGAGCCGACCGCGCATTTCGACGTCCGCAGCGAAGCGGAATTCCTCGAGCGCCTGAAAACTCTGGCGAAGGGCGAAATGACGATCATTGTCTCGACGCACCGTCCGTCGCTTCTTTCCCTCGTCGATCGCATTCTGGTTTTCGACAACGGCAAGATCGTCGCCGATGGGCCCGCGGATCAAATCCTAACGCGGCTGCGCCCCGGCGCGTCTGCTCCAGCCGTGGCGAGGGCGACCAATGTCGCAATCTGATTTCGCATTTTCAAACGATGTTCGCGCCGCGGTCGAACTGCGGACCCCGCGAACCTCGCGCATGTTGCTGATCGCGTCATCGGGGCTGCTGGTGACGTTTCTGATCTGGGCGCATTTCGCCGTGCTCGACGAGGTCAAGCGCGGCAACGGCCGTGTGGTGCCGTCGCGTCAGACCCAGGTCGTGCAATCGCTTGAGGGCGGCATCATCAGCGAATTGCTGGTTCAGGAAGGATCGATCGTCGACAAGGACCAGCCGCTCGCCCGAATCGAAGATACAACTTTTGCATCGCAGTTCGGCGAAATCCGCGAGCGCCGCGGCGCCACGGCGGCCCGTGTCCTCAGGCTTGAGGCGGAAACCCTGGGGCAGAAGAGCGTCGTGTTTCCCGACGAACTCACCAAGGTCGCGCCGCGTGCCGTCGAAACCGAGCGTAGCGTGTTCGACGCGCATATGCGCAAGATAGCGCAGGACATCGACGTCATCGCGCAACAGGAAACCCAAAAGCAGAAAGAAATCGAAGAGTTGCGCGCCTCGGAGACTCGGTTTTCCGAGACCCTGACACTGCTCAATCGCGAGACCGCGCTGACCCGAAAGCTGTACGAGCAGAAAGTTGTGCCGGAAATCGAGATGCTGCGCGCCGATCGCCAGGCAACCGATATGCGGGGCCAGCTCGCAGTGGTGCAAGCGACGATGGTCAAGACCGACGCCGCGGTGCAGGAAGCGCACTCCCGCATGCTCAATGTCGGCACGGCTTTTCGCGCACAGGCGGAAGATGATCTCGCGAAATCGCGCGGCGATCTCGCCGTGCTCGATGAGAATATCAAATCCGCGC
Source organism: Bradyrhizobium sp. (assembly GCA_028290305.1). The sequence goes on from JAQGKC010000429.1 coordinate 64,297, forward strand.
AGGATCGCGTTCGCCGCACCGAATTGCGATCGCCGGTTCATGGCATCGTCAACAAACTCAACGTCAATACCATCGGCGCGGTGGTAGCTCCGGGCGCGAGCCTGATGGAGATCGTGCCGCTCGACGACACGCTGCTGGTCGAGGGACGTATCCGCCCGCAGGACATCGCGTTCATCCGGCCCGATCACGAAGCCGTCGTCAAACTGAGCGCTTATGATTCATCGGTTTATGGATCGCTTCACGGCAAGGTCGAGCGCATCAGCGCGGACACCATCACCGACGAAAAGGGCGACAAGAACGAGCGCGGCGAGACATTCTATCGGGTCATGGTGCGAACCGAAAAGAACCATCTCGGCACCGACGAGCATCCGTTGCCGATCATCCCGGGCATGGTCGCAACCGTGGAAATCCTGACCGGCCAGAAATCGGTATTGGATTATCTCGTCAAGCCGGCGCGCACCCTGCGTGACGAAGCTCTCCGCGAACACTAGGACGTGCCGGTGCCGATGCGGCTCCTGCTTCGGAGCCCGCGGATCACAGTGAATATTTCCTGAATTTGTTTGCCGCATCCGATTCATAAAATTCGATCGAATGTGCTTGCCCTCGATTAGGCCCGTTGCCGACATTCCCGCAAGGATTGACGCGCTTTAACCGGGCTGAAGCGGCCCTCGATTTATCTCCTGTCCCACAAGATCCGGGACAGGATCGACGCCATGACGTCGGCCGATGTCCCGGACAAACGGGGCGTCAGTCATGTTGCGTATCGATCAGGCGCGGGCCATCCCGCGTGCGCTGGGGTTTATGCTTGTGGTTTCGTTAACCGCCGCCGGATGCGCCGGTGCATCGGCGAAATCCCGCATCAAGAAACCCGCGCCCGAGCAACCCGCCTCCGAAACGCCGTACGCCGGCGTGACGCCGCCTCAGGTGCGGTTCTTCACGATCAACGCGGTGCTCGCCAAACACGACGGACTTTCCCGTTCGAAGCCGGACGCGCTCCAGGTCGCGTCAGCCGATGCATCGTCGGGTGCAACTTCCAACGTCGTCAGCGATCTGCCGCCGGCTGCCCCCTTTACCCCAATAACCAGCGAAGAGCCGTTTGGTTTGTTTACCTTCCGCGCCCCGGAGGGACTGCTATGGGAAAAATGGCATGGGGTCGAAGCCAAGATGCGTGCCGAGGCAAAATCGGTTGAAGCCTGCAGGGCGGATGACCGGCAATGCGCCGACGCTTCAAAGAAGTTTATCGCACTCGCGGATTCCACTGATGTTGCCGACATCCGGACCCGCGTGGAGATCGTCAACAGAGCTATCAATCAGGCGGTCCGTTACGTCAGCGATTTTGAAGCGCATGGTGTTGCCGATGTGTGGAGCTCGCCGCTGGAAACGTTGGCTGCCGGCACCGGGGATTGCGAAGATTACGCGATAGCAAAATTCGCCGTGCTTCTGGACGCGGGCATCCCGGAGAAGGATCTCAAGGTGCTGCTGGTGCGCGATATGGCTGTTCGCCAGGACCATGCGGTGCTGGCTGTCCGCGTCGACGGCCGCTGGCTGGTCCTCGACAACAGGCGTTTCGGTCTCGTGGAAACCAATGATCTGCGCTATTTCATGCCGCTGTTTGCGATCGACCATGGCGGCGTCAGTCTGTTCGCCGCGCCCTATGCCGAACGCCCGCGGCACGAAAGCGAGATGGACATTCTCCCCGCGGCTGACATCGATGGCGTGGGCGGCGGCCAGACGTTGCAACTCCTGCTCTGAAAGAAACATCGCCGCACCTGAAATCCCCGATAGCGCGTCGGACGTGTTCAGAATCGCTTGTCCAGAATGGCTCGCAGAATAGCTTGGACGCAGGCTGCTTTTCGATCATACTGAGGATCGATATCTCTGGGGGACGGCAGATGCGTTTTCGGCAATGGGTTTTCGTTGGTCTTTTGGCAGGACTTTGCTTTGCCGGGGCGGCATCGAAAGCCGATGCGCAAGCGAATCTTCCGGGCGCCGACTTCACAATCGCCTGTGAGAATGGCGCCAGCTACCTGCTGAGCTCCGGTCCGGTCGCCATTCCCGGCGACATCGTCACGGCTCACCTCTATCTCACGCCCCGCCATGCCTTGCCGGTTCGCCTGATTCCGATGGGGATGGGATATCGATACGCCGGCCGGGGCGTCTGGCTTGATGGGATTCGTAGCCACGCACTGCTGTATTTGAGTAAATATCGGCCGTTGGCCTGTACCGTATCGCGCGTTTGATGCCGCGAGTCGCGCGAAGGTTGGTTAATCTGACCGCGTTGCGCAGCGAGCCATTCCTCAATCAATTCTGACGCGAATTATTCGCAGCCTCGATCCGCATTCCTCCTTCAAACAAGCGAAGCAATTAGTGCGCTGCGGTCAATAATGGCGCGGCGGATTCCGGTTTTATCCGGGTTTCGGGAATGTCGGAGTTCCGACTCACCGCATTCGCCAAGTATAGAATAAGACATCTTCGCCGCAATTACGTTATATTGCCACAAAAATCCGTAATATTGAATATTAATAGTGGAACTTCGCGTCTAAATCTTATTCTAACAAGTAAACGCTACGAAAAATTTACCTATCTTAACAGCTTAACATGGTTTTGAACTTAACTAAGCCTCTTAAAAGTATTTGAAAATAAGTATCAATTCTTGACGGAGCTGCCTTCTTAATAATATTTTAACCCTCGCAAGACGGTCCGACAGGACTAGGCAATGGCGTGGGGTTAAGGCGAATGAATGCACCTGTATTGTTGGCGCAACTGCTCGGATCGACCTCTCAACCAAGCCCCCCACACAAGAACATAAAGCTCGAGAAACCGCAGAATGGCGCCGCCGTCACGGTTCATCTGGACGGTCAGACCCAGCTCGACTTCAGCGATATCTCCAGCGAGAAGCTGACCTTTGTGCGGGTCGGCGAAAAGCTGATCGTACTGTTCGACAACCAGTCGACGGTGACGGTGGATCCGGTGTTCGGCTCGGACGGTCATCCGTTGGCGGACATCGCGTTCGAGATGGGACCGGATCGCACGTTGACCGGCGATCAGTTTGCATCGCTGTTTCCAATCACGACCGACCAATCGGTTTTGCCCGCGGCCGGAAACGGCGGCAACGGCCCAACCGCCGGCGCTAATTTTTCCGCAGCTCATGTCGACGGATTGGGCGCGGGCGGAACGCCCCTGGCGTTGCTCGGACCGGAGAACAACGAATCGACGTTCGGCGCCAGGCAGCAGGACGCCGCCAATCCGACTCCAATACCCGGCGCAATCGCTGCCGTAACGGTCAACGAAGACGGGTTGGCCCACGGAAATCCGGGCGGCCCCGGCGATGTGGCAACGCTCGCCACCACGGTCACCGGTTCGCTCAATGTCAATTTCGGAACAGATGTTACCGGGCGCAGCTTTTCATTCGCGGCCGACCAGGCTGGTCTTAACGGCCTGACCTCGGACGGGCAGGCGGTTCACCTGTTCGTCACCACCGTCGGCGGTCTGCCGACCCTGATCGGTTTTGTCGGCAGCGATCCGTCGATAACCGCCAATCAGGTGTTCACGGTTTCGCTCGATGCCAATTCGACCATCGAAGGGACGTTTACCTTCACATTGTTGCGGCCGCTGGATCACCCGATCGTTGGCACCGAAGATACGCTGAACCTCAGCGTCAACGTCACTGCCACCGACGGCAGCGGCGACACGGCGCCCACCGTCATTCACGTCAACGTCAACGACGATTCCCCGATCATCGTCGCCGCCAATGAGACCCACACGGCGCTGCTCGACCCGGTGTCGGGGACGGTCGCAACGCAAACCGGTTCGCTTGGCATTTCCTGGGGTGCCGACCGTTTCAACGACCACGTCGATGGCGGCGTGTCCGCGAGCACCGGACACAGCGGCGATCGTTCGGTGGTTTTTTCCGACGCGGTTGTGTCGGTGACGGGAGACGCCGCGGGCGTCGCCACGTCGATCTCCGCGCTGACCTCGCATGGCGAAACGGTACACTATGCGCTGCTAAATAACGGTACGGAGTTGGTTGCATATACCGGCAACACGATTCCGACCGGACTTCCCTCCGATGCGACCGCCGCGGCAAACGCGCATATCGTTTTTGTCGTAGGCCTGTCCGATGCCAGCGATACCGGCAACTATGTCATTTCCCAATACCAGTCGCTGGACCACAACAGTGGCGCGCAGACGTTCGCTTCGATCGACCTGGCGTTTCATTTTACGGCGACCGACAGCGATGGCGACCCGGTATCGGGAACGCTGAGCGCAACCATCACGGATACCGTGCCGGTGGTTACGGGTGCGATCGGCGATCATACGGTGGCCGAAAGCACGACGTCGACGGCCGATAACAGCTTTATCGCGGCGACGACCGGTGCGGTGTCGCTGAACATCGACTGGCGTTCTGACGACAACAATCCGACGCCGGGAGCCGGGTCGCACGACCGCTCGGTGGCATTCACATCCGATACACTGACGACGCTGGCAGCGCTGCATCTGACCTCGAGCGGCACGGCGATCACCTACAGCCTGTCCGCGGATGGCCAGACGTTGACGGCAAGCGCGGGTGAGGGGGACGGCACCCATGCCGTGTTCACGGTGCAACTGTCCGACAGCAACAACGGCAGCTACACCTTCACGCTGCTGGATAACCTGGATCATGCCGCCGGCGCCGGCGCCAACGATCAGGCGCTGACATTCTCGTTCGCCGCGACGGATTCGGACGGCGACACTACGGCGCCTGCGAGCTTCACGGTTGATGTCACCGATGACGTGCCGACCATCGGCTCTCCCATCTCGGAAACCGTCGCCGAAAGCACGACAACGACATCGGACAATACCTTCGTTACCGCAACCGCGACGGGCTCGCTCGCGGTCGACTGGAACTCGGACGCCAACAATCCGACGCCCGGAGCCGGGGCGCACGACCGCTCGGTGGCGTTCACATCCGATACGCTGACGACGCTAACGGCGCTGAATCTGACCTCGAACGGCACGGCCATCACCTACAGCCTGTCCGCCGATGGCCAGACGCTGACGGCAACTACCGGTGGCGGTGATGGCGGTAAAGGCGCCCATACCGTGTTCACGGTGCAATTGTCCGACAGCAACAACGGCAGCTACACTTTCACACTGCTGGACAATCTGGATCACGCCGCCGGCGCTGGCACCAACGATCAGGCGCTGACGTTCTCCTTTACCGCGCCGGATTCGGACGGCGACACCACCGCGCCTTCGAATTTCACGGTGCATGTCACCGACGACGTGCCGACCATTGGCGCGCCGGATTCGGAAATCGTTGCCGAGAGCACGACGGCGACACCGGACAATACCTTCATCACCGCAACCGCGACGGGCTCGCTCGCGGTCGACTGGAACTCGGACGCCAACAATCCGACGCCGGGAACCGGGGCGCATGATCGCTCGGTGGCATTCACATCAGACACGCTGACGACGCTAACGGCGCTGAATCTGACCTCGAACGGCACGGCGATCACCTACAGCCTGTCCGCCGATGGCGAGACGCTGACAGCGACTGCAGGCAAGGCCACCGTGTTCACGGTGCACCTGTCCGACAGCAACAACGGCAGCTACACTTTCACGCTGCTGGACAATCTGGACAATGCCCCCGGCGCAGGCGCCAACAACCAATTATTCACGTTCTCCTTTACCGCGACGGATTCGGATGGCGACACCACGACGCCTTCAAGCTTCACCGTCACCGTCAAGGACGACGTGCCGGTAGCAGGCGTCGGCGACACCCGCGTCGTGGAAGAAGCCCACCTGTTGAACGGTACCTCGCCGGATATCTTTGACCTGCAGGTCACCGGCAAGCTGAACATCGACTGGAACTCGGACGATCACAACAGCGGTACGATCGCCAATCGTTCGGTCTCGTTCGCGAACGCGACGGCGGCGAACAATGTCACCGTGACCGGCGAAGCTGGAAGCCATCTGACCTCGGATGGCCACGACGTCAATTACGCCTTCATCGGAGGCAATCTGGTCGGATATACCGGCAACAGCCCGTTCTTCAATCAGGTTTTCGTCGTTTCTCTCAACGACAACAATTCCGGCTCCTACACCTTCACGTTGCTCGGCAATCTCGATGATGCCAACGGTTCCGGACCGGTTACGCTGACGTTTGCCTATACCGCGACCGACAGCGACGGCGATCCCAGCAGCAACGTATTCAGCGTCACCGTGCAGGATGACGTGCCGATCGCGCATACCGGCGACACGCGCGAAGTGGACGAGGATAATCTGCCCAACGGCACCTCTTCGCATACCTCCGATCTGAAGGTGTCGGGCGATCTCAACATCCAGTGGGGCGCCGACGGCGCCAATCCGACCTCGCATGGCGGCGTTGCCGATCGTTCGGTCGCCTTTACCAACGCGAATGTCGTGGTCACCGACAATCATGGCCACACGGTTTCCGGGCTGACGGCGGATGGTGCGCCGGTTTTTTATGCCCTGATCGGCGGCGTTCTCGTCGGTTACACCGGCAGCGCGAGCAATCCGCCCACGAGCATCACGGCCAGCAATGTCGTCTTCAACGTGTCGCTGAGCGACAGCGGTGACGGCTCCTATGCGTTCAAGCTGCTGGGCAATATCGATCATCCCAACGGCGCCGGCCAGAACACGCTGGACTTCACCTTCAACTACACCGCGACCGACGGTGACGGCGACACCAGCAGCAACACCTTCACCGTCATCGTGAAGGACGACGTGCCGGTTGCGCATACCGGCGACGGCAGCACGGTTGACGAAGACGATCTGCCGGACGGCACCTCGCCGCATGCCGCAGCTTTGACGTTCACCAATGACCTCAACATCAACTGGGGCGCCGACAACGCCAATCCGACCTCGCACGGCGGGGCAGGCGACCGTTCGGTGGCTTTCTCCAGCGCCAGCGTCGTGGTCACCGATTCCAGCCACCATACCGTCTCCGGCCTGACGTCGGATGGCGCAACGGTTCACTATGCCGTTCTCAGCGGCGGCATCCTGGTCGGCTATACCGGCGCACCGCCCTCCAGCGCCACCGCAAGCAACGTCGTGTTCAACGTCTCGCTGAGCGACAGCGGCGATGGTTCCTACACATTTACATTGCTTGGAAATCTCGACCATCCCGCCGGCAGCGGCCAGAACACGCTGAACTTCACCTTCAACTACACCGCCACCGACAGCGACGGCGACAGCAGCGGTAACGCATTCACCGTGACGGTGAAGGACGACGTGCCGACGATCGGCACGCCGGACACGGAGACCGTGGCCGAGAGCACGCTCAATACACCGTTTTCGAATGCGTTCGTGACTTCGACGATGACCGGCTCGCTGGCGGTGAACTGGGGCGCCGACAGCGCCAATCCGACTTCGGGTGGCGGCACGCACGACCGCTCCCTGCAATTCAGCGCCTCGCTCAATAATTTTGCGTCGGGTCTCAGCTCGAACGGCGAGGCGATCACCTACACATTGTCGGCGGATCACACCGTTCTGACCGCAACCGCCGGAACCGGATTCTCGGCGCGGACCGTGTTCACGGTGTCACTCAACGATACCGACGGCAGCTACACATTTACGCTGCTGGACAATCTGGATCACGCTGCTCCGGCATCGCCGGGGGCGGTGAAGAACGATCTGCCGCTCAGCTTCGGCTTCACGGCGACCGACAGCGACGGGGATACGGCATCCAGCAGCTTCACGGTGCATGTCACCGACGACGTACCTGTCGTAACCGGTGCGGCACAGACGGGTTCGGTGGATGAGTCGCTGCTGGTCGCGGAACCAGGGCATCCCCTGGGACAGACCCAGGTCACGTCGGGCAATCTGAACGTCGACTGGAATGCCGACGACAAGAACACGCATCTGACGTTCGCATCCGCCACCATCACCGATGGCAGCGGCCATGTGCTGACGTTGAGCTCAGGCGGCGTAGCGCTCGATTACATCGTGCGCCTGGCCGGCGACGGCGTCGACCAGGAACTGGTCGCCTACAAGCATGGCGATCCTGCCGGCGCGAATGATCCGGTGTTCGTGGTGACGCTGAATGCGGCGGGCAATCCGGCATTTATATTCGCGCTGTTCCAGACCCTCGATCATCCCGGCGCCGGTGCCGATACGCTGCCGCTGAACTTCACGGTCAACGCCTTCGATGGCGACGGCGATTCCGTCCAGCAGACCTTTGCCGTCAACGTCAAGGACAGCGTGCCGACCGTTTCGCTGGCGACCGGCGCGATTGTCGAAGACGAGACGCCGTTGCCGCAAGCCGGAACCAACGACGTTGCTCTTGCTCAGGCACCGGCTATTTTACCGACGGGCATCATCTCCCTGGCGCAATCCGCCAGTGGATTTGTGTCGGCCAACGGCGGCGCGGATGGCGTCAAGAGCGTTGCGCTGACCACGTCGACCGGCGCTGCCCTGGTAAATGCCCATAGTGGCCTGTTCACCCTCGATGGGACCGAGATCCTTCTGTCGAACGATCCGGCGCATTCGAATGTCGTGCTCGGCATGTCCGGCTCCACGCTGGCGCTTGCGATCTATGTCGATCCGGTTACCGGCACTGTGTCGGTCGCGGACTACGTCGCGATCAAAAATCCCGTAACGACGGATCCGAATGACCCCGTCACCATGGCGAAAATCGTGTACGCGACCGTGACTGACGGCGACGCCGACACCGCGACAACGAGTTCGGCGCTGAACATCACGATTCTGGACGACGGTCCGACCGTTGGTACGCCGACGGCAACGACAGTGGCGGAATCGGATCTCGTATCTCATCAGTCGACGACGACCGATGGTTCGCTTGGCGTCACCTTCGGTACCGATGGTCCCGCGCACGCGGCGGTCGCCGCGAATCCCGGCACGCCGCAGACGCTGACCTTCGACAGTCTGTCAAATGGAGGTGGAGCTCCCTACCATCTGGGCAATTTCACCATCCAGACTGATCAGGGCGTCGCCAACACCAGCGGCACCCACGGAGAGGTCTATGGAACGCTCATCAAGGTTACCGACAGCGCAGGGCCTTTCACGCTCACCAGCCTGAATCTGGGTTTGTACGGTACCAGCACCGGCGCCACCGCCGATAACGTCACACTCATCGGAATCGATACCCACGGCAACACGGTGACCGAAACCGTGAATCTCGGCGCAACGATCGCGCTTGGATCCACTCTGACCTACCTGTTCAACGCGGCGGGAACGCCGTTCGACGGTGTGGCGCTCACCTCGCTTCAAATCGAGCCTGTGCTCGGCCGCAATCCCGACGGCTCCATATTCAACGGTTCCGTGGTCATCGACAATCTCGCCGTCAACAGCGGCAGCGCTCCCGCCATTCCCGGCCCGGTTTATTTCACCAATCAGTCAAGCGCCATCGCCAACGTCCATGCGGTCGACGATCACAACAACACCGTCGATCTGACTCACCTGACCTCGCATGGTCAGGCCGTGCAATACGCGCTGATCGATGCGGAGACCCTCGTCGCCTACACCGGTGGCATCGCGCCGACCTCGATCAACGCCTCCAGCGTTGTATTTTCCGTCGTGCTCACTGAGAACGGAACCGATCCGAACGGCGGCTACGAATTCACGCTCCTCAAGTCGCTCGACGATCTGCCGGCGTCGGTCACCGATCTGAAGTTCAGTTTCGACTTCACCGCCAAGGATGGCGACGGCGACACCACTGCCGGGCAATTCACCGTTACGGTGAAGGACGATGTGCCGACCGCAACCAATGTCAGCGCCGCGACCGGCGAAAATACCCCGATTACCGTCGATCTGAACGGACACTATGCGTTGGGTGCGGATGGCGGTGCGGTTCACGCGATCACGCTGGGAGCGCCGACGGTTTCCGGCGAGCCGGCAGGCGTTACGCTCGGCTTGCCAAATGTCGTGCTGAATGCTGACGGCCACACTGTGACCGTGACGCCCGGGACGGCTTTCGATTCACTGGCTGCGGGCGAACAGGCCACACTGACCATTCCGTTCACCGTGACGGATGGCGATGGCGATTCGATCACCAAGGACATCACGATCACGATTACGGGCGCCAACGACGCGCCTGTCATCACGATTCCCGGCGGCGAGAGTGTCTCGACCGGTGTTGCGGGCTTTAATGGTGAAGAGGTGGTGACCCGCTCGCTGACGGAGCACGACACCCATCTGATGACGGTGGGGACGCTGACGGTCAGCGACGTCGATGCCGGCGATGTGGTGACGGCAACGGTGAAATCGGTCTCCGGTGGCGGCGCCGGCTACAACGCGCAGGATGCGCTCGGCTTCCTGACGTTGACGCCGTCGACCGTCATCGACGGGACTCATGCCAGCCCGGAAACGCTGAACTGGACCTTCGATGCCGGCAGCCAGACTTTCGGCTTCCTGCCGGACGGCTTCCAGGTGGTGCTGAACTATACGGTCGAGGTGACGGATGCGCACGGCGCGACCACGGATCAGGTGATCAGCGTGCTGGTCACCGGCACCGACGAAGCGCCGGTCATCACGATTCCCGGCGGCGAAAGCGTCTCGACCGGTGTTGCGGGCTTTAGCGGCGAAGAGGTGGTGACCCGCTCGCTGACGGAGCACGACACCCATCTGACGACGGCGGGGACACTGACGGTCAGCGACGTCGATGCCGGCGATGTGGTGACGGCGACGGTGAAGTCGGTCTCCGGCGGCGGCGCCGGCTACAACGCGCAGGACGCGCTCGGCTTCCTGACGTTGACGCCATCGACCGTGATCGACGGGACGCATGCCAGCCCGGAGACCCTGAACTGGACGTTCGATGCCGGCAGCCAGACCTTCGGCTTCCTGCCGGATGGCTTCCAGGTGGTGCTGAACTATACGGTCGAGGTGACGGATGCGCACGGCGCGACCACGGATCAGGTGATCAGCGTGCTGGTCACCGGAACCAACGAGGCGCCGGTCATCACGTCGGCGGCCACCGCGACGGAAGCGGAAGGGACTGCTGCCTCGCATGTAGTTTACACCGTTGCCGCCACAGATGTGGATGCGGGCACGGTCCTCCACTACTCCATCGACGGTACCGATAGCGCGCTGTTCAACATCAATCAGACGACCGGCGAGGTGACGTTCAAGTCAACGCCCGACTTCGAGACCAAGAATTCGTATAACGTCGTCGTTCACGCCAATGACGGGACTCTCGATACAAGCGAGGCCGTCACGATCCATGTGACCGACGTGGCGCCGGTGAATATCGTGCCAAGTGCACAGACAATCGCGGAAAACGGCAATCTGGTCTTCAGTTCGGCCAACAGCGACGCGGTCTCGGTGTTCGATGTCGCGGGCGGAAACCTGACGGTGACGCTGACCGCGGCACACGGCGCGCTGACGCTGCATGATGTGGCGGGACTGAGCTTCGCCAATGGCGACGGCACGTCCGACAACACCATGACGTTTACGGGGAGCCAGAGTGCGATCAATGCCGCGCTCGACGGCCTGAGCTACGCGCCGGCGTCGAATTATGTTGGCTCGGATTCGGTGCAAGTCACGACCAGTGACGGTACCTTGAGCCATAGCGATACTGTTGCGGTCACCGTGCAGAGCGTCAACCACGCGCCGATCGCCGTCGATGACGTCTATACCGGGGGAGCTGGAAGCAGCACGCCGCCGGGTAGCGGCTGGACACTCTTTCCGTCAAACGGTCACTACTACCAGGTGGTCGCCGGAAATTTCTCATGGTCGCAGGCGAATGCCGCGGCGATCGCGGCCGGCGGATATCTCGCTACCGTGACGGGGGCTGCCGAAAACACCTTCATCATGAGTCTCGACAACAGCACTGTCCGCGCGCAGAGCCTGTGGCTCGGAGCGTCGGATGCGGCGACCGAAGGTACCTGGAAATGGGTCACCGGCCCCGAGGCCGGTACGACTTTCTTCCAGGGCGATCCAACCGGTCAGAATCTTTTCCACGGTAGCTCGGTCGGCGGCGATTATTCAAATTGGAACACAGGTGAGCCGAACAACGGGGCTGGGTACGATTCCGGCGAAAATTACGCTGAGATGCTCGTGGTGTTCGGCGGAGGCTGGAACGACGCGACCGGCGCCGCGGCAACGGCCGGAGATGTCGCTGATTATGTCGGCTATGTGGTCGAATACAGCGCGCAGACCGTTGTACCAACGGAGAACAGCCCGGTCGTCATCGCGGCATCCGCGTTGCTCGCCAACGATTCCGATCCGGACGCAGGCGATACGTTCAGCATCACGTCGGTGCAGAGCGCGGCCCACGGCACTGTTTCGCTCAGCGCGGATCACCAGACCATCACCTTCACGCCCGACGCCAATTACAGCGGCGCGGCGAGTTTCACCTACACCATCACCGACAGCCATGGCGCAACCTCGACTGCCACGGTTTCGTTGAACCTCGCGGAGGTCAACTATCCGCCGGTGGCCGTCGCCGATACCGTCAACGTCAACGAGGACGTGACCGCGGCGGCCGCCTCGCGGGCGACGGGCGTGCTGGCCAACGACACCGATCTCAATACCGGCGACGTGGCGACGTTTGCGGTCAGTTCGGTGCTGGCCGGCACCAGCGGTACCGCATCGAATGTCGTCACAGGTTCCGCCACGATCGTTCATGGCATTTACGGCGATCTCAGCATCAACGCGGATGGCACCTACAGCTTCACGCCGAACAATGCCAGTGCCGAAGCGCTGGCGCAGGGCGTCACCGCGAACGACGTCTTCACCTACACGGCGAGGGATGCATCGGGCGGCAGCTCAAGCACCACGCTGACGTTCCACATCACCGGCCAGGACGACGCGCCGGTGAACGGCGTTCCCGGCGCGCAGACCGTCAATGAAAATGCCAGCCTCGTCCTCAGTTCGGCGAACGGCGACGCGATCTCCGTGTCCGACGTCGACAGTGGTTCGCTGACGGTGACGCTAAGCGTGTCGCACGGCGCGCTGACGCTGCATCAGGAGACCGGGCTGCACTTCACCAGCGGGGACGGAACTTCCGATGCCTCGATGACCTTCTCCGGCACGGTGAGCGATATCAATGCCGCGCTCAACGGGCTGAGCTATGCGCCGGCGTCCAACTATACGGGCGACGATATCGTCCAGATCGTCACCAGCGACGGCACCCTGAGCGACACCGATACGGTCGGCATTACGGCCCAGGTTCCGGTCAACCACGCCCCGGTTATCACGTCCGGTACGCAAGCCGGCAGCGTGATGGAAGACGCTACCCCCGGGATTAGCGGCAATCGAATCGTCAATGGCGGGTTCGAGACAGCCGATTCGACCGGCTGGACTGTGACCAGCAACGGCTCCTACTCCTTCTACGGCGACGGCTTCCTCAATTCTGGAAGCCATGACTTCATCGCCGGTATCTCCGGCGGTGAGACCAGCGCGACGACGACACTCTCGCAAACCGTCAGCACCGTTGCTGGCGCCACCTACGCTTTGGATTTCTTTCTGGCCGCCGGATCCTATTTGCACCATGGTGATACCGTAGTCGTCAGTTGGGATGGCCAGCCGATCACGACGATCGTTGACGCAGGCGCAACCGGCTACGTTCCATATGCTTTCAATGTTGTTGGGACCGGGAACGATACGATCACTTTCACCTTCCAGACGGCTGGGTTCACCTGGGACCTCGACGATGTTTCGCTAACGTCGAACGTTTCGCTGCCGGGCGTGGAGAAGAGCTCGGGAACGATCACCTTCACCGACGCCGACGTAACCGATACGCATTCGATTCTCGTCACGCCGTCGGCAAGCAATTATCTCGGCACCTTCTCGACCTCGCTCAGCCCGGACTCGACGGGCCATGTCACCGGCGACGTGAACTGGTCGTTCTCGGTCAACGACAGCGCCATCCAGTCTCTCGCCGCGGGACAGTCGCTGACCCAGACCTACACGGTGACCGTCAATGACGGCCACGGCGGCGTGGCCTCGCAGAATGTCACGGTGACGATCGATGGCGTCAACGACGCGCCGGTGCTCAACACGACCGATACCGTTGTGTTGAACAACGAAGCGAAGGCAACGTCCAACAATCAGACGCCCAATGCAGGTACGGTCGGCACCTCGGTGTCGTCGCTGGTCGGCAGTGGGAGCGGCCCCAACAATGTCACCGACGCCGACAATGGCGCGAAGACCGGCATTGCCATCACATCCGTGACCAATAACCTGTCGCATTCAGGTACGTGGTATTACTCGCTTAACGGAACAAGCTGGACGGCCTTCGGGACGATAAGCGCGACCAACGCATTGCTGTTGCCCTCGACCGCCTTCATTTATTTCGAACCGGCGAGAAGTGGAGAAACTGGAACGGGCAGCATCACATTCGAGGCCTGGGACCAGAGTTCGGGTTCTTCCGGCACCCGCGCCGACGCCAGCGTCACCGGTGGCACGACGGCGTTCTCCGTTGCATCGGATACGGCGTCGATGGTGATCGGGAGCGCCACATCGGGTTCGTCGACCACCCTGACATCGAGCAGCGACACCGTGTTCTTTACCTCCGGCACCAACACGGTGAACGCGACACAGGGCACGCTCAATTCGACCGATAGCATTGCCGGCGGCGGCGGCAGCGATAAGCTGCTTCTGAGCGTTACCGGATCGAACAATTTTACGTTCAACTTCGGCGGCATGACGAAATTCACGGGCTTTGATACCGTTGCACTGGCTTCGAACCCGTCGAAATCGGTCAGCCTGACTTTCGGCAACGCCAATATCGCGAGTGGCCACACCATGACGGTCGACGGTTCGGCCGATACCAGCAACACGGCAACTTTTACGGTCGACGCCCACCTTGTCACCGACGGTGGCAACTTCAACATTATCGCCGCTTCGAATGCCCTCAACACGCTGAAAGGCGGTACCGGCAACGACGTCTTCCAGTTCCACAGCGCCAATTTCACTTCCGGCGACATTGTCTCCGGCGGCGGTGGTGTCGACGCCATCAAGTTCCTTGATGCCACGAACTTCGCGAATGATTCTGCGTTCAACACCAACATCAGCGGCATAGAGACCATCCTGCTCAGCAATGCCGCGACGAATTTGTTGACGCTTGGCGCGCTGGCCAGCAACGAGGTCGGCGGTCCGGGTCATGTGATGACGGTCGATGCTTCCTCGATCACTGGAACGGCCGACAGCGTGACCGTGAACGCCAGCGGGTTCACGGCTGATCTCGTCTTCGTCGCGGGTGCCGAGCACGACTCGGTGACCGGCGGGTCGGGAGACAACGTCTACCAGTTCACGAACGCGAATTTCGACACCCACGATTCGGTAACCGGCGGCACGGGCACCGACACGATCCAGATCACCGACGCCGCAGCAATCGTGGACAACTCCTTCTCGGGCGTGCACGGCGTCGAAAAGCTGCTGCTCGGCGACTTCGTCAACTCGGTCACGCTCGCCAATTGGGCCAGTCAGGAAATTCAGTCGACGACCGGGAAAATGCTGACCATCGACGACACCGCCGCGACGGCCGGACACGGCCTGACCGTCGATGCGACGTCGAGCTTCTTCTCGGCGGCGTCGCATCTCGATATTCTGGGCGGTGCGGGCGACGACACGGTGAAGCTGCTGAACGCGGACTTCACGTCGGCGGACACCTTTGCGCTGGGCGATGGCAGCAACACGATCCAGATCGTCGATGCCGCCTCCGTGACGGATTCGGATTTCACCCATGTCAGTGGCCTCGACAAGCTGTTGCTTGGCGACTTCAACAACAGCGTTACGCTCGGCGCCAATGCCACCAATGCGATCGGCATCGGGACGCTCGTCATCGACGGCACGGCGGCGACCGGAACCCACGCGTTGACGGCCGACGCTTCGTCGCTGGGGGCTGCCGCGCATGTCGACATTCTCGGCGGCGCCGGTAACGATACGCTGATCGGTGGCGCGGGCGACGACACGCTGAGCGGCGGCAAAGGAAACGACACGCTCACGGGCGGTGCAGGCGCCAACATCTTCCTGTTCGGCGAGCAGGGGGCTTCGAACCTCGACAAGATCCTGGACTTCAGCAACAGCCAGAGTGACAAGATCGACATCTCCGCACTGCTCGGTAGCCATGCCACCGCGGCGGATTCGAATCTCAGCAGCTACGTCAACTTCGCGGTAAGCGGCAACGACCTCGTGCTTCAAGTCGATGTCAACGGCGGCAGCGCGTTTAGCGGCGGCACCCACGACGTTGCGACGCTTGCGGGCTATCACGTCGGCAACCAGCACATCGTCGATGTGGTCTTCGCCGGCCACGATCACAATATCGCGGTGTGATTGGCGGCCGATCCGCTCCCCGGGCGGGATTTGCTTTCGCAACTCAAAATAAAAAAGGGAGCTTCGGCTCCCTTTTTCTTTGCCGTTTTCCCGGCGCGGGCTTGGTTAAATTTTTTGTCCCGACGGGCCGCCGCCGCCGACCTCGATGGTGATACGTTGCAGCTCAGTCCGCCCTTGCGGGTATTTGACCTCGATGACCACCACATCGGTACCGGTGAAATCCGGCTTGGATTGATAAAATGCAATAAAACCGGGCACTTCCAGCGCCAGACACTGCTTGTAATTGGTGGCGCTGACCTTGCCGCGCTTGATGCTGATCGTGCCGTTCGCGGGCGGATTGACCAGCCGGATGGCGGGCAATATTCCGGATGTGCAATCCGGCTGCACGTTGAGAAAGACGCCAACCTGGATATTTTTGGCGGACGGGCCTTTTGCGGAGCGTTCGACTGTCGTCGGAGCTTGCGCGGAAGCTGTGGTTACCCCGACGGCTGCCAGGCCTGCGGCGCATACGACCCGGATGGCGACGGCGACCGCTAATGGTCGGCGCATGGCGGACTCCTTCGCCGGGCGCAAGCTACGCGGGTTCAAGCCACGAAGGCCGTTGGGAATGCAGGTCCACGCAAACACGATTACACCTCGCGATTCGTCTCGTTCCGTCCTTCCAAGGATATCAATTATGACCGCTCCTTGGCGAGGCGCCTCAACGGAGATTGAGAAGCTCCTGTCAGGTAGCGCAGCGAACCGGAATTCTGGCACCGGGAAGCTAGTCCCGTCGATGCGAATATGACAGTGGTAAGCGTCTGCGACCGATCAGCCTTGCCCCGGGGCATCCATGCGTCACATGCTTGCTGCCCTTTTTTTATGCCTCGCATTCCCCGTAGGTTTTGTCGCGCCGGCAGCATTGGCGCAGTCCGCGGACGAACCGGTCACGTGCTCGGCGGACAGCAAGCTGTCGCCTGAGGAAATCATCGGCATATGCGGGCTGGCGATCGACTCCAATGCCGCATCATCCGCCCGTATCCATGCATTGGTGACGCGCGCCGAAATCTATCGCAGGACGGAGCAGTACGATCTCGCCATCAAAGACTGCGACGAGGCCATCCGCCTCGATCCGGCGGCCGCCGGAGCGTTCGACACCCGCGGCAATGTATTTGCAAGCGACAAGAAGTTTGAACGCGCGCTGGACGACTTCGATCGCTCGATCCGGCTCGACCCGAACTTCGCCCGCGCATTTTCACATCGCGCCGCCACCTTCGGCCTGATGCATGAGCACCGGCTGGCGGTTCGCGACTATACCGAAGCCGTCCGTCTCGAGCCGAACAACGTGCAGGCTTTAACCGATCGCGCTGAAGCCTACCTCAAAGTGAAACGAACGGATCTCGCGATCGATGATTATGGCGAAGCCATCCGGCTCGATCCGTCATCACCGGATCATTACGATAGCCGCGGATCATTATACTCACGCAACAACGCCTACGATCGCGCCATTGCCGACTTCAATGAGGCCATCCGGCTGCAGCCGAAGGCAAGTTATTTCATGAATCGCGGCAACGCCTACAATTTAAAAGGCGATCCCGATCGCGCGATCGCCGATTATGACGAGGCGCTGCGGCTGGAGCCGGAGCTTGCGATGGCCCACAACAATCGCGGCGTGGCGTGGCGCGACAAGGGCGAAAGGGAACGAGCCCTGGCGGACTTCAAAACCGCTGTCCAACTGGATCCCGACCTGGTCATTGCCGTCGAGCACCGCAAGCGGATCGAGCAGGACATCGCCACCTCCAATGTCCGTCCGAGAAAGCCATCTATCCCGCTTCATGCATCGTCCGTGCCGGCTGCCGCAACGGCGCCGGCGATGTCGAAATAGCCTTTTCGCGGCACTCTCTCCGCCCGGCCTCCTTGCGTGGACTCCCTCCGCGACACATTTATGGTACGCTTCACCCCTGCCGGATCGCGATGGCCGGCTTCGGCAGGCGTTCAGTTTCGCGGCGAATATGGAGAGCACACCCATGACGACAAATACAGAACGTGCCGTTCTCGCAGGAGGTTGCTTCTGGGGGATGCAGGATCTGATCCGCCGCAAGCCCGGCGTCATATCCACGCGCGTCGGTTATTCAGGCGGCGATGTCAAGAATGCGACCTATCGCAACCACGGGACCCATGCGGAAGCGATCGAGATCGTCTTCGACCCCAGGGTGCTGAGCTTCAGGGACCTGCTGGAGTTTTTCTTCCAGATTCACGATCCGTCGACGCGCAACCGGCAGGGCAACGATATCGGGACCAGCTATCGTTCGGCGATCTTCTATACCAGTCCTGAACAGGAGCGGGTTGCGCGCGATACCATCGCCGATGTCGAGGCGTCCGGCATCTGGCCCGGCAAAGTGACCACCGAGGTTTCTCCCGTGGGTGACTTCTGGGAGGCCGAGCCCGAACACCAGGATTATCTCGAGCGCTATCCGACCGGGTACACCTGTCACTTTGTTCGTCCCGGCTGGAAACTGCCGAGGCGGATGGCGGGATAATTCATCGGCGTGACGTTTCAACGAGTCGTCCCTGCGAACACGTTCGCAGGGACGACTCGCGGAGAGACTACACGAGATCACTGTCGCATCCGCGACCGGCCGCTTGCGCCCGTTACAGTCCCCTGACGCTGGCGACAGCCTCCTTGATTTTCGCGATCGCATAGCGCCCGGCCTGACCGAGCTCGACATGCGGCATGTTCGGCATTTCGTCGGCGGCGACGGTGCAATCCACGATCGCCGGGCCGTCGGCCGCAAAGGCTTCGCTCAAGACTGCCGTCAGGACGCCCGGTAGTCTCGCGGTGAAGCCGTGGCCGCCGCAGGCGCGTGCGAGTGCGGCGAAGTCCGGATTCGGAAACTCGATGGCTTCGCGGAACGGCGCGAGACCGACACTTTCGGCTTCCAGCGTGATGAGACCCAAGGCCGAGTTGTTGTACACGACGACTTTAACCGGAAGCTTGTGATGCACGGCGGTCATGAACTCGCCCAGCAGCATGTTCAGCCCGCCGTCGCCGGTCAGCACGATCACCTGCCGTGATCGATCGAGCGCCTGGATGCCGTTGGCCTGGCCGAGGGCGGTTCCGACCGCCGCATTATTGAACGAACCGACGATCCGTTGCGAGCCGGTCTGGCGGATCCAGTTGCCGGACCAAAGCGTGTTGAGCCCCGTATCGATCACGAAGGTTGCATCACGCGCAGCCAATTCACTCGTCGTGCGCGCGACCGCCTGCGGGTGGATCTTGTCCCTGCTGCGGGTAAGGTCGGACTGCTTGTCGAGCATGTCGTCCCATTTACGGCGTTCCTGGGTGACATGGTCGAAGAACTTGCGGTCGCTCTTGGCCGCCACTCGCTCCACCAGCATCGTAAGCGTCGGACGCGCGGAGCCCCTGACGCCGAGAGCCGTCGGGGTTCGCCGCCCCAGCACCTGCATGCGTTCGTCGACCTGAACGACGTTGCCATGGGCAGGCAGGAAGTTGGAGTAGGGATAATCGGTGCCGATCATCACCAGCAGATCGCAGTCCTGCACCGCACGATAGACGGGTTTGGTGCCGATCATGCCGAGCCCGCCCATCCACCTGGGATCGTCATAGGCCATGATTTCCTTGCCCCGGAACGTATGGATCAAGGGCGCCTTCAGGCGGTCGGATAGTTCGCGCAGCGGCTCCGCCAGCCCGCGGCAGCCGACGCCGCACATGATGACGACAGTATCCGCCTCGTCGATCCGCCGCACCAGGTCGGCGACGTCCGTTTCGTTCGGGCGAATCTCCGGCTGCGGGCCGAGCGTCGCCAGGCTCGTGACGGGATGGTCGGCTTTCAGGCCGAGCACATCCTGGGGCAGGGTGAGGTGCGCGACACCCGGCCCGGCGTAGGCCGCGGCGATGGCCTGGTGGATCACCGCGGGCGCCTGGCCGGCCGCCGAGATGGTCTCGGTGTAAAGCGAGACATCCCTGAACAGCAGGTCGGGCTCCGTCGTCTGGATGAAGTCGGTACCGTGCATCTGGCGCGGCATGTCACCGGACAGAGCGAGCACGGGAGCATGATCGCGCGCCGCTTCGTAAAGCCCGGCAACGAGGTGAGTGCTTCCGGGACCGGTGGTGCCGGCACATACCGCGAGCCGTCCGGTCAGCTTGGCCTGGCCGGCGGCTGCGAGCGCGGCGCCTTCCTCATGCCGAACGCCGATCCATTCGATGTCGCTTCGCCGCACCGCGTCGGCGAAAGGATTAAGGGAATCGCCGATCAGCCCGAAGATGTGGCGAACGCCCACCTTCTCGAGAACATCGACGAGAATTTCCGCGACTGACTGCGACATCGGCAATCCCTTTGCGTGAGGTTGAGTGGTTGGAAAATGAATTCCGTGGGTTGGTTGGTTCCTTCAGATGAGATCGAGCAACCCTGAGTTTCTTGGACATCAACTTAAGGGAATGACGTCCAGCTCCGCATTGATGAATGCCGGCCATCATTTTCATAACCGCCAAATTGCCCACAAGTTCATTAGGCTATGCGGATATCCATCAGGCGAGAGGCCCAGGCGCAATTCAGCCATGTTTCCTTGGAGCGGTCACGGCTGTGTTGCTGCCGAGCGCAGATCGCTTGCCACCGCAATCCGGAGAGCCTTGTAAGCTTCGACCAAAGCGTCGAGGCAGGGGCATATCGATATCCCCTCGATCTTGATAACATCAGGGGGTAGCAGGGAAGACGTGTTGGAGTGCCGCGATGACAAAGGGTTCAGATCTGCTGGTCAAGGCGCTTGAGAGCGAAGGCGTCGAGTACATCTTCGCCATTCCGGGGGAAGAAAATCTCGATGTCCTGGAGTCGCTGCGGGCCTCGAAGATCAGGCTTGTGATCACCCGTCACGAACAGGCTGCCGGATTCATGGCGGCCACCTACGGGCGGTTGACGGGCCGCGCCGGTGTGTGCCTGACGACCCTGGGACCCGGCGCGCTCAATCTGACGACCAGCGCCGCCTACGCGGATCTGGGCGCGATGCCGATGGTCATGATCACCGGACAGAAGGCCATCCGCACCAGCCGCCAGGCCAAGTTCCAGATCGTGGACATCGTAGCCACGATGCGGCCGCTGACCAAGATGGCGACTCAGATCGTCTCGGCCCAAAGCATTCCGACGCTGGTGCGCGATGCCTTCCGGGTGGCCCAGCAGGAGCGGCCGGGGCCGGTCCATCTCGAACTCCCCGAGGACGTGGCGGCCGAACAAGCGGCGGCCGAAATCATTCATCCGCATGTCGTCGAACTTCCGGTGGCTCCGGCGGTGGCGATCGACCGCGCGGCGGCGATGATCATGGCTGCCGAAAGACCGTTGGTCATGCTCGGCGCGGCCGCCAGCCGCCCGCAACTGGCCGAACCGTTGTCGAAATTCGTCCGGCGTCTCGGGATTCCATTCTTCAACACGCAGATGGGGAAGGGCGCGGTGAATGCCGGCTCCAACCTGTATATGGGGACCGCGGCGCTTTCGGAGCGCGACTGTATCCATGAGGCCATCGACAAGGCGGATCTCATCATCTCCGTTGGACATGATACGGTCGAGAAGCCGCCGTTCATCATGACCGGCAGCGGGCCACGCGTCGTTCACATCGGCGCCACGCCGGCAACCGTCGAACAGGTGTATTTTCCCGAGGCCGAGATTATCGGAGACGTCGGTGCCAGCCTTGCCGCGCTCGCGGACCGCCTGGAAGGCCATCTTCCCAACGCCGGCGCGTTGCTCGACCTGCGCGCGAAGATCCTGGCGAAGCTCGCGGAACGTTCGGAGGAGGACCGCTTTCCGCTGACGCCGCAACGTATCGTTCATGACGTCAGGCAGGCGATGCCATCAGACGGAATCGTGACGCTCGACAACGGCATGTACAAGATCTGGTTCGCACGCAATTACCGGACCAGTGTCGCCAATACCCTGCTGCTCGACAACGCACTTGCGACGATGGGTGCGGGGCTTCCTTCCGCGATCGCGGCCGCACTCATTCATCCGGAACGAAAGGTCCTGGCGGTGTGCGGCGACGGCGGGTTCATGATGAATTCGCAGGAGATGGAGACCGCGGTTCGTCTCGGCGTGAACATCGTGGTGCTCGTTCTCGAGGATCACGCCTTCGGAATGATCCGGTGGAAGCAGGAAGTGGATCGATTCCCGGATTTCGGCCTGGAATTCGGAAATCCCGATTTCGTGGCCTACGCGCGAGCCTACGGCGCGAAGGGTTGGCGCGTCGAGGCTGCCGCGGATTTTCTGCCGACGCTCAAGGCCGCGTTACAGGGAGGCGGAGTGCACCTCGTCGTAGCTCCCATCGACTACAGCGAGAACATGCGCGTACTCGTCAAGGAATTGCCGGCCTGATAATTCGGGATCGTTAGGGAGTTCGCGATCATTTCCGCGCAGCCGGTTTCTTCAGCGCTGCCTTGCCGAGAAATTCCGCGAGAACGACGGCGTGATTGATGGCGGGATCGCGGGCCGCATATAGGAGCGTCGACTTCTTTCGCCCGATCTGGCCGAGAACCTCCGAAACTGCGGGATTGCTTTTCAGTTCGTCGATATATCGCTTCTTGAATTCTGCGAACCGGTCCGGGCGATGATCGAACCAGGTACGAAGACCCGGGGTCGGTGCAACATCCTTGTTCCAGAAATCGAGCGCGGCGGCTTCCTTGCGCACACCGCGGGGCCACAACCGGTCGACCAGGATACGCACGCCATCGCCGGGCGAAGGTTGCTCATAGACGCGCTTGATGAGAATCGACGCCATTGCCAGCAACTTCTCTGGTTCACGAATGGATCGTCTCGCTGCCCTTGGCGTCCGGATAATATTGCGGCGCCTCGCGCCGGTCGAACATTCCGTAATCCCTGATGATCCGGATGCGGCGAAGACGCGCGCCCTCTTTCAGATCGACGGCGTTTTCGAAGCCTTCTGCAGCAGTTCGATCGCGCCACGACATCATCAGGATAAGATCGCCAGGGGTCAGCACCGCCTCGAACACGTCCCAGGTGAGCATACCTTCCGCGTAAGGGTTGAGGCCCAAAAATTCCGAACAATCCGCCGCGTTCGACGTCTCGGGCCATTGCTTCGGCCGCTCGGCGGTGATGAGCGTGACGGTGGTGCCTTCGCCGGCTTCGGTCTCGTCGAGGCGTTGCTCGAGAAGCTCGCAGCCGGCCGGCAGCCTGGTGTCCTGCGTCACCTGGCCGACCCTGAGGTGATAGTCCGAGAGTATTTCAGAGCGGCCTCGCTCCTGAGCCTCGTGATGACGCGTTTTCGTCCGCCAGCGAACGACAGCCTTCTCGTCACGCCAGCCTGACAGCGACAGGATCCATCCTTCGCGCGTCAGGCTGCGGTATCTGATGTTGTCGACGAAGCCGTCGACCTTTTCCAGTTCCGGTTTCAGCATCTTGCCATAGCCGAGGTAGTTATCCCATTGCCCCGCTTTCGGATGCACTTCGAATATCACTGAGAACATGCGCCACTCCTTGGCCTTGCCGGGATGATTTCTGCCGTCAAATATTTGTCGTGCTGTCGCGGGAGAACGCCATTCCCAAGCGTGGTCTTTCCGGGACTCCGAAGTCCGGTTTACACTAGCCCTCTTCGCCAATGTGAGTAATACCGGATCTTCCGGAAGGATCCTTCTCAAAACGTGGGAGCCGGCCAAGTTTGTTTAGCGCGACGAGATGTCGCCCGCGCTCCGCAACGATGAAAATTTATCCAGCCCTGGGATACTTATTGCGAGACGCTGAATTGAGTCAGCACGTCACTACACGTCGGTGATAGCGAGGCCGGTTGTGAGGCGAGGCATCGCATGAGGCGGCCGCCGCCTGCCGGAACGCCTCCGCAAAGCGCCTGAATATCGCCGCCGCAGCTCCGCGCGACGAACAGTTCCTCGCGCGGCCGCATCGGCCGCAGCACCATCGCGGGAGCCGGGGCCGCTGGCGCCGCCGCCTGACCAGCCGCAGGCGCGCCGGCCGGGGCGTCCGCCGCAGGCGCCGAAGTGCCGCCAACCGCGTTGACGGCCTGCTGACAGCCTTGCGAAAGCTTCGACTTATTCTTTTCAAGACAACTCAATGCCGCGGCGCCGCCGGTCGGCACCCCTGCGCATGATCTTTGGTAATCGGAGCGGCAGGCGCTGCGGATGGCGGCAACCTGAGCGCTGCTTGGTTTTTTAACAAGCGGGCTCGCCGCGACTTTGGCCGCCGGAGCCGCAGGCGTCTCGCTCGATTTGGCAGACTCCGCAGCCGCGGGCGCTTCGGCCTTGGGCGGCGTCGCCGGCGGCTCGGATTTTTCCGCCGCTGGCGCCTGGGATTTTTCTGCTGCCGGCGCTTCTATCGCATTCACGGCGCGCTGGCAGGACGACGACAGACTGGACATGTTCTTCTGCAGGCATTGCAGCGACGCCATGCCGCCCGGCGGGACACTGGAGCAATGCGCCATATAATCGGAGCGGCAGGCCGAGCGAATGGCGCTGCGCTGCGCGTCGGTCGGCTGTTGCGCGAGGGCCGGTGCCGCCACGAATGCGATGGTCACCGTCATCCAAATTCGTTGCATCGCAGCACGTCTCAACGTCTTGATCATTTGAATAACCCCGTTGTGTCTGCTGAAGGCGTTGCGTCAATTTAAAAGCGATATTTCAAAAGAGATTTGCCGGAGATAACTTTCCGGGATGTATCTTTTGCGCTTTCGGGTTCCACCGCAAGCGGATTGTGTTATGGGTTTGCACTGCGGGCTTGCTGGCGTAGCGAATGGATGAGGGCAAGGGAATGAAGCCTGAGCATCGGCCAGTAATCGCAAAGCCTGATGGCTGGCAGAACCGTGCGATGCGCAGCTTCCGTATTTCTGTCACGGTGCTGTCACTCGTCCTGTTGACCGCCTGCGAACAGAACACCTTCGTGGCACCACCTCCGCCGGCGGTCGACGTCGGCGTGCCCGTACAGCGGACCATTACGCGTTATCTCGAAGCGACCGGCAATACCGCGCCGATCAAGACGGTCGATCTCGTGGCGCGGGTGCAGGGCGTCCTGCAAGCGATCAATTATCAGGACGGCGCCTTCGTGAAAGAAGGCACGACGCTGTTCACGATCGAGCCCGATACCTATCAGTTGAAGCTCGAACAGGCGCAGGCGGCCGAAGCCGGATCGCAGGCGTCGCTGAAGCAGGCCGAAGCCGACTACAAGCGGCAGGCCGATCTGGTGTCGAGACAAGCCGTCTCGCAGGCAACCCTCGATCAGTCCACAGCGACACGCGACAATGCCCAGGCGAACCTGCAGCAGGCCCAGGTCAACACCAAGATCGCGGCGGTCAATTTCGGCTACACCAACGTCACCGCGCCGTTCGACGGCATTGTCAGTGCGCATCTTGTCTCGGTCGGCGAACTGGTCGGCGCCGCCTCGCCAACCCAGCTCGCCACCATCGTGCAGCTCGATCCGATCTATGTGAACTTCAACGTCAACGAGCAGGACGTTTTGCGGATCCGCGCGCAGGCCGCACGCAAGGGGCTGACCGCGAGCGATCTCAAACAGGTGCTGGTCGAGGTCGGTTTGCAGAGTGAAAGCGGCTATCCGCACAAGGGCAAGCTCGATTATGCCGCTCCGACGGTCAATCAATCGACGGGAACGCTGGCCGTGCGCGGCGTTCTGCCGAACGCCGATCGGGTCTTGCTGCCGGGATATTTCGTTCGCGTCCGCGTTCCGCTCGACCAGCAGGCGGACGCGCTTTTGGTTCCGGACGTCGCGCTGGGCAGCGACCAGTCCGGGCGATATGTCCTCGTGGTTGCCAGCGAAAACGTGGTCGAACAGCGCAAGGTGCAGACGGGTCCGCTCGACGGCGATTTGCGTGTCATCGAAAGCGGCCTAAAACCTGACGACCGCGTCGTGATCGCGGGCCTGTTGCGCGCGATCCCAGGCCAGAAGGTCGATCCGAAACTGCAAAAGATCGAGCCGTCCCGCGCATCGGCAAACTAGGACGGGCCATGATTTCGAAATTCTTTATCGAACGGCCGGTGCTTTCCAACGTCATCGCGATCCTGATGATCCTGATCGGCGGCGTGGCGCTGTTCGGGCTGGCCGTGGCGCAATATCCCGACGTCGTGCCGCCAACCGTGCAGGTCACGACGCGCTATCCCGGCGCCAGCGCCAAAGTCGTGATGGACACCGTTGCGCTGCCGATCGAGCAGCAAGTCAATGGCGTCGAGGACATGCTCTATATGCAGTCCTACAGCGGCGCCGACGGCACCTATGCGCTCACGGTAACATTCAAGATCGGCACCGACCTCAACTTCGCGCAGGTGCTGGTGCAGAACCGGGTATCGAGCGCGTTGTCGTCGCTGCCCCAATCGGTTCAGAACCAGGGCGTCACGGTGCAGAAGCGCTCGACGGCCATTCTGCTGTTCGTGACGCTGACCTCCCCGAACGCCAGTTACGACAGCCTCTATCTGAGCAACTACGCCACGATCAACATCAGGGACGAGCTGTCGCGGCTGCCCGGCGTCGGCAACGTCACGGTGTTCGGCGCCGGCCAGTATTCGATGCGGGTCTGGCTCGATCCGGACAAGTTGCAGGCGCGCGGGCTGATGCCCCAGGACGTCATTCAGGCGATCCAGCAACAGAGTCAGCAGGTCACGGCCGGTCAGGTCGGCATGCCGCCGACACCGTCCGGGCAGGCGTTTCAATACACGCTGAACGTCAATGGCCGGCTCGACGATACCGGCGAATTCGAAAATGTGATCGTCAAGACCGGCAACGACGGCGATGTGACGCGGGTGCGCGACATCGGCCGGGTCGAACTGGGAGCGCAGACCTACAGCCAGATGTTCTCGCTCAACAAGAAGCCCGCCACCGGCATCGGCGTATTTCAATCGCCCGGCGCCAACGCGCTCGAAGTGGAGCAGGCGGTGAAGAAGAAGATGACCGAGCTGGCTGGCGGATTTCCGCAGGACGTCACCTTCGACGTCCCGTTCGACACCACCAAGTTCGTCTCGGCGTCGGTGCATGAAGTCTACAAGACGCTGATCGAGGCCGGCTTTCTCGTTCTTGTCGTGATCCTGATATTCCTGCAGGACTGGCGCGCCATGCTGGTCCCCGCGACCACCGTGCCGGTGACCATTATCGGCGCTTTCGCCGCGATGGCGGCGCTCGGGTTCACCATCAACCTGTCGACGTTGTTCGCGATCGTGCTGGCCATCGGCATCGTGGTGGATGACGCCATCGTCGTGGTCGAAGGCGCCGCCCACAACATCGACAAGGGAATGTCCGGCCACGATGCCGCGATCAGCGCGATGGACCAGTTGTTCGCGCCGATCATCGGAATCACGCTGGTGCTGATATCGGTGTTCCTGCCCGCGGCGTTCCTGCCGGGGCTGACCGGGCGCATTTATGCGCAATTCGCACTGGTGATCGCCGCGACCGCGCTGCTCAGCGCGATCAATGCCGCGACGTTAAAGCCGACGCAATGTGCGCTGTGGCTGCGGCCTTCGGTTCCGCTGGAACAGCGCAACTGGTTTTACCGCGGCTTCAACAACGTCTATGGCCGGATCGAGAGACGCTACGCCGCACTGATCGATCGTATGGTAGCCCACAGCAATATTTCGGTGATCGTCGCGCTGATCCTGATCGGCATCGGCGGCTACGGCCTTTCGCGGGTGCCCACCGGGTTTCTTCCGATCGAGGATCAAGGCTACCTGCTTGCGGCCGTGCAATTGCCGGACGGCGCGTCGCTCGATCGCACCCAGCGCGTGCTCGACCAGGTCGGCGAAATCGCGGGCAAGACGCCCGGCGTGGCTCAGGTGATCAGCATCGCCGGGATCTCGGCGCTCGACAACAGCGCCAG
Source organism: Bradyrhizobium sp. (assembly GCA_028290305.1). The sequence continues at coordinate 92,356 of JAQGKC010000429.1, forward strand.
CCTGGCCAACGGTGGTGTGGCCTATCTGATCCTTAGGGATTGGGACGCGCGAGGGGCAGGCGAGGATCTGCGCTCGCTGGTGGTCGGGTTGAACCAGAAAATGGCGGACATTCAGGAGGCGCGGATCATCGTGCTTCCGCCGCCGCCGATCCAGGGCATCGGCAACGCCGCCGGCTTCGCCATGCAGGTGGAATTGCGCGACGGCAATGCCGACTTCGGAAAGCTGCAAGCGATCACCAATACGGTGGTCCGCAACGCGCAAACCCAAAGCGCGCTGCAGCGTGTGAGCTCGCCGTTCCGCTCCATGGTGCCGCAATTCGATGTCGAAGTTGACAGGATCAAGACGCAAACGCTGCACGTCACCACCGACCAGGTGTTCTCGACGCTCGCGTCCTATCTGGGATCGTCCTACATCAATCAGTTCAACAAATTCGGCCGTACGTTTCAGATCTACGCCCAGGCGGATGCGCCATTCCGTCTGACGACGGGGGATATCGAGCGTCTGACGGTGCGTAACCAGCAGGGCGATATGATCCCGCTCGGTACGCTGGCGACCATCACGCCCGCGGTGGGGCCATCGCTGATCAGCCTGTACAATCTCTATCCGTCCTCGACCATCATCGGCCTGCCGGCGCAGGGCTACAGCTCGGGCCAATCGATCGCGCTGATGGAGCAGATCGCCGGCAAGACCTTGCCACCCGGCACGGGTTATGAATGGACGGCGATGTCGTACCAGGAAAAAGCAGTCGGCAACCAGATCTACTATGTATTCGGTCTTGCCATGTTACTGGTCTATCTGGTGCTGGCCGGGCAATATGAGAGCTGGTACGCGCCGATCGCGGTGATCCTGGCGGTGCCGCTTTCGCTGCTCGGCCCGATGGCGGTGCTGACAGGATTGAGGATCGACAACAACCTCTACACCCAGATCGGATTGATCCTGCTGATCGCGCTATCGGCGAAGAATGCCATTCTCATCGTCGAAGTGGCGCTCGAGTTGCATCTGCGCGACCGCAAGCCGCTGTTGGAATCGGCGGTCGAGGCGGCGCGGGCGCGGTTCCGGCCGATCCTGATGACCTCGTTCGCTTTCATCCTCGGCGTGGTGCCGCTGGTGGTCGCGACCGGCGCCGGCGCCAGCGCGCGCAAATCGATCGGGATCACCGTGTTCAGCGGAATGATCGCCTCGACATGTCTGGCGGTGTTGTTCGTGCCGGTGTTTTTCGTCATCGTGCAGCGGTTCGAAACATGGCTCGCAACACGAAAACAAACGGCGGTGAAGTCGCAGGCATGAGATGGCACGACTGCCGTGGGCAGTCATGCCATCCGTCCGTTATCCGCTATTTCAGGGCCAGCGGCTTTTCTTCATCGAGAAAGCCCATCAGTTCGTGGAAAAACTGCATCCGGGTCTTTTCCATCATCACCGTATGCGTTCCTTCGCTGAGTTCGATGAGACGCTTGTAAGGCGTGTTCGTGAGCTGCTTGAAATAGTTCTGCGCCAGATAGCTCGGCAGATCGGCATCCCATTCGGCATGGAGCAGCAAGGTCGGTACCGTGATCTTGCCGGGATCGTATTGGGCTTTGCCGGCGCTCCAGTATTTGATGCTGTCCGCGAAAACACCGTTTGGCGCGCGCAGCATCGGCGGAGAGTGTTTTGACGCCTCAGGATCGGTTGCCCATGTGGCATCCGCCCAGGCCTCGAATACGCCGGGTGGAATCAGGCCGGCCTGCTTGTCCTCGGCGACGCCTTTCAGCCAACGCGCCTTGGCGGAATCCTTTGAGACCAGGCGATACGCGCCGAGCGCTGGCGCATTGGCGGATGCCGGCGCGGGAGGCTCGGTGCGAATCCATTGCGGCGCATAGAGTATCAGGCGATCGACTTTCGCATTGTGCTCGCTGGTGTACATTCCCGCGATCGAGGTGCCCCACGACCAGCCCATCACGTCGATCTTCGCGACGCCGCGTTTCTTCAAGATGTAGTCGACGGCCACGCCGAGATCGTGCGCGGCCGTCTCGGTCGATGTGATCGGCTTGTTGGCCTCCGGCGGCTGGTTCATCTCCGGCGGCCGGGTCGAGCGACCGTAACCACGGACATCGACCAGATAAACGTCGAACCCGCGCTGGGCGATCAGGTCCATCATCGACACACCTTCGATCGGCAGATCGAACGCGGTCTCGGCGGGGTAGGTTGCACCATGCACGAACAGCAGAATGCGGTCGGAGGAGAACTTCTGCACTCCCACGGGATGTTTGTTGCGGACGAACAATTCGATCCCGGGATCTCCGGACGGAATCATGACGTCCTTGCTCTCGAGCTTCGGACTGGCTGCCTGTGCGGTTGCGCTGATCAAGGCGGTACTAACGGCGAGGCCTGCCAAAGCCAGGCGCCATGAAATATCGGGCATCGAATTCTCCCCTGAACATTTTTTTAACCGCCAGGTGGCGGCAACGGCCGTTGTGGCCGGTTAGTGGAAAGTACACGATATGATTGGCCCTATCGAGAGCAAATGTCTTGATCGTCGATAGGGAGGCGGTCATCATCAGATGTCCCCAGGAAGCTCAACGCCTGCTTCCATCAAGCCACGAAGGAATTTCCGCACCAGCAGAACGTTGATTTTCTGGAGCACGTGATTGTTGCCGAATTTGTAGAGATTCTCCTCGGTGACGATGAGCCCGTGATCCGTCTCACGGAAAATGCCTTCTTTCTTCAACCGGTCGGCACGTCGCCGGACGGTTTCGATGGGCAAATCAAAGAAGCGGGAGAGCGCGGCACGGGAAATGCCCTGCTTGATCTCGTCCGGCTCAACGGTTTGGACACTGCCGTATTGGCGATCGAGTTCGGGGTTCTTCATGATGGTGAGCATGTTCGCGTTCATCACGGCATGAATAATGAGCAAATCCATGGGATCGAAGTCGTAATAGCGGAACATTTCACTGGCCGCGCAGAGCATATAGGCAAGGGAATGGCGCGAGATGATTCGAATCAGATCCGAGGGCGGGTCGTCGTCTTTGCTCATGCCAACCATTGAAAAATATCCATTTCTGCGAACAACTTAGCTGCAATGCTCTTGCATTCGAGGGCCGGTAGTTTGCCCGGTCCGGCTTCAGCTTGCGCCATTTTGAAGTCATTTGCGTATTTGTCACGATGCGCATCGGCCACGTAAGCGTGAGCGTCGCTCGGTCGGGTCCTACCCAATCTGGGTATGACGGCGAGGCCACGGGCTCAATCGCGGCTTGTGAGCGCTGTCGTTTTCTCCGATAGATCATTGAGTTTCGAGCGTACGGCGCGTGCAGGGAAAACGCCCATGCCGAGCCAATTTCGGGCCAATTTCGGCGATCAAACGGTAATATTGGACCACAATGACATTCATCATCGAAGCGGTGAAAGACGACCAGCGCTGCATGGAGATCCGTTCCAGCGCTATCGTTGCGGTGATATTGGCCCGCAAGCTTGCCGCGGATGGTTTTGCAGTTTCGATCGAAACTCCGACCGGAGACCGATATTCCGCCAGTCAGTTCAGGCTTCTGCTGACGAGTAACGGTTTGAATTCGCGAGAGCTGGCCGACGACTGATGCGAGGCGCTACCCGAGATCGGTAAAAATCCGCCCTCATTGATCGGCGCCGGTCGTCCGGTCTGGACGATCGCGGGCGTTCATGCGCAAATCGGGGCACGTATCGCATCGCAACGGCCAGGAAATGTCATGAGATCGCGGCTCCCGTCTGGCAAATACCTGCTGCTGTTCTTTGCTCTGGCGATTCCGCGTGTCTTTGCAGCGGAGGAGGTCGCGCCCAACCATCGCCCGGTAAAAGAGGTGGCTGACCAGCGAATTGCGGTTGGCACGCAGGGGATGCTACCGCTGTACGTCTCCGCCGACTGGTCCAGTCCGTTGCCGAACATCACGCGAGCCGTTCTGGTGCTGCATGGACGGCTGCGAGACGCCAATGTCTATTTTCGATCGGCGAGAACGGCTCAGGCTGCGGCGGGGGAAGCCGGCAATGCGAGCTTGATGATTGTTCCGCAATTCCTCGCCGGCATCGATGTCGATGCCTACCAACTGCCTGCTGGTACGCTTCGATGGACGCTTGAGGGTTGGGAAGGCGGTGATCCAGCCATCGCCCCGGCGCCCGTCAGTTCGTTCGATGCGCTTGACGCGATCCTGGCGAGATTGGCCGACCGGCGATTGTTTCCGAACTTAAAGGAGGTGGTCGTTGCCGGCCATTCCGGGGGAGCGCAGGTCGTGCAACGCTACGCCATCGCCGGCAAAGGCGAGTTGGTGCTGACGCGGGCAGGCGTTGGCGTGCGTTATGTGGTCGCCAATCCATCGTCCTATGCGTATTTCAGCGGGGAGAGGCCGGAACCGGCGATTGCCGCGTCATGCCTCGGATATGACAATTGGAAATACGGCATGGAGTCGCGCCCCGCATATTTAGCCGATGCGACAGTCACCGCGTTGGAGCAAAACTACGTCGCGCGGCGCGTCATCTATTTATTGGGAACACAGGATATCAACCCAAATCACCCTGCATTGGACAAGACCTGCATGGCAGAGGCGGAAGGACCATACCGCTACGCACGCGGCCACGCCTATGCCGCCACGATGCAGGCTCGGGACGCCGGAACGCCGAACCACAGCCTTTGGGACGTTCAGGGAGTGGGGCATGATGGCGACAAAATGTTGACCTCGCCTTGCGGCCTGAAGGCTCTGTTCGATCTGCCTGGGTGCGATTAGAGGGCGACAAAAGAGCGCGCCGATCGAAACCCGCACGGAGGGTGGATTCGCGCGAGGAATGGCGTCGCCGCAGTTGTCAGGCAAAGGTGAGGCGCTTGAGCGAGCGGCCAGCCTCTCATATATTCTTTGTCACAACGGGCCTGTCAGGAACCTTGCCTGAGCCTGTTCAGCTCAAAAACAATAGCCGGAGGAGATCGCGATGAATCTTTCTGACCTCAACAAGGTGGCCCTGGCCATGGTCGCGCCGGGCAAGGGGCTTCTCGCTGCCGACGAATCCACCGGCACCATCAAGAAGCGGTTTGACGCGATCAAGGTCGAATCGACGGAGGATTCCCGCCGCGACTATCGCGAGATGCTGTTTCGCTCCAAGGACGCGATGTCGAAATACATCTCCGGCGTCATCCTCTATGACGAGACCATCTGGCAAAAGGCCAAGGATGGCACGCCGCTGGTGAAGCTGATCGAACAGGCCGGCGCGATCCCCGGCATCAAGGTCGACGAGGGAACCCAGCCGCTGCCGAATTGTCCCGGCGAACTCGTCACCGTCGGCCTCGACAAGCTCGCCGCGCGGCTTGCGGATTATTACAAGCAGGGCGCACGTTTCGCGAAGTGGCGCGCGGTGATCGATATCGGCAAGGATATTCCGAGCATGACCGCGATCTACGTCAACGCGCACGCACTCGCGCGTTATGCGGCGCTGTGCCAAAACGCGCAGATCGTTCCGATCGTCGAACCTGAAGTGCTGATGGATGGCGATCACGATATCGATCGGTGTTACGATGTCACCCAGCAGGTTCTCAACAAGGTTTTCCAGGAGCTGCGCATCCAGCGCGTCGCGCTCGAAGGCATGATCCTGAAGCCGAACATGGTCGTACCAGGCAAGAAAAGCCCGAAGCAGGTTTCGGCCGAAGAAGTCGCTGAGAAGACCATACGCCTGCTGAAGCAATGCGTGCCGGCGGCTGTGCCGGGTATCGCGTTCCTGTCCGGCGGCCAATCCGACGAAGAAGCAACTGCGCATCTCGACGCCATGAACCGGATCAGCGGTTTGCCATGGAAGCTGACCTTCTCCTATGGCCGTGCGCTGCAGGCGGCGCCGCAAAAAGCGTGGTCGGGAAAGGCCGAGAACGTTCCTGCCGGACAAGCGGCATTCAGCCATCGCGCGCGGATGAATTCACTTGCCACCAAGGGCGAGTGGAAGGCCGATCTGGAACAGAAGAAAGCGGCGTAGCGTTTAATTATGCGCCGTCATTCCGGGGCGTGCGAAGCACGAGCCCGGAATGACAAGCTTTCTACTCTCTACTTCATGGGCTTATGCACCCGACGGTAATGGCGCCGGGGCTGAGCTACGGATGCGTTGCCGTTTTGCACGTTGCGGTAGTAGCCGCTGTCTGTGTAGGGGTTGCCCGGTCCTTTGTTTTGGCAATTGGCGTTCGGGTAAAAGAACGCGCAATAACCGGGCTCCGAGATAACTGGTTGTGCCATTACCGGGCTCGCGAGTGCCGTTGCCAGCAAGGCTGCGCCTAACAATGCATGTTTGGCCATGAGCGGTCTCCTCGGTGTGTCCTGACCAGAACACCGCAGTGGACCGCCTATTCCCATCCGGAGCAGCGTCCTCAATCCGGGTTGCCGTGCCGGCATCGATGAGCTTCCCGATATCCGGTTACGTCGACACTATCGCCATAGCCGGATCCGTACGCCAGCGGTTCAACAGCGCGGGAGATCAGTTCGCTGCGAAGCGTGGCGAGGTGCAGCCGCCGCAAACCCAGGGCCACGACCAATCCGCGACCTTGCCTTTGTTGGCTTCGACATAGGGGCTCCGATCTAGGGCGTGGCGTCATATATCCAGACGCCCGCTTTGCTGCGCGCTTCTCGATACTCGGCTTCGCTGACAGGAAGAGCCCAATCCAGTCTCGTTTTTATATGCCAATTCCCATCTTGCTGATGCGGATCATACCGACCCCTGCGACGAGTACTTGCTGAGCCATCGTCATGTCTTCCGGTTCGCCAGCATCCTGGCGCGGATTTCGGATTTCAGCACCTTGCCGACTTTGGAGCGCGGAAGGTCATCCCAGACTTCAATCTGCTTGGGCGTTTTGACGCTCCCGACCCGCTGCTTCACGAAGGCCGATACCGCGGCGATATCGACGGTGCGTCCTGCTCTCGGCTGCACCACAGCGACAACGCGTTCGCCCCACTTCTCGTCCGGCAAACCGATGACGGCACAATCCTGAATGGTTTCGTGGGCCTGAAGGGCGTTCTCAACTTCGACGGAATAGACGTTGAAGCCGCCCGTAATGATCATGTCTTTTGCGCGATCGACGATGTAAAGGAAATTGTCCGCGTCCAGGTATCCGATATCACCCGTATGATGCCAGCCGTGCGCGGAGGCCTCCGCCGTTGCTTCGGCGTTCTTGTAGTATCCATCCATCACCAGCGATCCACGAACGACGATTTCGCCGCGTTCTCCCGCCGGCATCAGATTGCCGTCGCCATCCATGATGCCGACCCGAACCAGCGGCCCGACCCGGCCCGCCGACGACAAACGTCCAGTCGCGATCGAACCGTCGGGATTGTAATGGTCCTCAGGTGGCATCATCGAGATCATCATCGGTGCTTCGGTCTGCCCAAAGAGCTGTGCCATCGGGCCGATCTTTTCCAGCGCCTCGGTCAGGCGCGCCACCGAAATCGGGGCCGCGCCGTACCAGAAGCATTGCAGCGAGCTGAGATCAGCGCTTTCGAGCTTCGGATGATCCAGCAGCATGTAGATGACGGTTGGCGGAAGGAATGTGTGCGTGACCCGGTAGCGTGCGATCAGATCGAGGAATTCGCCGATGTCTGGATGATGCATGATCACCACTCTGCCGCCGAGCGTCATGATCGGAAAACACAGCACACCGGCAGCATGCGTCAGCGGCGCGAGCGCAAGATAGGTCGGACGCCCCTTGAATGGATAGCCCATCAGGGTCAACGCAGTCATCGTTTCGATGTTGCGTCCCGAGAGCATCACGCCTTTGGGTTTGCCGGTCGTTCCGCCGGTTCCGGGTATGAGCGCAAGGTCATCAACGGGATCGCGCTGAAAGGGCTGGCCCCCGACATCGGCAAGCCAACGCTCGAACGACGGCGCGAAAGACATATCGGTGTCGAGACATACGAGCTTGCGCAGCTTCGGCAGATGAGGCCTTAATTTGTCGACCATCGGCGCGAAGCCGCTGTGAAACAGCAACAGGCTGCAATCGAACGCATCGAGGATGAACTGGTTTTCTGCCGCCTCGTTGCGTGGATTGATCGGACACCAGACGGTTCCGGCGCGCGAAATGCCGAATACGCAGGCAAAGGCGATCGGATCGTTGCCGGACAGGATCGCGACTTTCTCCCCGGGGGTGACGCCGGAATTGGCAAGTCCGCGTGCGATCCGATAGCTAAGGCGCTGCACGTCACCATAGCTCAGGTCCTTTCCGTCCATGGTCAGGCATGGAGCATCAGCACCAAGCGACGCGCCCTTATCCAGATAGTCGACAAGCCGCATGGACTACCCTCCCGGAAAGAAGGCGGATGGCGCGGTCGTACGCGCCATCCGGTTGCATCAATTGTGAACCGTCAGAATTGGGTTCATCACCAGTCCGAAGCTTCGCAACTGGCCCAGCAGTTCCCGATGCCCGAACGCCTGACAGGCGGAGGCAAAGCCAACCTTCTTGGGAGCAGTCTGCAGCAGCGAGAATGCGGCGTAGGCCTGCAGCATTCCGGTCTGCTTGTAATTGCAATTCCCGTGGATCACGCAATGGGCGCGACCGAGCGGTCCCGATGCATAGACGGAATCGATCGAGGTATTGATGCGCGGATTCTCGCGCGGCGGCATGGTTGCTTGCAGCGTTGCCGCGATGTCGGCCAGCGCCTTCTCCTGCTGGTCGGGCGGAAGCGGCTTGATTTTCTCTTTCACCATCTCCTGGGTTTGAACCACGCCCAACATAACGTCGCGCTGCATGACACCGCCGAGCACCTTGCAATTGGACACGCGCGGATCGTTCTTGAACCAGACCGGATGCGCAGTGCCGCCCCACGGCACGGCGATGGCACCTTCATGCTGACCGGGAACGTTGACCTCGAAATTGGCAGTCACATCCCATTCAACAAATTTGTTCTGGACGAGATAGTACCAGTTCGCCTTGAGGATGGTGAAAATCGTCTGCGTCGAGGCATAGGTCGGGAACCCCTTCCACAGCACCAGGATGTCGAGTGTATCGAGGCCGGGCGTTTCGAGGCATATGTTCGCTGCGATTTCTCCCGTTGTGTACATCTGCGCGACGTTGGGCGCGAGCAGCAATCCTTTTGCCGCGAATTTTGTCCCCCAGCGCTCCTGCGCCAGCAGCACCCAGTCCTGTTCGCCGGTCGTATCAGAATAGTGACAGCCGGCTGCGAGACAGGCTTCGACAACTTCCGGGCCATACTTGATAAATGGGCCGACCATATTGCTGACGGCCTTCGCGCCCTTGAACAGCTTGGTCAGCGCTTCGACTGTGTGCTCAACCTCGGCAACTTCGTAGTCCGCGGTTTCGATGCCGGGAATTTTTTCGACAACGGCCTTCACTTTGGCCGCGTCGCGGCCGGCGGCAATAAAGGGGATGTTGTATTCCCGCAGATATTCACAAACCAGACGCCCCGTGTAGCCAGAGACGCCATAGACGACGACAGGCTTTTTCTCGCTCATGTTCATATCCTCCCGAATTTCTATTCCTTGCGTTTGGCGATTTACATGCCCATGCCGCCGTCGACCGGCAGGCCGGCACCAGTAATGAAGCGCGCCTCATTGGAGCAAAGGAAAACAGCGGCGTCGGCCATGTCGCCGACCTCGCCCAGCCGGCCAAGCGGCGTCTGCTCGACGACCGAGGCGACGGCGGCGCCGGCATCCGGTGCGAGTCCTGCGGCGACTATGTCGTTGGCCAGTTGCATGCCCATATCGGTGGCGACAAGCCCGGGATAGAGACAGTTGATCCGCACGCCGTAGCCGAGCTTGCCCGCTTCCATCGCGGCGACCCGCGTCATGCGGTCAACAGCCGATTTGGTGCCGGAGTACCCGGCGATGGCCGGGAATGCGATCGTGGCCGCGACCGAAGCGATGTTGACGATGGCGCCGCCGGCACCTGCAGCTCCGCCCGGTCGCATCGCGCGAAACGCATGCTTCATGCCGAGACCGGTGCCGACAATGTTGACGTCGCACATTCGGCGCAGATCCTCAGCCTTAAGATCGACGATGAGCGAGGTAATCTCGATGCCCGCATTGTTGATCAAGATGTCGTAGCCACCGAGTGTGGCGATGGTGGCCGCGACAGCCTTTTCCCACTGCGCGTCGTCGGTGACGTTCAGTTCCACAAAGCCAGTCTTGGCGCCTGTTTTTGCAAGACGGCCGGCGGTTTCCTTGCCGAGATCGGCGAGAATGTCGCCGATCATCACGGAAGCGCCGGCATTCGTAAGCGCCTCTGCGATCGCAGCGCCGATGCCTCGCGCGCCGCCAGTGACCAGAGCCTTGCGGCCTGCCAGAGTTTTTTCACTCATCGTATATTCCTCCCTTTGTGATTTTATTGTTGTGAAGTGCCGCAGCCTGCCGAGCGAGCGGTGAGGCTGTCGCCGGGGCGAGCTCCTCGTCCGCTGAGAAAAAACTTTCGGCTGACCGGAATGAACGGCGCTGGTGTGCCGCCTGCTCTTCCTCCCTTGCGCAGCTTCTTCCGGCCGCGATGCTTGGAAAACTTGACACTTGCCCAAGAATATCTTGACGATTGTCCAAAATCTATACACTTGTCAAGTAATCCTTGACCACGAGGGTGGAGGATGATTTCGCAGGGCGCTTCAGGGCATTGTTGCTGCCGAGGTGACGCGGTGATTCGGAGTTTGGGTGTGCGCAGAGAATCTGGAGTGACGCAGCGGAAAATTGAAACGACGAGGCGGCCGGGTCGGCCCTCGGATCGAATCGAGCGTGCGCGTGTCGACAAATTCAGCGCACGACGAATCGAACTTGCCGAGGCTGCTTTGGAAACCCTGGCTGAGCTCGGCTATGCGAGGACCAGCCTGCGCGAGATCGCGCAGAAATCCGAGTTTACGCACGGCGTGCTGCACTATTATTTCAGCGACAAGGTCGACCTGATCTGCTGTTGTGTTCGTCACTACAAGGCGAAGTGCGTCACGCGGTACGACCAGGTCACGTCGGCGGCGCAAAGCCGCGACGAACTGATGAAGGGTTTTCTGGAGAAGCTCGGCGAGACCATTCGCGACGAGGCTCGGATGCATCGCCTCTGGTACGACCTTCGCTCCCAGTCTCTGTTTGAAGAGGCCTTCCGCGACGACGTCGCCGAGATCGACAAGAGCCTGGAAGATATGGTGTGGCGCGTCGCGTCCCGCTTTGCCTCACTTGGTGGCCGACAGCCTGTCGTCTCCCGGGGCGCCCTCTATGCGCTGTTTGATGGACTCTTCCAGCGATGCCTGCTGCGGCATCTCTCGGGCGATCGCAAGGCGATCGCGGACCTGCGGGAAGAAGTGGAGCGCCTCCTCCCGACCGTTGCATAGCGCATTGCAGTCGGCGTGCCCGCCCCTCAAGGCAACGCGACGGCGCACTCGGCGGGTCGAGCAAGCAGCAGATATGAGGCCAGGGCGAGAAGCGAGCACAGCGCCATGAAGGCGGTCATGGAGAGCGCGGAGTGTCCGTCATAGAGCGCCACCACGAGCCCGCTGACAACGGCACCTATCGTCATCTGGATGAAGCCGGTCGCGGCGCCAGCGGCGCCGGCAATTTGCGGCAAGGGCTGCATGGCTCCCTGCATCGCGTTGGGCGCGATCAGCCCGAAGGCCAGATTGCCGAGAACCAGAAGTGAGATGACGAGGGGGAGCGGCATCCAGTCGACTAACGTCATGGCCAGCAACACCATGGTGGAAACCGTGGCGAGTACCAAGCCGACCGTGAGCGGATAGAACGGCAAAACGCCCCGGGCGCTGAGTTGGCTGTTGATAAAGGCGCCCGTCATGATGCCCAGCGAGGTCGCCGCAAAGACGAGTCCATATTGCAGGGGCCTCAGCCCCACGACGTTGATCAGGAACAGCGAGGAGCCGCTGACATACGCGAACAGCGCCCCAAAAGCGGTAGCGTTGACGAGGATGTACCCACGGCAGAGGGGATGCATCAGGACACGAAGATAATTGCGAGCGATGACGGAAGGGACCAGTCGGTTGGCCGGGTCGATCCGTGCGCTCTCGGCGAAGCCCAGCAGCATTGCCAGCAGCAAGACGAGACCGACCCCGGCCAGCACCGCATGGATGACGCGCCAGCCGCCGAGGGCGAGCAGCGCGGCTCCCGCTGTCGGCGCGATCATGGGGACGATCATCATCGTGATGGTCACATAGGAGAGCTTGGTGCGGGCGGCCTGGCCCTCGAACAGGTCGCGGATAATGGCCAAAGCGATGGTCATGCTCGCGCCGGCGCCGGCACCCTGGACGACACGCCACATCAGGAGGGTCGGCAGCGACTGGGCCAGCGCACAGCCGAGCCCGGCGATGATGAAGAGCATGCACGCGAACACGACGATCGGCTTTCGGCCATATCGATCGGAAGCGGGTCCATAGAACAGCGGCGCGACGGCGAAACCGAGCATGAAGAGGCTCATCATCAAGCCGGCCTGTGCCGGGGCGACGCGGAGAGCGGCCCCCGTTTCCGTGATGGCCGGCAGGCTCATGTCGATGCCGAAGGACGGCAGGGCGACGAGAAAGCTCATCAGCAGGGTGAAGGCCATGGAGGCGGGCGGAATAAGCACGAATGGGATATCCTATGGTTGGGCAATCTGTGTCGGCGCCGCCAGAATGCCCTGAGATCCGCGATTGGCTTCGCGCATCCCGGGCGCATTCTGGAGGAGGGTCCGCTGTAATGATGCGTGACGTCGCCCGGTCGATCGGGGCGAGGTGATTTGCGCTCAGGTGCGCGCGAGTGCTCTTATCTTCCGCGGTTCTTCCGCGACACCGCTCCGCCGCAAACCATCGTCATCGGAGATCTGCGCGACCTGGCCGACAATCCGGAGGATTTCGGACCGTGTGTCTATCCCGCCGAACTCGTTCGCCATCAGCGCCGCACGCGAACGATAATTCGGTATGTCGAGCACGGTTCGAATGGCTTCGCGCAGCGCCTGCGGTGTCGGCTGGTTAGTCGCGAGGTCGATTCCGACGCCGGACCATGCCACGCGTGCGTTTACGTCGGCTTTGTCTTCCGTGAGCCCCGCGGTAACCAGGGGAATTCCAAAGCTCATGGCCTGGTTGACACTGCCGTAGCCACCGTTGGTGACGAACACGTCGACCTTGGGCAGTATCCATTCGAACGGCAGGTATTGGGCGAGGCGCGCGTTGCCAGGAATTGGGCCAGGTATGGCGTCGACGGGGCGCCCGCCCGCCGTGGCGATGACGAGCACATCAGGCTCGTTCGCGAGCGCGGCCAGCGTCGGGGCGACCAGCAGACCGAAATTGTGATTGGCCAGCGTTCCCTGCGTAACCAGGACCACTTTGCGCGAGCCGTCGAGCTCGTGGGCCCATGACGGCAGCGGAGCTTGATTCGGAATGATGGGAGGCGTGCCTACGAAATTTACCGTGGATGGGATGTCGCGTGGAAATTCGAAACTCGGAACCGTGAGCTGCAGATAGGCATCTGCGAGTTCCACGACGGATTCGAACATGGTCGTCGACAACGGCCCCACGCCGAAGGTCTGCAAGCATCGGTTCAAACGATCGGCCGAAGGTTGATAGACTACCTTGTCATGTTCACGATAGATCGCCGCGTAGTCGTCGCTCTGCTGCTTCGTAGTTGCGGGCGGCAAGCCGGCAAAATTCGGAGCTCCATCTTCGCGGTGCCAGTGCAGGAAGGATGTGCCGCAAAGCACGATGGGAGGCCGTGTCGAGCGAGGCCCGAGCAGCATCGGCAAAACGCCGAACAGCATGTCATCGCCGATGACGATTTCGGCCGCGAAATTTCGTAGAACCTGCTGCAAACCCTTGTGCTGAGCAGGAATGGCGTCGATGAACACACGCTCCATGGCGACGCGCAACCAGTCCAGCCCCGGAGGTATGCTTTTCAGTTCGGGAGCTACCGTTTCGAAGTCGCGCAGATCGAAGTCCGCGCCCGCGGGTAAGGCGTGAAATTTTGCTCCAATGCCTTCGATGCGGCTGCGCAGAACGCTGCCCGATAGAAAGGCGACCTCGTGGCCTTCAGCAATCAAGACGCGTCCGATCGCAAGCAGCGGATTGAGATGGCCTGTCGCGGGCGTCGAAGCGATGAGAATTTTCATGTGACCTGTACCTCTGGTTGTCGAAAAGAGTCCCATTCGGAGGATTGTCCGACGGGTCGGCTCAAGCAGAGAAACAGGCTGAAGGATCGCGGTTACGCGTTGACTTCGCAGCGGCGCGAAATGGTTACGGCTGCAATGTGTGATGGCTTTGCGAAGGCACCGAGGTCGGCCGATCGCTTCCGGTCTGCCCCGATAAGCGGACAAGTCCAGAGCAGGCTGGCATGTCTCAAAGGTGCCAACAACAGACTCATGCACGCAACAATAGGCCTATGCCGGGGCGATTGGTGATTCACACCGCACTGTCAAATTGCGGCTTCTTAATATTTATTGTTTCTGGCGTTTCGTGATGTTGATCCCGCCCGTTTCCGTAGCGGAATAGGTAACGTTATCGCCAGCATGCAACGTGTCTAACGGCAAGCTGTCTTGTGCTTTGAACTCTTGGGCAGCGCCGCCGGTATTCGCTCCGATGGTACCGCTTTGCGTCTGTTGAATCGCGATGGTGCGATTGATCCGGTCAATTTTGGTAATTGTTCCCGTAAGCGCTTGTTGGGCAAAAGCCGCCGAGCTGATGATGGTGAGGGCCGCGGTACCAGCCAAAATGATCTTTGCAATTTTCATGGCAGTCTCCCGGTTGCTGGATAAGCCGTGATGGCCGCATTGGTTCCTGCGGAGGAACACACGAGGGTTGGCACACAGCCTCATGATGGAGGCAGAATGCGATGATCTCATGTTGCTTTGGGTCGGTCGGTCGCGCCGCTTTGACCGTCGGCCGATCACTTCCGATCTACCCCGATAAGCAGGCATTTTCAGGGTACGACGGCATGTCTCAAAGGTACCATAAACGGAAGTCTTCAACGGCTTGGGTCATGTTCCGCTAGCTCAGTGGATGTCGGCGGTTCGATCCCGTCACCGCCTACCACCGCCGGGCCGCGCCATGCGCGCGTATCAAACATCTGGTCACATGCCGGTCGCAGTAGCTCAGGCATTTGTTCTGACCCGTCCCACCAGAGGGGTTGACACATCTGCCCAGGCAATTTGCGGCTTGATCCTCACATCGCGCCGGGTCTGGCACTGCTTCTGCCGGTGAGTTGAGGAGCACTCCGATGCCTTTGAGGGTGATCGCGAAGAAAAGGTGCCGTGCCATGTTCGAACCTCCTGAGAAAGGTGAGCGGGCCACTCTAAATCCTAACCTCTCGACGAGGCTAAAACCTACTTTTTTCCGATCAGGCCCTTGGGCGGCGGGTTGGCTATTGCTGGTCGAGGAGGGCGAGCGGCGCGCTGTCTCGCCGTTCTTCGAGGTCGCAAGACAGATCGGGATTGGCTCTACCCTCTCGGAATAGCCCTACGCTCGGACACCGTCGCCGCGTAGCGGTTCCCAACCTTCCAAAATTGTTAGCGAGGCTGGCGAGACGCGGGCTTTTGTGCCGCGCTTAATTTTCAACGCACGTCGTTTTGACCCAAAGCCGCTCACTTCCGGTCTTCCCCCATAAGCAGACATGCCGAGCGTCCACCGGCATGTCTCAAAAGTGCCATAAACGGAAGTCGCGCTCTCATTCGATCATGAAGCTCCGCGCGGAAAACGTCAAAGAGCGTGTTGTCGCTGAGATTGCCTGGGTATAGGTAGGCGACGCGCCACACCTTGCCGGAGGGATGTACGACCATGGCGAGCGGCCATGCCGCCACGCCTCCAAGAACTGCGATAAACGCGCGGCGTTTCATTCGATCACCTCGTCGGGAAGAGCGACCTATCGATGATCGATCATCTTGACGGTCGTCTTGCAATCGCGAAACCGCTTTAAGCCAGTGTCGCTTCGACCACGATCACCGGAGATTCGGTCGACACGACACGATTGAGACGGAAGCAACGTGCTTGACACCGCGGTCCATTAAACAACCGCGCCCCGGGAAAAAATCGAACTTAAAATTAAGGTCGCCAACCGATGGCAGCAAGCCGCGAGTTCTCTCGGTAACAACGATTTCGGTACATCGTCGTTTCAGAGCAACTCCAAGACGAGTGGTGCCCGGTAGTCTGTTGAATTTCGGTTTTGTGGGTGACGGTATGTCGCATTCGCATTTTGGCCGGCATGTCCGCGGTATATTGAAGTCGAATGCCATGGCTTGTACGCCCTGGGCAGGCCCGCGCGTAAGGTTCACATGAGCGCAAACCTGGACGAACGAAATGTTGGTGGCTACGCGGTCGCCTACCGACGCGATGACACCCATTTTCCCGTGTATGTTACGGCCGCCCTGGCCGCGATGTTTTTCACGGCCGCCTGGATCACCGGCGCCGCGTATTGGTTGGCGCCCGCCGTGGCGGCGGCCGGCTTCACCTACTACAACATTCCCCTGCTGGAGACTGGGCGCCCCACCATCGGCGCCAATCAGTATGGCATGTTTATCCAGGCCTTCGGACTGCTCCGGTGGCGAGCCATCGAACGTATCGATCTCGTGGAGATCGCCGAGCGCGCGATGACTGTCCACGAGCTACAGATCGCGCTCAACGCACCCCTCGGCAGCGCTCTCGTTGCCGACTGGCGCAAGCAGCCGGCCTATCGCTTGCTGATGCGCTTGCCATGGCGCATGGACCATAGCGGCGCGGTGCGCATCAGTCTGGAACCGTTCGACCGGCCGCCTGATGAAATCCATCGCACGTTCCTCAGGATGTGGCGCTACTATCGGAGCTAGCGCCTTCGCGTTCAAGCCGTAGGTCCATGCGACCGCCTCCCTCAACGCATGCGATCGGGATGTCTTGCGATCGGGACGTCTTGGCATGACAAAGGCCTTCGGGAGTCTGTGGCTCCGGCCCGATCCGCTTGGTGACGTTAGAACTTCATTCAGCCGCCGAATGCTTCATCGCGCAAATGTGCATCTGCGATCTGCGCGTCAGGATTGTGCGTGATGGTCATGAACCAAATGAGGCTGAAGAACAGCGACCATGCTGTGTTCCAATAGAACCAGTTCATGTGATTTTCCTCGCCGAAAGACCGTCGATCCACTACCTGAAGCGTGCGAGTCTGTCGCCGCGATACATGGTCACGCCCTCCCATATCGCATGGCGGTGACCCGCTTTCCTCGCACCATCGCCGCGCGTCCCGACGGCGCGACATCGGGAACCCGCTCGAGCAACAGATCACCTTGGGCAAAGATCTCGGTCATCATGCTACCTCCTTGCGCTCAAGCACCCGTCATGGCCTTGGTGCCTGGATTGCTTCCACCCTGTTCCAGACAGCTTATTCCCCCGCGAACACGGGTGCGCGGGGCGCTGCCTTGGCGTAGACTACTGTACGACTTCTCCGTGCAATGCGAGGTCGAGACCGTCGCGTTCCGTGTCCTCCGTCACGCGCAGGCCGACAAACATCTTGACCACGGTGAGGATGATCAGGCTTGCGACGGCATCATAAACGAAGACGGTGGCGACCCCGATGCACTGATTGAAGAACTGACCAACGTTTCCCTCCAGAACGCCCGCCGTTCCGCCGTATTGCTCGACTGCGAACACCCCGGTCAGCAGCGCCCCGACGATGCCGCCAACCGCATGCACGCCAAAGCAATCCAGCGCATCGTCATAGCTGAACATGCGCTTCAAGCCGGTGCATCCCCAGTAGCAGAACACGCCCGCGGCAATTCCGATCGCAAAGGCACCGACGGGTCCCACGAAACCGGAAGCCGGCGTAATGGCAACAAGGCCGGCGACCGCACCCGAGCAGATGCCGACGACGGTTGGCTTGCCCTTCAGCGCCCATTCCACCAGCATCCAGGTGAAGCCGGCGACAGCCGTGGCAATCTGGGTCACCAGCATTGCCATGCCAGCCTGCATGCCGGCCGTAACAGCAGATCCGGCGTTGAAACCGAACCAGCCCACCCAAAGGAGAGAGGCGCCGATAAAGGTGAGCACCATGTTGTGCGC
Organism: Bradyrhizobium sp.; assembly: GCA_028290305.1. The sequence continues at coordinate 110,296 of JAQGKC010000429.1, forward strand.
CGGCCCTGTCTCTTTGCGCTTCCCGAGCATGATGGCGCACATAAGCCCGGCGACGCCGGCGTTGATGTGCACCACGGTACCGCCGGCGAAATCGAGTACCTTCACCCATGCGGCGTCGTTGCCGGAGGAGAAGATCCCGTCAGGTCCCCAGACCCAGTGCGCAATTGGCGCGTAGACGAAAATCGCCCACAGGCCGATGAACCAGAGCATGGCCGAGAATTTCATGCGCTCGGCGAATGCGCCGGCAATGAGTGCCGGCGTAATGATGGCAAACGTCATCTGGAAGCAGGTGTACACGCTTTCGGGGATGGTCGCGGCGAGTGGATTAGGATTGCCGATGCCTCCCTTGCCGATGTCGCTCAGGATGTCCTTGAGAAACATGCGATCCAGGCCCCCGATAAAGGGTGTGCCGGCGCGAAACGCCAGGCTGTAGGTCAGGAGCGCGAAAAGAATCGTGACGAGGCAGGTGACAGCGAAGCTGGTCATCACCGTGTCGCCAACGTTCTTCTTGCGCACCATGCCGCCATAGAACAGCCCGAGGCCCGGGATCGTCATCATCAAGACGAGCGCAACAGACGTGAGCATCCACGCGGTGTCGCCGGAATTGGGTGTGCAGTTTTCGAGAATCTTGCCGCCGCAGGCTGGCGGGGCGGCCGCGTCTTCCGCGAGCGCAATGTCACTGAGTAGAAAGCAGAGAAGCGCGGTCCCCAAGAGGGCAGCTACGAAAGGCAGGAGTCTTTGGCGCGCATATGTCAAGGATCCCATTGTCTCTCTCCCCGTTGCAAGAGATGTCGGTTAAGGTCTTACCCAGCCACTTCCTCGGTTTCTCCATTGCGCATGCGAACGGCGCGTTCGATCCCGCGAAACAAGGATCTCGTCCTCGCCCGCCTGTTCCGTTTCTCGCAGTGGTTTGAATTGCCGCAATGACCTCGTCGTTGCGCTGATCGGGGACGACAACAAGGTCAGTCCTGACCATCGGCAAGCCGACGGGGTGCTCGGCGCCGCGGTAAATGCGCCGAGGTTAAATGGCTGGAGATTGGCAGCGACTAGCCACATGGCTTACCGGCCTTTCCCTGATGCTTAAGCCAGGGTCGGACAATGCCGATGACGTTTCCCGCATCCAATTTTTAAACTTATTAATCAAGATTCATGCCATCGGCAGTGTGCGCGCAACCCACTGAATCCCAATCGATTCCAGTTCGCAGGCTCGGAACAGTGTGACCCATTTGCCGTTTCTGATCGCAAGCGGTGCCTATAAAAAGGGCAAATATCTTGCCGCCATCCGGCTAAATTCTCGCAATACCGGGATCGAACATCAAGACGCTTTCGATCCATTTGGCCGCGCGCAGCGTTCGATGGTCTTCCCGGTAGGGGCCCACGACCTGGATGCCCAAGGGAAGGCCGTTCCTGCCGACGCCCGCTGGCAGCGACAAAGCGGGGACGCCGAGCAAGGTCCACGGCGCGCAATATTCGGCGTCGCCGGTGTAGTGGAGCCCCTGCGGCGCCTCGCCGAACGCCGGCAATGTCAGCACCGCGTCATAGTCCGACATGTCAGCAGTGAACGCCGACCGCAATTTGTCCTGCAGCGCCTTGGCGCTGAGGTAATCAGTCGCGGACTGGGCTTTGCCGGCCTGAACCAGCGACTTCAGATGATCGCTGGTGCGATCGGGATAACGCTCCACCTGATCGGCGAAAATCACAGCGGCCTCGCTGGCGAGAATGGTGTTGATCGCGCTCCAGTTGGCGTGGTCGATCTCGGCCAGTTCGAATTCTCTGAGGATGGCGCCCGATCCGCGGAGCGTCGAGATCGCTGCGTCGAAAACCTTCTGCTGCTCCACTTCTGCCTTCGACCATTTGGCAAATCGGACGACCGCAAGGCGCGGTCTGTCCAGCGGCGATAGCCCTGTGTCGATATCGACATGAAAGCCGGGAACGGGCCGGCCATGCGGATCGCGATCGCTCGAGCCGGCAAGCAGCGATAGAGCAAAAGCCACATCGTCGACGCGTCGCGCAAAGAAACCGACGTGATCGAGCGACGGGCTTAAATGATGCACGCCGGTGCGAGGGATCGCTCCGAAACTCGGCTTGAACCCGACAACGCCATTGAAGGCCGCCGGTCTTACGACCGAGCCTAGCGTTTGCGTGCCCAACGCCAGCGGGACGAGTCCCGCTGCCACGGCTGCCGCGGAACCCGATGACGATCCGCCCGGCGTATGCTTGCTGTTCCAGGGATTGACCGTCGGTCCCGGATGCCGCCAGGCGAACTCGGTCGACACGGTCTTGCCGAAGATCGTGGCGCCGAGATTGCGCAGCCGTTCGACCACCCAGGCGTCGGCGGCCGGAACATGATCCTTGTAGATGGGCGACCCGTTCGTGGTCGGCATGTCCGATGTGGCGATGATGTCCTTGATCGCCACCGGAATGCCCGACAGCGGACCCGGCCGGCGCGCGGTATTCACCGGCAGATATTCGAACGCTTTCAGCGCGGGCTCGACGGCCTTTGCCTGCTCCAGTCGGGCCGCCGCGTATTGATCGGCCGCGGCCTGATCGTTCTTGAACAGGCGCAGAAGCTCGAGGACCCCCGCGCCAGGTTGGGGTGTGGGATGCGCGGTCGGATCGGTCATGTCAGCAAGTCCCAGGCGAACAGGTTCTGTCCCGGATGAAGGAACACATCCGGACTGCGTGGCGGAGGGGCGCCGCGCGCCCCGGCCTATTTCATCGCGAGCGCCGGCTCAATGAATTTCTTCACCACGAAAGACTTGTAGTCTGGCTGGCTGGCCAGATTGCCGAGCGCAATCTGGGTATCCATCGACACTTTAAGCGCGTCCGCCGTGATGTCCACGCTCGGGGGATAGACGCCATCGGCGAGCATGCGCTTCACGGCGGCCTCCACGACCACCGGATCAAGCGTCGGAAATTCCTTCTTGGCGATTTCCACGGTCTTGGCTTCCTCTTTGGTCATGAAGCGCATCGCCATTTCCATGCCGTTGACCACGCGCTGCGCTGTGTCGGGATCGACATCATTGCGCGCAGTCACGGCCGAGAAGGCGTAGGCGCCGTAGGATTTCGGGAATCCGAGCACGACCTTCATGCCCTTGGCAACGGCCTGATCGAGGCCCGGCTCATACATCACGGCGACATCGGCCTGCTTGGCGACAAACGGTCCGGGTTCGGAGCCGATCGCAACCTGGATCATGTCGACGTCGGTCTTTGCGTCCATGCCGTTTTCCTTGAGCAGCTTGATGAACAGCGAGGTGCTGGTGGTCGGCATCAGGCCGGTGACGACCTTCTGGCCCTTGATGTCCTTGATGCTGCTGAATTTGAAGTCGGGCGCGGTCGCGATCCACACCGCCGCGCCGTTCACGACATTGGCGATGATGTCGACCGGAGCCCCCTTGGACGCCGCGATCGCCGTCCATTCCGGTCCGTGGATTGAAAACTGCGCGCTCCCGGAAATGACCGCGGACAGCGCCACCGTCGGCGCGCCGGCAGTCTCCTTGGTGAGGTCGAGGCCTTGCTGGGTGAAGAATCCTTCGTCGATCGCCACGTAAAGCGGCAGATACAGCATCGACTGGAACGCCTGCGACAGCACGACCTTCTTGTTGTCTGCGAGCGCCGGCGTGGCCAGCAAGATCGAGGTCAGCGCGGTGGCGCGGATAATACGCTTAAGCAACGACATTTGACGGCTCCGTATGTTCGGCATTGGGTTTTAAACCTGAACCTGATGGGTGGTGTTCGACTGCTTCCAGGGCAAACTGGTCCGCTCGATCAGGTCGATCACGTAATAGAGGACGAAGCCCATGATCATCAGCGTGAACAGTCCGACCCAGACGGTGTTGAGGTCGTAGAGACTAGACGCCGTGTAGATCAGATGGCCGAGCCCGCGCTGTGACGAAATGAATTCGCCCACCACCGCGCCGACGAGGCCGAAGCCGACATTGATCCGGAACGTCGCGATAATCGACGGCAAGGTCGACGGCACCACCGCCTTGAAGAACACCTGATGCTTGTCCGCGCCCATCGAGATCAGCAGCGACTGCAGATCGACGTCGGCGTCCTTTGCCGCTTGATAGGCGGCGATCAGCGCCACGATGGCGGTCAGCGATACCGACAAGGCAACTTTGGATACGAGCCCGGTGCCGAACCACAACACGACGATCGGCGCCAGCGCGATCTTCGGCACGCTATTGATGGCAACGATAAAGGGCTCGACCAGCCGCGCCACAAATACCGAGTACCAGAGCGCGAGCCCCAGCAACGATCCGAAGATGGTGCCGATGACGAAACCGAGGATGGCCTCGAACAGGGTGTACCAGGTGTCCGACAGCAACTCGCCGCTGGCGATCATCTTGAACCAGAGCGCGAAGATTCCGGACGGCGAACCGACCAGGAAGGCGGAAATCCAGCCGGCGCGGACGCCGATCTCCCACAGCGCGAAGAACGCGACCACGGCCGCCACCTGCAGTGTCGCGCGGCCGAGCGTGGTGTCGAAGCTGGCGCGGCGGCGCGCGCGACGCGTTTTGCGTTTTTGCAAAGGGGCGGTGCCGGGCATTGTGAGGGTCAAGCGGTTTTCTCGGTCTGGATATCGAGTTCGGCGCAGAGCGCGTGGAAGTAGCCTGAAAACCTGACGTCGCTGCGGGCCGCGATCGGGGAGGGCGCTGAGATTTCGATGTCGTGCACGATCTTCACACGGGCGGGACGCCCGCTGAGCACGACGACGCGCTTCGACAGCGCCACCGCTTCATCGATGTCGTGCGTCACCAGGATCACGGTCTTGTTATAGGTCTCCACCGCGTCCTTCAGCACGCCCTCGAGATAAAGCCGGGTCTGGTAGTCCAGCGCGGAGAAGGGTTCATCGAGCAGCAGGATGTCCGGATCCATGATGAGGGTGCGGATCAACGCCACCCGCTGCCGCATGCCGCCGGACAATGTTTTCGGATAGGCGTTCTCGAATCCGGAAAGGCCGAACCCTTTGAGGTATTCGCGGGCTTTGCCTTCGGCCTCATCGCGATCGACGCCGCGCGTTTCGAGCCCGAGCAGGACATTGCCGAGCACGGTGCGCCAGGGAAACAGCAGGTCCTTCTGCATCATGTAGCCGACGCGGCCGCGCAGGCTTTCGATTTCCTCGCCGCGATAGTGCATGGAGCCGGAATCGGGCTCGATCAGGCCGGCGATGACGTTGAAGATCGTGGTCTTGCCGCAGCCGCTCGGCCCGATGATGCTGACGAAATCACGCTCGTTGATGTCAAAGGAGAGGTCGTCGAGGACACGGACTTCGCCGGCCTTGCCGGCGAAGGACTTTCGGACGTTCCGCACGCTCAACTGGACTGGAAATTGGGGCATTCCGCGCGTTACACGCAACTTGTATGCCACCGAATGGTTTTCCAAAAATGACTATTTATCAAGATGTTAAAGTCGCTACTGCATTTCTGCCGGGCACCGTGCTGCCTCTTTAGGCAGCACGGTCAATCCGTCGGGAAATGATGCGGATCGATGTCACGCCTGCGACGGCACGAGGTGGCTGGTGAGCCGGCGGGCGATGTCACGCCGCAAGGCATTGAATTCCGGTGAAGACACGTCTCGCGGCCGGGCGAGGTCGATGCGGAAATCGCTATCGATCCGTCCCGGTCCGGCACTCATCACCAGCACCCGGTCCGCCAACAGCACGGCTTCTTCGACCGAATGCGTGACGAAGATGGCGGTCACGCCGGTACGCGACCAGATTTGCAAGAGTTCGTGCTGAAGCTGCTCGCGGGTCAGCGCGTCCAGCGCTCCGAACGGCTCATCCATCAGGAGGATATTGGCATTGTTTGCCAGCACGCGCGCGATCGCCACGCGTTGCTTCATTCCGCCCGACAATTGGCTTGGATAGCGGTCGGCGAAGCGCTCCAGTCCGACCATCTTCACGAATTCATCCGTGAGCCTCTGAATCTCGCCGTGTGGCAATTGGCGCTGCCGCGGGCCAAAGCTGATGTTCTCCCGCACTGTCATCCACGGAAACAGGGCATAGTCCTGGAACACCATGCCGCGGTCGCTGCCCGGGCCAGTGATGGTTTTGCCGTAGACCGAAGCGTTTCCGGTGGTCGGCTCCTCGAAGCCGGCGATGATGCGCAGAAGCGTCGATTTCCCGCAGCCGGACGCGCCGATCAGGCAGACAAATTCGCCTTGCGGAATCGTCAGATCGACCGGGGCCAGCGCCTCGACTTCGTCGTCGCCAACCGCAAAGCGTTTGGTAACACCGCGGATGGTCAGGATATTTGGGCGCGGCGCGTTACTCAAGGTGCTGCGGGCTCCAGCTCAACAAGCGATTGCTGATCGCAACGATGATCCTGTCGGTGACAAACCCGCAGGCGCCGATGACGATCATGCCGGTGATCACGAGATCGGTGCGTGAAAGCGTGCGGCCATCCATCACCACCGAGCCGAGGCCGGTGGGGACGCCGGTCATTTCACCGACCACGATCAATATCCAGGCGAAACCGTGCGCGATCCGCAGTCCATTGAAAATCGCCGGCAGGGACGCGGGAAGCACGATTTGACGAAACATTCCCGCCCCAGAACAGCCGAGCATCGAGGCTGCCTCGAACAGGCGCGGATCGATCGAGCGCACGCCGAACATCGTGTTCAGCAGGATCGGATAAAAAGCGCCGAGGAACACCAGGAAGATCGCCGCATTCGGTCCCAATCCAAAAAAGATCATCGATAACGGCAACCATGCCGTCACCGGTATAGGTCTGAGCAGCGAGATCGTCGGATCCAGCAATTGCCGCAGCATCTTGATACGTCCGATCATCATTCCCAAGGGAATGCCGATCAGTGCGGCGAGAAAGAACCCCCCGTAGACCCGCTGTACTGACTTCCAGACGTGGATCAAAATCGTGCCGCTGAAGGCGTCGTCATAGACGCCTCCGAACGAGAAGTCGTACATCATCACGGCGACCTGATACGGGCTCGGAATGAGCCGCGTGCCGGTCATCGCAACCGCACGATCCCAGATCAGCACAAGCAGGATCGGGAAACCGGCACCCAGCGCAAAGGCCCGCAGCGTTTCCAGCCGCTGCCGATTGCGACGGCGGATCGCGGCGGCGGCTTCCGGTGCGCTCCGTTCCGCGGATTCCGACAGGGTGGTGACGTGGTCGTTCACGGCCATCGGCTACATGAACTGTTCGGTGATCGCTCGCGACATATCGGGCGCCTGACGAACCTGCTTTTTCTCGACCATGAGTTCGCTATAGGCTTTGGCGCGCTTGATGAAATCGTCGTCGATCTTCCAGGTCAGTTCGACATTGGGGACGGCAATCTCGATCGACTTGCGCTGCTGGCCGAGCTTCTGCATGGCCACTTGGATCATCTCATCGGGGTGCGCCATCGCGTAATCTGTCGCCTGCTCGTGCATTTTGACGATCATCTTGATCCGCTCGGGATCTTCCTTGATCATTTTTTCGCTCGCGGACAGGATCATGTTGAGCGAACCGATCGGTGTGGAATACGGATATTCGACCAGCCTGCCGGTACCGTTTGCAATGCTGATGCCGGGGCCGGGCTCCGCGCCAACGTAAGCATCGATATCGCCGCGGGCCAATGCCGCCGGCATGTCGCTGAACGAAAGCCGAATCGGCTGAATGTCGCTGATCGACATACCCTCGGCCTTGAGGCGTTCGAGGATGACGACTTCCTGCGTCGAACCCGGGAAGATCGCGACGCGCTTTCCCTTGAGATCCTTGATGGTCTTGATGTCGGATTTAGCATCGGCGACGATTCCCATGCCGCGATTGGTCGCGGCGGCGACGATCACCACCGGCTCGCCCGCCGCTGCGCCGAGCAGAAAGGCGGCAATGCCGTGGATGCAGGTATCGACGGTGCCAGTCAGCACCGCATTCTTGCCATCCGTCGGGCTCTCGAACGGTATGACCTCTACGGTGTAACCGGGCGGGGCAAATTTCTGGTAGAAATAGGGGGTGATGCCGTGAATGAGCTTCAACGTTCCTACGCGCAGAACCTTGTCCTCGGCCTTAGCTTGTGGTGCCGCCAGCAGAAGCGACAAGGTAGCGAACGAGACGAGCAACAGGCGGGTCAGCAACGAAGTGGGCGCAACAGACATACGATCCCTCGACTATAGGACATTTTGTGCAACCCGGCGTCGGCACTGTACAGCACGCGTCAACGCGCGTGAACCGAATTGATGGTTCGTGGAAATCGGCTGCTCGGTCGATGCCGCGGCTACGCTCGATTGCCGAGTCCGATCGGTTCGCTCTTCGTTACTGCCTTGCGCGGCAGCCGGCGGGATCGGGGAGGCGGATGATGCGTTTTTCGCGGGCCTGATCACTGCGGCGCGCCGGGGCAGGGCGCCGCGGCAGCCCTTGCGACGGCGAAATATGGCCACCATCTGACACCATCAGAGGACTTAGCCATGTTAGATTTTACCCGAGATACAGCCGACGACCTGTCGCCGCTGAGAACATCCGAACCGGCTCCAGCCAGCGATTCCGCGCTGCTTGACGCCTATTCCAATGCGGTCATCGACGTTACCGAACGCATTGGGCCGGCGGTCGTGCGCGTGGAAACCGGGCCGAAGGAGCCCCAGGCGCGTGAGCGTGGGGGGCTCGGCTCCGGCATCGTCATTTCGCCCGATGGCCTGGTGCTCACCAACAGCCATGTGGTCGGCACCTCCAAGCAGATCAGGCTGCGGGACAATGAGGGCATCGTCACCGACGCGCGGGTGCTCGGCGTCGACCCCGATACCGACCTCGCGTTGCTGCGCGCCGATGGCGCGCGCGATCTGCACTACGCCTCGCTCGGCAATTCAAAAAGCCTGCGCCGTGGCCAGTTGGTGGTCGCGATCGGCAATCCCTTGGGATTTGAGTCGACCGTTACCGCCGGTGTGGTGTCGGCGCTCGGGCGCTCGATCCGTTCCGCGAACGGCCGAACCATCGAGGACGTGATCCAGACCGATGCCGCGCTTAACCCCGGCAATTCCGGAGGTCCGCTGGTGTCGTCATCAGCCGAAGTGATCGGGATCAACACCGCGATCATCAGCGGCGCGCAGGGCATCTGCTTTGCGGTCGCCAGCAACACCGCGCAGTTCGTGCTGTCGGAGATCATCCGTCACGGCTATGTGCGGCGCGCCCATATCGGCGTGTCCGGACAGAGCGCGCCTATTCCGCGGAGGCACGCGGTGCTCGCGGGCGTCGAGAACAAGATGGGCGCATTGCTGATGCAGATCGAGCCGGATGGACCGGCGGCGCAGGCCGGGCTGTTGCCCGGCGATGTCGTGATCCGTCTCGACGGTGTCGAAATCAACGGCGTCGATGATTTGATCCGTACGCTCGATCGCGACCGGATCGATCGCAAGCTCCAGATGGACGTGCTGCGGCTGGGTCGCTTACGCGAAATCGACATTCATCCGATCGAACGGAAGCCGGCCGGGCGAAAGGCCCTGCCGGCCAGCGGCTCGTAACGGCTCGCTAGGCCGAACGCTGCAGCTTGTCCAGCGTGATCGGGAGATCGCGCACGCGCTTGCCGGTGGCGTGATAGATCGCGTTTGCGATGGCTGCGGCAACGCCGACGATACCGATTTCACCTAGGCCCTTGATGCCGAGTGGATTGACGATCTCGTCCGGTTCGTCGACGAAGATCACCTTGATGTCGTGCACATCGGCATTCACCGGCACGTGGTACTCGGCGATGTTGGCGTTCATGATGCGGCCGAGCTTGTGGTCGTACACCGTCTCCTCGTGCAGCGCCATGCCGATGCCCCACACGACGCTGCCCATGATCTGGCTGTGCGCGGTCTTGGTGTTCAGGATGCGCCCGGCCGCGATCGCGCTGACGACGCGGGTGACACGGATCACACCGAGCTGCTCATCCACCTTCACTTCGGCGAACACCGCCGAATGGGTGTTGCGCGCGTGCGACTTGTCATCCGGGAAGCTGTTGGTTTTTTCCTTTTCGATCCTGTCGATCGCGCTGTGCCGCATCGCGTCGGCGATCGAGACTGTGCGGCTCGCATCCTGCTTGCTGACGAGCTTGCCGTCCGCGAGTACGACGTCTTCAGGTTTTGCGTTTGCCAAAGGCGAATCCTTCACAGCCTTCGCCAGAATCAGCAGTTCCTTGCGGACCTCTTCGGCCGTCGTGGCGACCGCGTGCGACGCCGAGGCCGCCATCCACGACCCGCCTTCCACCGGCGCTTCGGGAAGGGTCGAGTCGCCGAGCTTGATGCTGATGTTCTCGATCGGCAGGCCCAGCGCGTCGGCCGCAACCTGCGCTAGGATCGTGTAGGTGCCGGTGCCGATGTCGGACGCCGCGCAGGATACCTCCGCGTGCCCGTTCGCAGACAGCACGATGCGAGCGGCCACCGGCATCTGCAATGCGTCCCAGATACCCGTCGCCATGCCCCAGCCGACCAGATCCTTGCCGTCGCGCATCGAGCGCGGTTGCGCCTTGCGCTTGTCCCAGCCGAAGGCTTCGGCGCCCTGGCGGTAGCATTCACGCAGTTGCTTGCTGGTATAAGGAACGTCCTCGTTCTGGTCCCGATCCGAGTAGCAGCGTAGCCGCAACTCTACGGGATCGAGCTTCAGAGCCACGGCAAGCTCGTCCATCGCGCTTTCGAGCGCATAAACGCCGGTGGCAGCGCCAGGCGCGCGCATGTCGCTGGAGGTCGGGACATCCAGCCGCGCCAATTTGTGCACATATTTCGCATTGGCGGATTTGTAGAGCTGCGCCGCCCAACCGGTATCGTTGCGGGAGAAGTCTTCGAATTGCGACGTGACGGCGATCGCCTCGTGGGTGATCGCGTCAAGTGTTCCGCCGGCGTTCGCACCGAGCGCAAGGCGCTCGATGGTCGCCGGCCGATAGCCGAGCCCATACATCTGCTGCCGCGTCAGCACGAGACGCACCGAGCGTTCCAGCGCCAGCGCCCCGAGCACGGCCAGCACCGCCTGATATTGCGGACGGAGTCCTGCGCCGAACGCGCCGCCGACGAACGGCGATATCACGCGCAAATCGCCCGCCTTCATGTTGAACACGCTGCACAGATAGCGCTGCACGTTCTGCACGCCCTGCGTCTTGTCATAGACGGTAAGCTTGCCGCCGCCGTCCCACATCACGGTGGAGGCAAACAATTCCATCGGGTTGTGATGCTCGGTCGGGATGAAATATTCGGCCTCGTGACGCACGTCGGCGGCCGCGTAGGCTTTCTGCGCGTTGCCGTGCGGCTTGTCCGGCTTCTCGACGACAAACGCCTGATCGCGCTGCTTGTACAGGTCGGTGACGAATGCCTGCTTTTCATACTCGACGTGCACCAGGGACGCCGCGTAGCGCGCGATCTCCCATTCTTCGGCCAGCACCAGCGCGATCGGCTGGCCACTGAACATGATCTTGTCGTCGTAGAGCGGACGGAACGGCGAACCTTCTTCCGGTGCGACATCGTCCTTCCAGGCCTTGTCCGAGCCGGCCATGCGCGGCCGGTTCTCGTGGGTGATCACATCGAGCACGCCTTCGACACGCAGCGCGGCGCTGGCGTCGATGCGCGCGATGCGGCCACGGGGAATCGCCGACTCGACGACGCTGCCATAGGCGAGGCCGTTGCTGTTGAAGTCGCCGGCATACTTGGCTTCGCCAGTGACCTTGGCGCGGCCGTCGACGCGAGAGATGGAAGTACCGATGTAAGGTGCCATTGGTCTGCTCACTTGTTCCTGTGGAGCTACGATTGCGCCTTGCCGTAGGGCGCTTACCGGATTTTCTTGTTCGACTGCGATTGAGGCGTCGCTTGCGCGGCCTGAGTCAGCGCCCGGATGATGCCACGGCGCGCCAGATCGATTTTGAAGGTGTTATGCTCGAACCCCCTAGCGTCGCGCAGCAGAACATCGGCGGCGCGTCTGAAATTTTCTTCGTTGGGCGCCTGGCCCTTCAGGGCAGCTTCCGCCGCCGTATCGCGCCAAGGTTTGTGGGCGACGCCGCCGAGAGCCAGACGGGCGTCCTTGATCGTGCCGCCTTCGAGTTCCAGCGCCGCCGCGATCGAGACCAGCGCGAACGCATAGGAGAGCCGATCGCGGATTTTCAGGTAGGAGTAGTTCGTCGCAAACCCCTGCGCCGGCAGTTCAACTGCAATGACAATTTCGTCCGGGTGCAAATTGGTATCGACTTCAGGTGTCTGCCCGGGAAGACGATGGAAGTCCGCAAACGCCATCACGCGCGTTCCAGCCGGTCCCGTCACGCGCACCGTTGCATCGAGGGCTGCGAGTGCGACGCACATGTCGGATGGATGCGTCGCGATGCAGGCTTCGCTGGTGCCGAGGATCGCATGACCGCGGTTGACGCCGCCGATGGCCGAGCATCCGGTGCCCGGCTGGCGCTTGTTACAGGGCGTCGCGGTATCATAGAAATAGGCGCACCGCGTGCGTTGCAGGAGATTGCCGCCGGTCGATGCCATGTTGCGCAACTGCGCCGAAGCTCCGGCGAGGATCGCGCTTGATAGCAGCGGATAGCGCTGCTCGATCAGCGGGTGCCAGGCGAGATCGGAATTTGGCACCAGCGCGCCGATGCGCAGCCCTCCGTTCGCCGTCTCCCCGACATCCCTAAGCGGCAACCGCGTAATATCGATCAGCCGCGAGGGGCGTTCGACATCGTCCTTCATCAGGTCGACGAGGTTGGTGCCGCCCGCGATGAATTTGGCGGTCGGGTCGGCGGCGATCAGACGCACCGCGTCGGCCACATCGTTTGCTCGCGCATACTGGAAGTTGATCATGATTGCCTCGCCTGCTGGATCGCCGCCACGATGTTCGGATAGGCGCCGCAACGGCAGATATTTCCGCTCATCAGTTCGCGGATTTCGTCGGGGCTGTTCGCTTTGCCTTCGGCGATCAGGCCGACGGCCGAGCAGATCTGTCCCGGCGTGCAATAGCCGCACTGGAACGCATCATGGTCGATGAACGCCTGCTGGACTGGATGCAGCGCGTCCTTTGCCGCAAGGCCCTCGATGGTGGTGATTTTGGCGCCATCCTTCATGACGGCAAGTGTGAGACAGGAATTGACGCGCCGCCCGTCGACCAGAACCGTGCAGGCGCCGCATTGACCGTGGTCGCAGCCCTTCTTGGTCCCGGTTAGATTCAGATGATCGCGCAACGCGTCCAGCAGCGTGGTCCACGGTGCTATTTTGAGCTGGGTCTCGACGTCATTGACGGTGAGGGCGACAGTTATTTTTTGGGGCGCCGGAATAGTCGCTTGCGTAACGGTATTTGTGCGCGTCATGGTTCGTTACTCCTCCGGTACAATGTGGGGCCGAGCCATCGTCTGAGATGCATCTCAAAGCGAAATCTCTTTCGCTACATGTTGCGGAACATTCTCATCTAATTTCTTTTCAATTTGAACGGCGCTTGCGCAATCGCACCTGAACTCAAACCGTGGTGAGGCTTCGCCTATCGCGATTAACTTCACGGTCTTTCGAATAAAGCGTGCAATCTTGAAAACAGGCCAATCATTTTCGAATGACAGCTACAACGCCGGGCACATTACGATTGAGTCCAGTTTGATTTGGGAGTGCGGCCTTTCCGGGGCTGAGGCTGCGGTCGCAGGTCGCACCGATGCGTCTTGAACGAGGGCCGGGAAATCAAAGAAAGCGGCCAATCCGGCCGCCTTCTTCGTCCTTCTTCGTCTCGCTAAACTATTGGTTACTGGCAGAGATGCCGCCGTCCGTCTTCGCCGCGGAACCAGGTTCCCGGCTGGCAGGCGAAATCGCCGTTGCCGTAATAGGGCGCGGGCGCGTAACCATCGTCGTAATCGTAAGCGTAGGAATCGCCATAATACGGATAGTAGCCGCCGTAATAGCCGAGGCCTCCGAGCGCTGCGCCGGCGACGATGCCGGCTCCAATCCCGCGCCCGAACCCGCCACGGTGGAATCCGCCGCCATGGAAGCCGCCGCCGTGAAATCCACCACCGGCGAAGTGAGCGCCGCCGAAGCCACCGCCACCGAAATGCGCGCCGCCGCCACCCATATGTCCGCCTCCGCCGCCGCCGCCATGTCCGCCGCCACCGCCTCGTGCGAGTGCCGGGGATGCTGCTGCCAGGGCGATCGCCAGACAGGCCGCGCCTATCGTTCCTAACTTTCTCATGATTGTTTCTCCTGATGATTAGTCGAAGAGCAAACAGTCCGCCGTCTCAAACGTTCCGATCTAACGGCGTTGTGATGCAGCGAAGCCACGCTGCAGCCCGCCTCGCGACGCCATGAATTCGTGGTGTTGCATCGAATTTCAGAGTCGGAAATAGTCTCCATCAAGCGGAGGTTTGGTTGGAATGTCTGAACAGGTTGCGCTTGTCATCGGGCCGACCGGTGCTACCGGCGGTCCGCTCGCAGCCGCATTGGCGCGCCATTCCGGCTGGCGGGTTTACGGGATGTCACGCACCGTGCCTTCAGGCGAGGCGCCTTTCATCCATATCGCGGCCGATCTGACCGATCCCGCATCCTGCAGGCGCGCTTTGGCGGCGATCGAACCGGTGACGCATGCTTTTTTCGCCGCGCGTGCGCCATTCCGCGAAGGCGGTGTCGAGGACGTCGAGAGCAATGTCGCCATGTTGGCCGCGACGCTGGACGCGCTCGAAACGCGCTCGGATGCGCTTGAGCACGTTCACTTGCTCGAAGGCATCAAGTGGTACGGCATGCATCTCGGTCCTTATCCGACGCCGTCGCGCGAAGACGATCCCCGGCATCCGCCGCCAAACTTTTATTACAATCAGCAGGACCTTTTGAGCGAGCGCGCGGCGCGGGCGCGCTGGAGCTGGTCGGCATCGCGGCCGTCCTATATCTGCGACTTCGCCCCTCGCCGCGCCAGAAACCTGATTACGGTTCTCGGCGCTTACGCTGCGATTTGCCGGGAGCTCAACGTGCCGCTGGATTTCCCCGGAAGTGCTGCCGGCTATTCCGTGCTGTCCGAATTGTCGGACGCGACTTGTCTTGCGGAAGCGATCATTTTTGTCTCGACGCATGAGGCGGGGAAGAACGCGGCGTTCAATGTCACCAACGGTGATTGCTTTCGTTGGTGTCAGGTCTGGCCGTTGCTGGCGCGATGGTTCGGTGTGCGCTGCGGCGTGCCGCGCCATATAAAGCTTGCGACCTGGATGGCTGACAAGGGGCCGGTCTGGGACAGGATCGTCGAACGGCACGGACTGGAACGGCGTTCGCTTGAAAGCCTGGCGTCTTGGGAGTTCGCTGATTTCGTGTTCGCCAAGGAATGGGATTTGCTGTCCGATACCGGCCGGCTGAGGCGCGCAGGGTTCAATACGAGCGTCGATACGATGGCCATGATCCGCGATCAATTGGACAGGTATCGCGACGCGAAGCTGCTGCCGCGCTAGAGGGGGGGGGGGCAGCTGGAATCACGCCAATCCCCTGGATTCCAAGGGGCGGCGGGTTGCCGCCGGCCGGAAATAGGCTTGAAATAGGCTTGAAATAAGCTTGGCCACCAACAAAAACTGTGCAGATCGCGCCAAGTGCTGTTTTCCCCGCAGGATTTCCCAATACTGTCCCTGACGCGAATCAACTTACAGGAGACAAAATGGCAGTACAGATGACGAAATCGCAGCTGATCGAGAAGATCTCTGCCGAGACCGAAGTAGCAAAGAAGGACGTCAAGGGCGTGCTGGAGACGCTGGCGACCGTCGGCTATAAAGAGCTGAAGAAAGCCGGCGTCTTCCTGGTTCCGGGATTTGCCAAGTTCGTCGTTATCAAAAAGCCCGCCACCAAGGCGCGGCAGGGCACAAATCCATTCACCGGAGAAGCGATGACGTTCAAGGCCAAACCGGCCCGGAAGATCGTCAGGGCGCGCCCGGTCAAGGCGGCGAAAGACGCGGTATAGTGTTAAAAGGCCCCTAGCGGGGCCTTTTGCATTAGGGGGCGGCTGTTTTCGCTATCCGACGTGGTCGCCGGGGCCTAGGCCGCCTGCGCCCAGGCGAGCAGTGTTACGGATGCCCCATGGTCCTCACCATGGGCGATGCCGGCATATCTGGGTGACCGACACGGCAGCCAAAGGCAATGGCTCGTGCTGCCGTGAACGTTTTGCCCATGAACAAAAACTTGGGTGCCGGATCGAATTGCGCAATAAGTAGCGATGCCAAGCGAGCGCGTACCCGTGACCCGGCGTGATCTGCTGTCGCTGATCGGAGCGGTCTCCGGCAGCGCCGCGATGTATCATGCGATGACGAGCCTCGGGTTCGCGTCCGACTCCGGATACAGGGGCCCGATCAAGCTCGATGGCGATCCGAAGGGCGCTTCCGTCCTGATCCTCGGCGCCGGGCTTGCCGGCATGACGGCGGCGCTGGAGTTGCGCAAGGCCGGCTACAGCGTCCGGATTCTGGAGTTCAACAGCCGGGCGGGCGGCCGCAACTGGACCTTGCGGGGCGGGGATTCATTCACCGAACTCGGTGGCTTCAAACAGACCTGCGAATTCGATCAGGGCCTTTACATCAATCCCGGCCCATGGCGGATTCCTTATCACCATCGTGCGCTTCTCGATTATTGCAGGCGCCTGGGCGTCGCGCTCGAACCGTTCATTCAGCTCAATCACAACGCGCTCCTGCATACGACCGGGGCGTTCGGCGGCGCTCCGCAACGCATTCGCGACATCAAGACCGATTTCCAGGGACAGATTTCGGAATTGCTCGCCAAGGCCACACAGCAGGGCAAGCTTGACGAAGCTGTATCGAGAGAGGATCGCGAGATCCTGATGGAGGCACTGCGGTCATGGGGCGCGCTCGACGCCAACTATGCTTACAAGGCCAATCTGATTTCCGCTGACTTTCGCGGTTACGCCAAGAATCCGGGCGGGGGCGTCGGCGCGGCGCCGGTCGCGGGCGAGCCGATCGGTCTGTCGGATATCCTCAAATCCCGGCTCTGGCGCTACCTGCAGAATTTCGCGCTTCACACCTTCCAGACCACGATGTTTCAGCCGGTGGGTGGCATGGACATGATCGGCAAGGCGTTCGCCAGGGAAGTCGGCGATGTCATTCGCTACGACGCGAAGGTGACCCGGGTACAGCAGGATGCCAGTGGTGTCACCGTCACCTACACCGACCTCAAGTCGCCGGCGAGCCCGCAACAGGCCAAGGCGGATTGGTGCATCTGCACGATTCCGCTTTCGATTCTGAGCCAGCTTCCGATCGATGTCGGCGGTCGCATGAAAGCCGCCATCGACGCCGTGCCCTACGCGGCGTCGGTCAAGATCGGCCTGCAGTTCAAGCGGCGGTTCTGGGAAGAGGACGAGGCGATCTATGGCGGCATCAGCTACACCGACCTGCCGATCCGGCAGATCGCCTATCCCAACACCGGCTTCAACAGCGCGGGCAAGGGCGTGCTGCTCGGAGCCTATCTGTTCGACGGCGCGAACGCCTACGAATTCACGTCGATGCCGCCGGCCGAGCGGATCGCCCGCGCGGTCGAATTCGGCGCCAGCATTCATCCGCAATACCCAGCCGAATTCGAGAACGGCGTCGCCGTTGCCTGGCATCGCATGCCCTTTACCTTGGGCTGCTCCGGCGACTGGACCGACGGAGCACGGGTGGAGCACTACGATAATCTCTGCCAAATCGATGGCCGGATCATGCTGGCGGGCGAACACGCGTCCTACATTCCGGCGTGGCAGGAGGGCGCTATTCTATCGTCGCTCAACGCCATCACCCGGCTGCATGATCGCGTGGTCAACGGTTAGTGTCATGTTATCGGGGTGATGTTCCGCTGATGTTGTCCGGATGATGCCAGGAAATGTGAAACGCGGCGCTGCCTTTACCGTGACGACGGTCGCGGCGCTTTCGCTATGGTCGCTTGCGGCGCCTGCGCAAAACGATGTGCCCTCGGCTTTCCGATCTGCATTAAGCGCGGGCTACAGGTTTTCCGAAATGACGGGCGAGAAATTGTTCGCCAACGTTTGCCAGGGCTGCCACATGTCCGACGGCAAGGGTGCGGCGGGCGCCGGAACCTATCCTTCGCTGGCCGGGGACCAGGCTCTCAAAGCCAGTGGGTATCCGATCGAGATCGTTGTCAACGGGCGACACGGGATGCCTCCATTCGGGGCGATGATGAGCGACGATCAAATTGCCGCCGTGGTGAATTATCTGCGGACGCATTTCGACAACAATTATCAAGATGCCGTGACAGCCGTGGATGTACAAGCCGTCCGCCGATAGAAGCCTGGAACGATACCTTGCCAGCGAACCGGTTACCTGTCTGAATTAACCCGATGGAAGTCACTTCGTGGGAGGGCGAGGATGTCTAGCGAAATCCGGCACGGCGGCATCACATCGCGAAATCGTTTTTGGATTGCTCTCTCCGTCGTTCTGGTCTCGGTCCTGCCCTCAATGGCAGTTGCTGAAGGGCTGAGCCCGCAACAGCAACTCGCCTTCGACGTCTACAAGGAGCTTATCGAAATCAACACGGTGACCGCGACGGGAGACACCGCGCGGGCGGCCGAGGCGATGGCGGCCCGTCTCCGGACGGCGGGCTTTGCGGATGCTGACGTTCACGCATTCTCGCCGGCGTCGCACAAGGGCGATCTGGTTGCCCGTCTGCACGGCACCGGCGCGCGCAAGCCGATCCTGCTGGTGGCGCATCTCGACGTCGTGCCGGCCAACCGCGAAGACTGGTCGGTCGATCCGTTCAAGCTGACCGAGAAGGACGGCTATTTCTATGCGCGCGGCACCGGTGACGACAAGTTCATGGCGTCGGCCTTTATCGCCAATCTGATCCGTTACAAGCAGGAAGGCTACAAGCCCGATCGCGATATCATCGTGGCGCTTGAGACCGACGAGGAAATTCTCGATCGCGACGGCCTCGGCATCCAGTGGCTGCTCAAGAACCATCGCGACCTGATCGACGCCGAGTTCGCCTTGAACGAGGGCGGCGGTGTCGGATTGAAGGACGGCAAGCCAATCCGGAACAGCGTCCAGACCAGCGAGAAATATTCGCTGACCTATCGGCTCGCCGTGAAAAATCACGGCGGCCACAGTGCGGTCCCGATCAAGGACAATGCGATCTATCATCTGGCGGAGGGGTTGGTGCGTCTCTCCAAATTCGACTTTCCCCCGAAGCTCAATGAGACCACCCGCGCCTATTTTGACCGCACGGCGCAACTCGAAGGCGGGCAGACCGCGGCCGATATGCACGCGGTGCTGTCGGATCAACTGGATCCAGCCACGCCGTCGTTTGTCCGCCTCACCGCCAATCCCGGCTATAACGCGCTGTTACGGACAACCTGCGTCGCAACCATGCTGGAGGGCGGACAAGCGTTCAATGCGCTGCCGCAATTGGCGAGCGCCACAGTCAATTGCAGGGTGATGCCCGGCGAAGCAGTCGATGAGGTCAAGGCGACCCTGGAGCGCGTGCTCGCCGACGATCAGATCACGATCACGCAAATCGATCAGCCGGTCCTGAGTATGCCGTCCGCGCTGAATGAAGAGATCATGGGATCGATCGAGAAATTATCGAAAGAGTTTTGGCCCGGCGCGACCGTGCTTCCGACCATGAGCGCGGGCGCTACCGACGGAAGTTATCTGCGCAACGCGGGTATTCCAACCTACGGCCATTCGGGACTTGCAGGCGATGTCAACGACAGCCGTATTCACGGCAAGGACGAGCGCGTTCTCGTGAAGTCATTCTATGAGGGCGACGAATATCTCTATCGGCTGGTTAAATCATTGTCCGGCGGCGGCACCTGACAAGACTACGTTTCGTTTCTACCGGGATTCGCTCACGGTTGATTTGATGGGGGGCAGCGCGATCGGCCCGGCCGCCTCAGGTCGAATGCGCCTTCAGGAATTTCAATGTCGGCGATGCCACACGGTCAGGCGCTTCGATCAGGATTGCATGCTTCAATCCGTCCAGGATGACGAGTTCGGAATTTTCCAAAGCCTGGGCAATCTGCTTGTTGAGCCGGGGATTGCATCCGCCATCGAGCTCTCCGGTCAGCACCAGCGAGGGTGTTTTGACTTCGTGGAGCCACGGGCTCATCTCGGTTTCCGCGTAGATATGAAACACGTTCAGGAAAACGCCGGGATCTGTTTCCAGCACCTGCTTCTTGCGAACGGCAATCTTGTCGGGATTGTTGGATTGAAACTCGTCCGTAAACCATCGAATGACGAGCGTATCGAGCGCCGCCTCGATGCTGGTATCTTCCATGGCCTTTACGACGCCTTTGACCTTGGCGCTGTCATCGGGCGTTCTGAACGCCGCGGTTGAGAAAAGACCAAGTGCGGAAACGCGATCCGGATAAGCGCGGGCATAGGCGGGGCCGATCATGCCGCCAAGCGAATGCCCGACGATGCTGGCTTTTTCAATGTTGAGCCTGGAGCGAAGCGCCTCGAGATCGGCGACAAGTTCATCGAGCCCGAACTGGCCGTCGCCATGCGGCGATGCGCCGTGACCGCGCAGGTCGTAGGCAATGCAGGTGAAATCATTTTTCAGATGCTCGATCAGGCCGGCCCAGGTCGCGCGACGCGCCCCGATGCCGTGCACCATGAAAAGCGGGGGACCATTTCCAGTAATCGTGTAAACGCAGTCAACTGGCGTCGCCATCGTCAGGATCCTTTCAAGCGCTCTTCGGGGGCGTGCCGTGAAAGGGAGGGCCTTCCGCCAACGCACCGGCGGTCGCCCAATTTTCCTTGGCGATGTCGTTGAAAATGATCTGAACGCTCTGCGGCGTTCCCCCGCAGATGCTCACGAAGCTCTCGGTGACGGCCTTCGCGAAGTTCTGCTTCTGCTCATGCGTTCGGCCCGCGAACATTTCAACTCGGATCATCGGCATCTTCACCTTCGCTCTCTGTGCACCGGGAACGCTCGGCGTTGACGGCTTCAATTCCCTACTGTAGGCTCTACAGTATCACTGAAGATATATACAGTGACACCGTCGGAGGTCAATTGCTAGAGCGTTCCTATGCTGATCTTGGCGCCGCGCTACGCTCGGCGCGGACGAGAAGGCGGCTGACCCTTCGGCAGCTCGCTGACGCGACGGGCTTGTCTGAAAGCTTTTTGAGCCAATTCGAGCGGGGCCTGACGCAGGGGAGCGTCGCATCGCTGCGCAAGATCGCGGAGGCGCTAGGCGTCAGCCTTGCTGACCTGTTCGACAAGAATGGCGGTGCGGGCGCGCGGGTGCTTCGCACCTCGGCGCGGCCGGCGTTGACGTTCGGCCATCACGCCGTCAAGCAGTTGCTCACGCCCAATCCGCCCGAACACATCGAAGTCTTCAGCGTCAAATTCGAAGTCGGCGGGTCGACCGGCGATGGGCAATACACACACGGCGACTCCGATGAGTTTTTGCTGGTGCAGTCCGGGTCCGTAAAGCTCGAACTTTCCAAGGATGTGTTCCTGCTGGAAGAGGGCGATTCCATCGTCTTCCGAAGCAGCGTTCCGCATCGCGTCATCAACGTAAGTACTGGGGCTTCGACCGTGCTCTGGGTCATTTCGCCGCCTGGAAAATGATCGAGCACCGCCGATGACGGGTAATGAAGAGGGTGTGTAATGAGATTCGATAGCGGCTTGCTCAATCACTGCGGTGATGCCTCGAACTATCCGCGCATCGACGAGTGGAAAGAGTCAGCTCACCTTCTCGAGTCACTGGAATACACCGCGGTCTGGTCCGCCGAACATCACTTCTTCTGGGACGGCTGGACCAATCCTGTTCCGACCAATCCTGTCCTGTTTGGCGCCTTCATCGCGGCGCAGACCAAAAAGCTGCGTCTTGCGCAATGCGGTGTCTGCTTGCCCGATTGGCATCCCATTCGGGCAGCCGAAGACATCGCCATGCTCGATCATATGAGCGAGGGCCGTGTGGAATTCGGTGCGCTGCGCGGCGTCAACAATCGGGTCAACGGCAATTTCAACAAGAGCGCCGATCGCCGCAATCAAAAAGTCAGCCAGGCACTGTTCTGGGAAACCTTGGACGTCATCCAGTTGGCCTGGAAAGGGCAGCCGTTCAGGTTTGAAGGCGAGTTCTATAAATTCCCGATGGCCGGGTGGCACGACGAGAAGACCCCGCGCGAGCGGCTCGACCCGCGCTTCTTCACGCCCGACGGCGAGATGACGCATCTGCAATTGATCCCGACGCCCTATCAAAAACCGTCGCCGCAAATATGGGTGATGGCGGATTCGCCTTCCTCCAGCGCGGAAATCGGCCGCCGGGGATTGGGCGTGCTCTCCTACGCGCAGTCCTTTGAGCAGACGCGGGCTGCATGGTCGGCCTATCGGGACGCCCGTCGCGACGCCGGTCTGGACAGCAAGACGGAGAAACTCTCCGTCATGCGCCCGATCTACGTCGCTCCGACGCAAGCGGAAGCGGAAGCCGTGATGCGCCCGGCGATCAATCAAATGATGGATCGCGGCGTCCGCGCCAACATGGATCAAACCAATGCGCGCAAATTGTTTTTAGCCAAGGACGAAGCGCTGGACGCAGACGATCTCGCCTGTGAATGGTTTGATTTTCTCGTCAAGCACGGCCATGTCCACGTCGGCACCCCCGAATATGTGACGGAGCGGCTGAAGAGATTCCAGTCGGAGCTCGGCTGCGAGCACATCGTTCTGTTCTGGGCGTTGCCGCTTGTGACGTTCGAGCAATACCGGCAAGGCCTGACATTGTTCGCGGACAAGGTGATGCCGAACTTCTAGATCGTTGCGCGGAGTGAGAGCTGTGTCTAATCGGGCGCGCTATATCAAGGCCTGGAACCACGCCTTCAATGACGGCGATCCGGATGCGTTCAGTGACTTGCTGGCCCCCGGCTATGTACGCCATTACAGCCAGTCACCCGGTTTCAGCAATCTCGATTCCGAGGGGCTTCGTTCTGCGCTTCTGACCGTACGGCGCGGCTTTCCCGACATCAGCTCACGTATCGACGACATCGTGGGCGACGACAATGAATTCACCGTGCGCTGGTCCAGCCAGGGAACCCATCTCGACGAATTCCTGGGTGTTCCCGCCACGGGCCGAACCGTATCGACCGACGGAATTACGGTATGCCGTTTTCAAAGCGACCTGATCAAGGAAGAGTGGGTCGCATGGGACTTGCAGGAACTGCTGAAGTCGCTTGGCATCAGCGAGCTGCGCGCGCCCGCCGCTAACGCCAATTCGGCTGTTGCGCTCGAGCAAAATGTTCGGTCGGCGCATCGGAAATTCATCACCGGCGTTACCGTGGTGGCTGGGATCGACGGCGACCGGAAGCCGTACGGCCTCGTCGTGAACGCCTTCATGAGCGTGTCGCTGTCGCCCCCGACGATCATGGTCTGCATCGGCAAGACCTCGCGTTCGCATGACCTGTTTCTGCGGGCGGATGCATTTTCCGTCAACATCCTCGCCGCGGACCAGGCCGATATCGCGCGGCGTTTCGCCAGCGCCGAAGCCGACAAGTTCGCCGGTATAGGTTGGCAGCCAGGCGCGCTGGGAACACCGTTGCTGCCGGATTGCTCCGCATCGTTTGAAGCCCGCGTCAGCGAATGCGTGCGCGCCTCGACGCATACCATTTTTGTTGGGGCGGTGTCGTCGGCGCAAAGCTCCGAGCGTTCGCCGCTCGTTTATATGGCCGGCGGATTGTACGATTCAGCAGCCCTACCATTGGTGAAATAGGCGCCAAGCGATCAGGTCACGAGGCTCAACAGGAGAACCAGATGAGTGTCCTAGCAGAAGATCAAGCCAGCATCGTCATTCAGGCGCTCTCAACCGTTCCCGGTGTTCCGATCAACCATAGCGATGGGCACGAGCATGATCAGGGCTCCGTTCAGCGCGTGATCAGCAAGGCTGTAAACGGCTCCCCGGACATTCTCGCGACCGTATTCAGCATGACGCCCAACCAGTACCACCCGCTGCACGCCCATCCCGATTTGGGGGAACTGTATTTCATTCTTGAGGGCGCCTGCGAAGTCCGGGTTGGCGATCAGTTGAAATGGGTCCAGGCACAGACGGCGATCTATGTTCCGCGAGGAACGCCTCACAGCCTTCGGACCAAGTCCGAAAGCGTCAAATTCCTGCTGGTATTTCCCGAAGGTGACCGCTCGAAGGTTCGCAAGGTCTGGGTAGACGAGAACAATTGACCATCGCCTGTTTCGCATCCCTCACGGAGGTTCATATGTCTTATCCGATGCCCGGCAATTCGTGTCTTCACGCGCGTCGGCCGAAATTATTGAAGTTCGCCGTGATGTCGTTTGCGCTGCTAGGTGCCTTGCAATCAACAGCGTGGGCGGCTGACAAAACGCCAAATGAGCTGCTGCCTGACACCATTCGCAAGGCCGGCGAAATATCGGTCGCCGCCAACCCCTCTTATCCTCCGTTCGACTTCAAGAACGAAGCCGGGGAATCGGTAGGGCTGGAGGCAGCCTTGATGGGAGCCATGGCAGAGAAATTGAGGGTCCGGCTAAAGTTTACCGGCATCGAATTCGCGAGCATTCTGCCTGGCGTCAACGCTGGCCGTTTCGATGTCGGCATCGGCGGATATTCCAACACCGAAGAACGCCGGAAAGTGGTGGAGTTCGTCAATTACCTCTACGCCGTCGATGGATTGGTCGTCCGCAAGGGGAATCCCGACAAGATTTCGATCGATAAACCCTGCGGTAAAAACATAAGCTCATCGCAGGGCTCCTATCAGAGCGTCAATCTCGCGGTTTTGAGTCAGAAATGCGTGGCCGAGGGAAAACCCGCGATCGACATGCCGGTGTTTCAGGGAACGCCGGCGCAGGTGGTCGCACTCAAGTCCGGGCGCATCCAGGCATCGAACATCGACAAGGCTGTCGGGAGCTATCTCGTTAAAAAAGATCCCGAGAATATCGAAGAGGTTCCCGGTGTGCTTCTCAATGCGAGCGGCAACAAGCTGCTGATGGGTTTCATCCTGAAGAAGGGTGAAACTGAATTGGCAACAGCGCTGCAGGCTGCCCTCAACGAAGTGATCAAGGACGGTGAGTACGCCAGAATATTGAAGGACTGGAACATCACGGACAACGCAGCCGTCTCCGAATCCACGCTCAACTAGTGTTGGCGCGATCGGTGTTGGTGTTGGCACAATCGGTGCATATACGTCGGCCGGTGCATATGCATCCGCGGAACGGAAACAAGGAATAGAAATAGCAGCGCGATGAATTCTCAACCTCGCTTAAATCGTCCGGAGATAACGTTGGCGAATCCAACTTCCCTGTCAGGCAGTTTGGCTGTTCCCAGGATCAGGCCAGCAAAATCCTACGGCGTGGGCTCGATGATTGGCGCGGCGATCGTCGTGCTCTTGCTTTGTGCCCTCGGTTTTGGAGCGATCACCAACCCGGCATTCGGCTGGCCCACATTCGCGGAGTATTTTTTCAGCAAGCCGATCCTTGACGGCGTTGTGATGACCCTCATTCTGACCGCGATCTCGATGGTGGTGGCGGTTCTCCTGGGCACGATCCTCGCGATCATGCGGATGTCGTCAAATCCCGTGTTGCAGGCAAGCTCGGTGGCCTATAGCTGGTTTTTCAGAGGCATCCCGGTGCTGGTGCAGCTGATTTTCTGGTTTAATCTGGCATTGCTTTTTCCGCGCATCGCGCTCGGCGTACCCGGCAACGCGCCATGGTTTTCGATCCAGACCAATTCGATCATCTCTCCGTTCGTGGCCGCCATTCTCGGTCTGGGCCTGAGCATGGCGGCTTACATGGCCGAGGTGGTTCGCGGCGGAATCCTGTCGGTCGGATCCGGACAAATTGAAGCGGCGAGGTCGCTGGGGATGACACGAGGCCAGGGTCTGCGCAGGGTTATTTTACCTCAGGCGATGCGTGTCGTTCTGCCTCCGATGGGCAATGAACTGATCGGGCTTCTCAAATGGACGTCGCTTGCGAGCGTCATAGCGGTCTCGGAATTGATGCAGCAGTCCAGCCTGATTTACAGCCGAAACTTTCAGGTCATTCCGCTGCTGTTGGTCGCCGCGTTTTGGTATCTCCTCATCACGACCGTCTTCAGCTTTGGGCAGCGTTTCCTGGAAAATCACTTTGGCAAGGGCGATAAGCGATAGATCAGTTCTCGTCTGTACGAAGGAACTAAGCTGATATGCTCGATATGTCATCACCGAAGAACATGGTGGAGATGCACAACGTTACCAAGCGGTTCGGCTCGGTGACGGTATTGGACGATATATCCTTGTCGTTCCGCGAAGGCAGCGCCACCGCTATCATCGGGCCTTCGGGATCGGGAAAAACCACCGTCATTCGCTGCATCAACCATCTGTTGCCAATCGATGCCGGCGTCATCCGCATCTCCGGCGAGCTTTTGGGATACCGGGAAGGCCGCAACGGCGAACTGATCGAACTTCCCGAAAGCAAATTCTGCCGGCAACGCGCCGACATCGGAATGGTGTTCCAGCACTTCAATTTGTTTCACAACATGACGGTGCTCGCGAATGTCATGGAGGCGCCGATCATTGTTCAGCGCGTTCCCCGTGATCAGGCGCGCGCAAATGCTATCGCCGCGCTGGAATTGGTCGGGCTGGCCGGCAGGCAAGTGTCCTATCCCTCCGAACTGTCGGGAGGTCAGCAGCAGCGCGTGGCGATTGCGCGGGCGCTGGCGATGAATCCGAAATTGATGCTGTTCGACGAACCCACGTCGATGCTGGACCCCGAACTCGTCGGCGAAGTTCTGCTGGTGATGCGCGATCTCGCAAAGTCGGGAATGACCATCATCTTTGTCACGCACGAATTGGATTTCGCGCGCGATGCCTGCGATAATCTGGTGTTCATGGACGCAGGAAGGGTTCTTGAGACGGGGTCCCCGACGGAAGTTCTCAAGTCGCCGAAGAATGAGAGAACGCGGGAGTTCTTGAAAAGGGTTGGCTAAGGAAGCGGGCGCGGGTCTTATGCTGATTGGTTTCATCATACGCATTTTCGATATCGCTCGATCGTATTTCGATCTGATGCAGAGTTGCGATGTCTGCACGCACACCGGCGTCCTCATCCCGCGACCGCCGGAGCATGGTGGGGCTGCGCACGCCCCAAAATCCTTTTCGCCGATCAGGGCAAGTGCCACAGAATTCGAAAAGAAGATGCTGACGGCCGATCTCGTCGGCGTCCGGCATTGATGACATCCATCCAGGCAGATTTCTCAGGCTCTCTGAATCTGACGTCCTCTGTGACAGCCTGACGTCGTTCCCTTGACAACCCCGGTATGCCCGGAGTATTGCAACAGAGTTGCGAATTGCAACTTGGTTGCAGAAATGCTAGTCAGCTCGATCGTTCATGCCATGTCGGTTCTGGAGGCCCTGGCAGATCGCCCGTCGGGCATGTCAGTCAGCGACCTCAGTGCATTGACCGATTTGAACAAGGGTTCGATTGCCAGGGTGCTGATCACGCTGCAGAGCACCGGCCACGTTCTGCAAGACCCGGCGACAGAGCGATATCATCTCTCGCTGCAGACGGTTTCACTCGCCAACCGGCACATGGACAAACTGGGCTTTCCCGAGGTCATCCAGCCCGTTCTCAATGAGCTCGCTGCCACGACCGGAGAACTCGCCCAGCTCGCGGCCGCCGATAACGATTGTCTTTACGTTATCGCCAAAGCCGAGGGAGCCAATCGCATTCGTGTCGAATCCCTTTTGGGACAACAAATCGCGCTGCATGCAAGCTCGACTGGCAAGGCATGGTTGAGCGGATTGTCGCGCGAGAGACTCTTGCGGGTTCTCGGCGGCATCAAGCTCGTCAAACTTGCAGCCAGGACGATCACCGATATCGCGGTCCTGGAAAGGGAGATCGAGGAGGCAAGGGTTGCGGGTTTTGCAACGCAGCGGGAAGAGCTGATGGAACAGATGTCCGGCATCGCTGTTCCCGTTCGTACCGCCGCCAGTCCCGAGGCTCTCGGATCGCTCGCGATCGCTGCCCCGACATTTCGTTTTCCAGTCGAGCGCATGACCGATGTCTACGCGCTGCTTCAGCGCGCCGCTTTGCGGATTGGCGAGACCTGGCCAAGGGAAGCGGCCGTCTTGAATCCTGATCATCCCGTCAAGAAGACTGCTTTCAGATAGTTATGTTGCGGCACCTTTTGGAGAAATGAACGATGAACGTGAAGAGTACATTGTTTAAGCTCGCTTCGCTTGCGCTCATACTCGGTGTTGCGCCTGCCACGGCGCAGGAAATAATCCCAATCGGTCTCGTCGCGCCAACATCTGGATCGGTCGCCCTGGACGGTCAGCAGGAAGTTGCGGGCGCGCAATTCGCGGTTGACCAGTTCAACAAGGCCGGGCGCCTCGGCAGCAAGAAAGTGCAGCTTTTTGTCGAGGATGGTGAGTGCAAGCCCGCGTCGTCAACGGCCGCCGCCGAGAAGCTGATAACGCAGAACAAAGTCGTCGCACTGGCTGGAGCGTTCTGCAGCTCCGCGACCAAATCAGTGCAGCCGATTTCCGAGAAGTACGGCGTGTCCTTTGTTAACGGCATTTCATCGGACCCGTCATTGACGGATCCGGTGCGTCCCTGGTTCTTCCGCACGAAAATCCACAATGGGTTGAGAGCCAAATATTATGCAAAGTTCATCGGCGAAGCGTTGCATCTGAAAAAGCTCGTTGCACTGGCCGTGGATGATGATTTCGGCCGATCCGCGATCACATCCTTCACCCCTGTTCTCAAGCAGGACGGCACCGAATTCGCGCTGGTCCGCTACTTCAAGCATGGGGAAGTCAATTACATCTCGATGCTCAACTCCGTGAAAAGCTCGGGCGCGGACGGGATTTTCCTGGTCGGAGAAGCCCAGGATGGCGCGCTGATCATGAAACAGTACAAGCAACTCGGCCTGGACCTGCCGGTCGTGGCCGTCGGGTCGTTCAATACGCCCGAGTTCTTCAATATGGCCGGCCCGGATGCCGAAGGCGTCTATAACGCGGAAGTCTGGGGTTCCGGGGTAGACTATCAAGGCGCGCAGGACTTCATCGGGGCATGGCAAAAATCGAAGAATGCCTATCCCGGCCTCTACGCGATGTCGGGTTATGTCGAAATGACCGCCATTCTTGAAGCAGTGGCAAAGGCGGGTGACGCCGATCGGGAGAAGATCAAGGGCGCACTCGAGAGTCTCGATTGGGTAAGTCCGATCGGGCCGATCAAGTTTGACGCCAACCATCAGGCCCACACGCTGATGTTTGTGACGAAGAACGAGGCAGGCAAAGGCGTCGTTCAGAAAACCTACGACACGTCGCAGGATTGAGCTGTGCTGCAGGATCTCGCCAGTGGCCTCATCATGGGGCTCGCCTACGCCTCTATCGCCGTCGGTCTAAGCCTGATTTTCGGGGTTCTTCGTATCATCAACTTTGCGCACGGCGAGTTTTACATGCTGGGCGGCCTGATCCTGTATTCACTAACCAATGGAGGCGTCAATTTCTTTGCGGCGCTCGGCGGCGCAATTCTTGGCACGATGCTTCTCGCCGCGGTTATCGACCGGCTGGTGCTCAAGCCCCTCAGGCGCGCGGATGAAGCCACCATCGCACTCGCCACGCTGGGCATATCGATCTTTCTGGCGAACACCGGCCTGATCCTGTGGGGGCCAATCCCCCACAACATTCCGACCCCTTTTTCTGCGACGCCGCTGATTTTGCCCGGCAACGTGTATCTTAGCAAATTTGAACTGTTCGCTGCGGTTCTTACCCTCGTCGCTATCGCGGGACTTCATCTTGTGCTGCACCGGACATCCGCCGGTCGGCAAATCCGCGCCGTCGTTCAGGATCGCGATGCTGCAGCGCTGGTGGGACTGGATGTGGATCGGATCTATACGACGACCTTCGCGGTCGGTTGCGGGCTGGCCGCGCTATCGGGCGGATTGCTGGGATCGATGTTCCTCGTCTACCCCTCCATGGGACTCGCCGCGGTTCTGAAGGCATTCGTGGTGGTCGTTATCGGCGGGATGGGAAGTCTGGGCGGCGCCGTCGCCGGCGGCATTCTTCTTGGCGTGACGGAATCGCTTAGCGGGGCGTGGATGCCGTCCGGCTTCAAGGACATCATCGGCTTTGTCTTCATCATTCTCGTACTTGCATTGCGGCCGCAGGGCATTTTCGGTGTCAAGCAGGTGCGGATCCGATGAATTCCCCGAAATCCATCGCGGTTGGCGTCATTGTTGTGTTGGCCGTTTCGATCGGTTTCGTGCTGCCGGACGTTGTCGGCCCTTACTTGATGCGGCTGGTGATCTTCGGGCTGATTTATTCATTGCTCGCTCTCGCCCTGAATTTGTCCCTGGGCTTTCGCGGCGAGATATCGCTCGGGCATCAGACTTTTTTCGGGTTCGGCGCCTATGTTGCCGCGATTCTGGCGACCTCTCTGAATTTTTCGCTGCTTCTTGTTCTGCCGATCGCGGCCGCCTTGACGGCGATTGTTGGGTTTGGCGTAGGGCTTGTCGCACTGCGCATGAGAGGCCCTTATTTTGCGATCGTCACGTTGAGCTTCGGAGTAATCGCTGAAATTCTGGCCGTGAACCTGGTGGACATCACCAACGGCCCAATGGGAATTTCCGATATCGGGTCGCGCGCCAACAGTCTGCTTGGCTGGGCTATCCTGTTGAGGACGGAAGTCATCTGTTACGAAATTCTTGTGGTCCTCGTTTGCCTTGCGGGCCTGGTGACCTACGCGCTTCGCGAATCCCGGTATGGACGCGCCTGGCGCGCGCTGCGCGACCATGAAGATCTTGCGGCGGCGATTGGAATTCCCGCATTTCCTGTCGATCTTCTTTCGCTGATGATCGGCGCCGCAATATGCGGCGTCGCTGGAGCGGTCTATGCGTTCTATACGTCCGTCGTTGCGCCCGATGACGTTTTTTCGTTTGGCCTCGTTATCACGATGCTGGTTTCCGTGGTGTTGGGCGGCCGGGGCACGATTTCCGGACCGATCTTCGGTGCCTTCATCTTCGCGTTTGCGCCCGAGTATTTGCGTATCGCGCAAGAGTGGCGGCTTCCCATATTCGGCATTCTGCTGGTCGTCCTGGTCATGCTGGCTCCGCAAGGCCTGATCTCGCTGGCTCTCGTTGCGATCGGCAAAACCAGGAAATCCCTTCGCATGGGCAGCGGTGCATGATGAGCAGCGCATCGCAACCCCTGTTGGAGACTGAGCGGCTTGGCGTTCGTTTCGGCGGCCTTGCCGCGGTGGAAGATGTCAGTTTTCAGGTTTACGAAGGCCAGATCGTCAGTCTGATCGGCCCCAACGGAGCCGGAAAGACAACGACAGCTAATGCAATCACAGGCTTCGTCCCGGCAAGTAGCGGTATGGTTCGCTTCGCTGGCCAGAATATCGTTGGCTGGCGCCCGGAACGCATCGCGACCGCGGGACTCGTCAGGACTTTCCAGAACGCGGCAATGTTCGCCAGCATGTCGGTCGCCGACAATCTCGCGACCGGTCAGTTCCTGGCGAGCAAAACCGGCGTCTGGCAAACGCTGCTGCGAACGCCGAGCTTCAGATCGGAGCAAACGGCGACCCGTGATCGCGTCGATCGGGTGCTCGATCTGCTTCGTCTCCGGCATCGGCGGGATGTGATCGCGGGGGAGCTACCTTACGGCGATCAGCGCGTTCTCGGGCTCGGCATTGCGTTGATGACGCAGCCCAAGCTCCTGTTGCTTGACGAACCCGCCGCCGGTCTAAGCCCTGACGAGGCGAAGCTGATGGGACGTCTTATTCGTACCATCAACGACCAGGGCATCACGGTCCTGTTGATTGAACACAACATGTCGCTGGTGATGTCGGTATCGGCGCATATCATCGTGCTGAAGCAGGGAAAGAAACTGGCGGAGGGCACACCGCGTTCGATCCGCGAGCATCGTGATGTGGTGGAAGCTTATCTGGGCGTCGACGCATGACGATGTTGATGGTCGAGAAGCTTAGTGTCGCCTATGGTCCCATTCAGGCACTGCGCGATCTGGATATCACCGTCAACGCCGGCGAGATCGTTGGATTGATCGGGGCCAATGGCGCCGGTAAGACCAGTTTGCTGCGCACGATTTCGGGCCTCGTCAATGTGCGCAGCGGAAGCATTCGTTTTCTGGGCGAACAGATTCAGGGTGTGGCGACCGGCAAGATCGTCAGGGCAGGGATTGCGCATGTCCCGGAGGGTCGGCGCGTATGGCCTGATATGACCGTCGAAGAGAACCTGGTGCTGGGGGGCGTCGTCGCTGCCCGCAAAGCATCGGTCGTGATTCGGCTGGACGAGATTCTATCGTCTTTCCCGGAACTCAGCAGCCGCTTGCAGCAAAAGGCCGGCACGCTGTCCGGCGGTGAACAGCAGATGTTGGCGATTGGCCGCGGGCTGATGAGCTCACCCAAGCTGCTGATGCTGGACGAGCCGTCGCTTGGGCTGGCGCCAGTGATTGTCCAGAGAGTGAAGGAAATCATCGTGACGCTCAATCGCGAGGGACTGACGGTGCTCTTGTCGGAGCAGAATGCGCGACTGGCGCTTGGCGCCACGCATCGGGCTTATGTGCTGGCAGAAGGGCGGATCGTGAGCTCCGGAACGCCACAGGAGTTGCTGCAGAAGGCCGATCTGATTGCGGCCTATCTCGGCGAAAGTGACGAGCCGGCACCAGAAAGGGGAGATACGAAATGAGTGAAGCTGATGGTGATAAGGCAATGCTGCCGTCATCGCGTTTGATGAAAATGGGATTGGTTCTCCCCGACGCCGCTCAACCCCAGTTCAATTATGTTCCCGTCGTCCTTCACGGCGATCTGGCCTATGTCAGCGGCCAGTTGCCAAAACAGGATGGCGAAGTGCGGATCAAGGGACGCGTCGGCGATACCGTGAGTCTGGAAGTTGCCCAGCAAGCGGCGCGGATCTGCGCGATTCAGGCCCTTGCCTGCCTCGCCCAGGCGCTCGGTTCGATCGACCGCGTCACACGCATCATCAGACTTTCCGGCTTCGTCACGAGCGGCTTTGACTTCTATCAGCAGCCTGCGGTGATCGATGCAGCCAGCGAACTCATGGTGAAGGTGTTCGGTGAAGCCGGACGGCATGCGCGATCCGCAATTGGCGTTTCCGCGCTGCCTCGGAATTCATCCGTCGAACTGGAAGTCATCGCCGCGTTTCAGCCATAAACAACGAAACTAACCCAGGAAGAGATAGAGGAGTATCCCATGGCCACCCCATCGAAATTCCGGCTACGAATTTATCATGATCACATCACGGAAGAGGTTGAGGCCGCACTGCCCGCCGAACGCCGCGTCATTTACTGTGTTGCTGGATCCGCTGAAATCAGCGATGCGGCCAAGTCCGAGACCATCGGAAACGATGGCGCCTGGTTCTCATCCCGGAAAACCACGGTTCGGGGTAAGGACGAGGGCGCGTGTCTGTGGCGTTGGGAGCTGGTAGCGCCGGGTGCGCCGTCCGGCGAGTTGAAGGGCGAAAGAATCAAGAGCCGTATCGCCGGCGATTATGAAATCGAGATCGATACGTCGATCAAACGGCTGATGCGGCTGGATCGCGTCAGCTTCCCGCTTGGTGGTGAAGCGTTGACGCACATCCATGCCGCCGCCGGCGTGCGTTGTCAGCTTGAAGGCAATTTGCTGCTTGAATCGCTTGGACACCGATACCGGGTGTGGCCGGGAGACCCCTGGGTCGAGCACGGCCCCGATATGGTTTATGCAAAGGCATCCGAGCATCAGCTTTCGAGTTTCGTCCGCGTCATGATCGTGCCGGAGCAATACAAGGGGCGTTCGACGATTACGTATGTGAAGGCCGAGGATCAGGACAAGCCAAAGTCCCAGAGCTACAAGCGCTATCTCGAAGAACCGATTTCCCTTTGAGATTGCACGTAGCGAAGCGTGTGCGACCACGCTTCGCTACATAGACCTGATTGTAGTTTGATGGAGCTGTGGCCTGTGCCGACTTGGTCGGCTAAGCCTTCTGGCCGTAGTTCAGCAGTCCACCGGTGCCCTTCGGCGGATGCGCGCGAAGGCCTTCTTCATTGGGCTCCGTGCCCCAGCCGGGCCGGTCGGGAATCACGAGATGTCCGTCCCTGATGTCGGGCTCATGGGTGAAAAGCTCGTGGTCCCAGGCCAAACGGTCGATATCGGTTTCCATGATGCGCAGGTTAGGCACCGCCGCACTGAAGTGGGCGTTCATCATGGTGCAGAGATGGCCGTAGAAATTATGCGGCGCGACGTTGACCTCGAACGCCTCGGCGGCATTGGCGATCTTCATCGACTGCCATACCCCATTCCACGGCGTGTCGATGATCGCGACATCCAGCGCCTGCTCGCGGAAATAGGGCAGGAATTCGCGCAAGCCCAGCAGCGTCTCGCAGGATGAAATCGGGTGCGGGCTCTGGCGCCTGATATAGCCGAGGGCTTCCGGATTGAAGCTGTCGATCTCGATCCAGAACATGTCGAGGTCGGCAATTTCGCGCAGGATCTTGAGATAGCCTTCGGTCTTGGCGTTGAAGTTGAGGTCCAGCAGGATGTCGACATCCGGTCCCGCGCCATCGCGGATCGCTTCGCGATGCATGCGCAGGTCGCGCAATACCCTGCGGTCGACATTGATCTCGGGTTGGAATGGCGAACCGAATCCCGGCCGCCAGCCCTGCGGCTTGCCGCCGTCATAGGTGAAGATGTTGGTCTTCAGCGCGGTGAATTTCTTCTCGCGAACCTCGCGTCCGATCGCCTTGACGCCGTCGAGATCGTTGATGGCGGGCTTGTACCAGGTCGGATGATTGATGCGCCATGTGGCGCAATGCGACCAGTAGACACGGATGCGATCGCGAATCTTGCCGCCGAGCAATTCATAGCAGGGCACGCCGAGCAGCTTGGCCTTGGCGTCAAGCAGCGCGTTTTCGATCGCGCCAAGCGCCTGCGCGACCACGCCTCCGGCCGCCGGGCGCGTCGCTGCGAAAAGCTCCGCATAAATTCGTTCGTGCTGGAAGGCATTCTGTCCCACCACGCGTGCGGAGAGACGCTGGATCGCGGCACCGAGGCCGGGAGAACCAAAACCCTCGTCGAATTCGCTCCAGCCGACCACGCCGTCGTCGGTGGTGATCTTGACGAAGTGGTAATTCCTCCAGCCTGCGTCGCAGGCAAGAATTTCAACGCTTCGTACCTTGGATGTCTTAGTCATGTCGCTCCCCTGAAGTTTTTTATTTGTCGTCACTCAGCGGCCATCTGGTGCTCCCTGAGTTGTGGCGTTGCTGTCTCCGCCCGCTTCGGATGGACCATGCTGAACACAACCGGCACAAACATCAAGGTCGCAACCGTCGCAAACACCAGGCCGCCGATGACCGCCCGCCCCAGCGGCGCGTTCTGTTCGCCGCCTTCGCCGAGACCCAGCGCCATCGGCAGCATGCCGATGATCATCGCCAGCGCCGTCATCATCACGGGGCGAATTCGGACGAAACCCGCCTCCAGCGCGGCGGCCCTGGAATCGCCGAGCGCCTCGTAACGTTCGCGGGCGAAGCTGATGACCAGCACGCTGTTGGCGGTAGCGACGCCCATGCACATGATCGCGCCGGTGAGCGCCGGCACGGAGAGGGTGGTCTGGGTGGTGAACAGCATCCAGACGATGCCGGCCAGCGCCGCCGGCAATGCGGTGATGATCACGAACGGATCGGACCACGACTGGAAGTTCACCACGATCAGGAGGTAGATCAGCACGACGGCGCCCAGCAATCCGAACAATAACCCCGAGAAAGAGCTGTCCATGGTCTGCACCTGGCCTACCAGCGCCACCGTGCTACCCTTGGGCAATTCATTCGCGGTCTCGCTGATCACCTTGCGAATGTCTGCAGCCACGGCGCCGAGATCGCGTCCCTGTGGCGTGGCGTAAATCTGCACAAGCGACTGGATGTCGTATTGCGACACGACCGCGTTGGATGTCGTCCGGGAGATGCTCGCGATGCCGCCCAGAATAACCGGCGTGGATGTATTCGGGGCGGTCATCGGCAAGGTTTCCAATGAGCTCAGCGTGTCCAGCTGATATTGCGGCGTCTGCATCACGATCGAATACGACACGCCGTTGCGGGGATCGAGGTAGTAGGTCGGCGCCACCTGAGAACTGCCCGCAAGATTGACCACCATGCTGTTGGCCACGTCTCGCTCCGTCAGGCCGACATATTGCGCGCGGGTGCGATCGACATTGACGTTGAAACTCGGGCTCCGCGACGATTGCTGGATGCGCGCATCGGCGACGCCGGGAATACGGCGGATCTTCCCGAGCAGCTTGTTGGCATAGGCGAAGTTGCCGGTCAGGTTGGCGCCGCGCACTTCCAGATCGATCGGCGCCGGTGCACCGAAATTGAGGATCTGGTTGACGATATCGGCCGGCAGGAACGCGAAGTTCAGCCCGGGAAATTGCGCCGGCAGCTTCTCCCGAAGCGCCTTGACGTAGCCTTCGGTAGGCTGATGACCTTCCCTGAGCTTGATCTGGACGTCGCCGTCCTGCGGGCCGATCACGCCGGTGTTGTTGTAGGTCATGTTGATGCCGCTGATCGGCATGCCGATGTTGTCGGCCATGGTTTCGATTTCATCCACGGGAATGATCGTGCGAATGACCTTCTGGATGTCGGCAAACTGATTGGCGGCATCTTCGACACGGGTGCCGACCTGGGTCCGTACATGCATCAGGATCTGGCCGGCGTCGACGGAGGGAAAGAAGTTGCGGCCCAGATACGGCACCAGCAAAAATGACGCCGCGACCACGGCGATGAAGCCGCTGACGAAAATGGGCCTATGCATCAGCGCCAGCGCGAGCAGGTCGCGATAACCGCTGCGGAACCGTTCGAAGCCGGCTTCGAATTTCTGTTGGAACCGCACCAGCGGATTGCGCGAATGCGGCCGCTCGCCTTCGGCGTGGTGCACATGGGGCTGCAGCAGATACTTCGCCATCGTCGGCACCAGCGTGCGCGACAGGATGAACGACCAGACCATGGCGAACATCACCGCTTCCGCCATCGGCACGAACAGAAAGCGCGCGATACCGGACAGGAAGAACATCGGCACGAACACGATGCAGATGCACAGCAGTGAGACGAAGGCCGGCACCACAATCTGGTTGGCGCCGTCGAGGATCGCCTCCTCAACCGCTTTGCCCTGTTCGAGGTGATAATTGATGTTCTCGATCGTCACGGTCGCTTCATCGACCAGGATGCCGACCGCGAGCGCCAGACCACCCAAAGTCATGATGTTGAGCGTCTCGCCGATCGCCGACAGCATGATGATGGCGCCGAGCACGGCGAGTGGAATCGATGTGGCGATGATGATGGTGGAGCGCCAGCTACCTAGGAACAGCAGGATCATCACACTGGTCAAAAGCGCCGCGATGACGCCTTCGCGGGCGACGCCGGTGATGGCGCCGCGCACGAACAAGGATTGATCGCCGATGAAGCCGATCTTCAATGCGTCCGGCAGCGACGATTTGAACTCCTCGACCTTCTGCTTGATGCCGGCGATGATATCCAGCGTCGAGACCGAGCCGGCCTTCAGCACCATCATCAGAACCGAACGGTTGCCGTCGACGTGAACGATGTTGGTCTGCGGCGGATTGCCGTCACGGACGGTGGCGACGTCGCGAATGTAGACAATGGCGCCATTGACCGTTTTGATAGGCAGATCGCCAAGCTCCTGGATATTGACCGGCGAATTGTTGAGCTGGACGGTATATTCGAAAATCCCGATTTTTTCCGTGCCGACCGGCGTGATCAGGTTTTGCGCGGCCAGCGTATTGGCGACATCCTGCCCCGACAGTCCGCGCGACTGCAAAGCCGACGGGTCGAGGTCGATCTGTATTTGCCGCTGCTTGCCGCCATATGGATAGGGGATGGCTGCGCCGGGCACCGTCACCAGCGGGGTGCGCAGCTGGTTGATGCCGATGTCGGCGAGGTTCTGTTCGGTGAGACCTTCGCCCGACAGAGCCAGCTGGATGATCGGCACGGTGGATGCGTTGTAGTTCAAAATCAGCGGCGGCGTCGCACCCGGGGGCAGTTGCTTGAGCAGCGTCTGCGAAATGGCGGTGACCTGGGCATTGGCGGTACGGATGTCGACATTAGGCTGGAAGAAAATCTTGACGATACCGAAACCGTTATAGGAATTCGCCACGATGTGCTCGATATCGTTGACCGTGGTGGTCAAGGAGCGCTCGAAGGGCGTGGTGATACGCCCCGACATTTCATCGGGCGGCAAGCCAGTATATTGCCAGACCACGCCGATCACGGGAATCCGGATGTCCGGAAAGATGTCGGTAGGGGTGCGCAGCGCGGCGAGCGGCCCGATGATCAGAAGCAGCAGCGCGAGCACGACAAAGGTGTACGGCCGGCCCAGGGCAATTCTGACGATGGCATTCATTCGTGCGCTTCTCGATCAATGGCGAAAACAGCGATCACCATGCAAGATTGAGCCCATCAAGCCGCTTTAGAGAGCGCCAGCTCAGATCCGCAGGGTTCTGACATTCCGCGAGAAGGTTTTCCAATCACTTAGTTCTTATCGATTTCGCAGGCGGTATTACTTTTCTGTAATGTTGCGCGGACCCTTAAAAAGCCGGTGTCCGCAGAGCTACAACACATCGCATGATCAGTAATTAATCAACGCTCATCGGCAGCGATACCAAACGCCGTCATCGCCCTGGAAATAGCCGGGCATCGGGTTATGCGAACGATATCGTCGCGTGCAATAGATCGGACCGAAATGCGATCCGCCGGATGGTAGGGCGCCAAATATTCCGGCCGCCCCGATCCACGCGACGCCGGGATTGGCGGCGAAATTGCCGGGAAAGACGCCATTGGTATGGAAGTCTCTGATGTCGTCGCGGTTGTCATAGTACCAGGCGGTGGGAGGCGTATCCCGCCGCAGGAAGGGTTCGTGCGCGTTTTGCGCGAAGCCCGGTGCCGCGCCGGCTGACACCAGAATAGTCGCGGCTGCCAATAAAATTCTCAGCTTGTTCATGGGAGAGCCATCAATTGCAACATGGCCGGTTCGTCCCCCAATCGCCTTTCCAGCCCTCAAGCTTGCCGCGGCGGAATTGCAGATAGAGCCCGTCCCGCCGGTCCGACAGCGCGCTGCCTTTGACGTTTGGCAAAGCGAGGAACATCTCGTTGCCGGGACGGCCCCTGACATAGATCAGCGTTGTCCCCAGCACCTGCGAGGCATGGTCCGCATCCATGCCGAAAGCCAGCGGCGTGTTGTTGGCTTGCTGCGCACGCGCGGGCAAAATCCCCGCGCCTGCAATTGCAATCATCAGGACCGCCGCTGCGCCAAAGACCATCCCTCTCATGGCAGAGCCTTTCACGGTTGCACCGAGGCCAGCTTGCCGTCCGGTGTCCATCCGCCACCGAGCGCCTGGAACAGGCTGCTGGCGGCCAGCAGCTTAGTCAATCGCACCTGCGCCAGTGTGTTCTCGGCGATGAGCAGCGTTTGCTGCGTTTGCAGAACGGTGATGAGGTTGACGGTGCCGGCGCGCAATTGCGTTTCCGATACGTCGAAAGCCCGTTGCGAATTTTTCACGGCTTCGATCTGCAGCCGCTCCTGCAGCGTGAATTGCGCCAGCGCCACCAGCGCCTTCTCGACATCGGCGAATGCCGACAGCACCGCCTTGCGGTACGCCTGCAGGTTTTGAAGTTGCACGCCCTTCGCTTGTTTCAACTGGCTCTCGAGCAGAAAGCCGTCGAAGAGCGGCTGGGTCAATCCTGCGGTCAGCGTGTAAAACCAGGCGCCCGGTCCGAACAGTGACGCCAGCGCGGCGCTTTGCACGCCGGTCGCTGCCGTCAACTGGATTTGCGGGAAGAACGCGGCGCGGGCCACTTCGACGCTGAAATTGGACGAGGCGAGTTGGGCCTCGGCCTGGCGGATATCGGGCCGTTGATAGAGCAGTTCGGAGGGCAGACCGGGTGTCACGCGCGGAACGACGATTTGGGTCAGCGCCCCGCCGTTGACGTTGAAGTTCGCGGGCGCGCGCGCCACCAGCAGCGCAAGCGCAGCGATGTTCTGCCTCAACGTGACTTCGAGCGGCGGGATCGCAGCGCGCTCGGTCGAGACCAGCGCCTCCTGCTGCGACAGGTCGAGCTGCGAGGCCGTTCCGCCGGCGAATTGCTGCTTGATGAGTGCAAGGATGCGCTCGGCGGCCGCGAGATTGCGGCGCGCGACGCGCAGCTCATCCTGCGCGGCCAAGACCTGGAAGTAGGTATTGGCGACGGTCACGATCGTGGTGAGCGTCACGACTTCGCGATTGTAGCGGGCCACCGTCGCACTTTCCTCGGCCGCGTAAAGCGCGGCGCGGTTTTTGCCCCAGAAGTCGACCATGTAACTCGCAGTGAGGGTCATGTTGAACGACGAGAACGTCGAGGAGCCACCGCCACTGCTGCCGCTTACGCCACTGCCAACGCCGCTCACCGCGGAGGACGCGCCGGAGGATCCAACATGCTGGCGATCAGCCGTTGCCGTTCCGGTGACGGACGGCAGCAAGGGCGCTCCCGATATTCCCACCTGCGCATCGGCCTGGGCGATCTGCGCAATGGCCACCGCGATATCGAGATTGAAGATCTGCGCATCTTCCATCAGCGAGGTCAGTTCCTTGGACCGAAAGCCGCGCCACCAATCCAGCGCCGGAACGGCCGCATCAGGCGAGCGCGACGTCGCTTCCCGGTAGGTGACGGGGACCTCGACATTGAGTTCGGGCCGTTCGCTGCCGAGAATGCAGCCCGACAGGCCCGGACTGAGCACAAGCGCGGTGAGAGCAGAGGCAATGCGCAAGTTGCCGCCAAATCTTGCGATAAAAGATTTCGACTTCAGCGCAACGTCACTCATAGGGCACCGGCTCGGGCTGCAACTCAAATTGCGCCCGATCTCCTCGGATCCGCAAAAAAGACAGCGCTTCGATCCTGACATCGCACAGGGTTCGTTGACGCGCCAGGCCTGTCGGCGGGACACTTGTTGACATCTATTCGCCCGGTTGCAGCGTGGCTTCGGGCGCGGGCGGTGTTGCGCCGCCGCCCCGGAGACGTTGGCTCCAGGAGCGGAACCGGTCCATGTATAAATAGATCACCGGCGTCGAATAGAGCGTCAGCACCTGGCTCAGGGCAAGGCCGCCGACGATCGCGATGCCGAGCGGCTGCCGAAGCTCCCCGCCTTCGCCGATGCCAATGGCAAGGGGAAGCGCGCCGAGCATGGCGGCCATCGTCGTCATCATGATCGGCCTGAAGCGGAGCAGGCAGGCCTCGTAAATCGCATCGAACGAGCTGAGCCCGCGCCTGCGTTCGGCATCGAGCGCGAAGTCGATCATCATGATCGCATTCTTCTTCACGATGCCGATCAGCAGGATGACGCCAATCAGCGCCATGATGCTGAATTCGG
Source organism: Bradyrhizobium sp. (assembly GCA_028290305.1). Next base: position 151,544 of record JAQGKC010000429.1, read on the forward strand.
TGTGGAACGCCATCAGGGCGAGCAGGGCGCCGACGCCGGCGGATGGCAAGGTGGACAGGATCGTCAGCGGATGCACGTAGCTCTCGTAGAGCACGCCGAGCACGATATAGATCGTGACCAGCGCCGCCAGAATGAGGAAAGGCTGGTTGCTGAGCGAGTCCTGGAAGGCCTTTGCCGTGCCCTGGAAGGTGCCGCGAATGCTCGCGGGCACGCCGATCCGGTTCATCGTGGCCTCGATCGTGGCGACGGCCGTGCTGAGCGACACGTTGGGTGGCAGGTTGAACGAAATGGTGTTGGCGACCAGCAGGCCCTGATGGTTGACCGCGAGCGGGGTCGCGCCCTGGTTGAAATGCGCCACCGCGGACAGCGGGATCATGGTCTCCTGTTTTGTAGAGACCGCCGAACCGGTCGAGGCCACGCCTTTGCCGGTGGCGCCGATCGAGTTGGTCGCCTGGTTTCGCGCGGCTTGCGCGTTGGCCGAACTGGCCGCGGTTGATTGCCCGGGTGCGACGACCGTTCCCGCCACCGCATTGGTTGCCTGCGAGCCTCCGACCGAACCGCCCGAGGTGCTGACATAGACGTCCTTCAGCGTCTCCGGATTTTGCCAGAAGCGCGGCGCCACTTCCATGATCACATGATACTGGTTGCGGGCGACATAGATGGTCGACACCTGGCGCTGGCCGAACGCGTCGTAGAGCGTGTTGTCGATCTGGCTGACAGTGATCCCCAGCCGGGCGGCAGCGTCGCGGTCGATCACCAGATTGGATTCGAGCCCCTTGTTCTGCTGGTCGCTGTTCACGTCGGCGAGGTTGGGTTCCCGCTGCAGCGCCGCCGCGATCTTCGGCGACCATTCGTTGAGCTCCTCCAGGGTCGAGCCTTGCAGGGTGTATTGATACTGCGCGTTGCCGGCCCGGCCGCCGACGCGGATGTCCTGCACGGACTGAAGGAATAGCGTTGCGCCCGGCACCACCGCCAGTTCGCGCCGCAGCCGCGCGATCACGCCGTCCGCGGAGAGGTGGCGCTCGGAGAGCGGAAGTAGCGAGACGAACATGAAGCCGGAATTGGTCTGGCCGCCGCCGGTAAACCCGACCGCGGCTTCAACCGCGGGATCCTTTTTGACGATGGAGACGAACTGCGCCAGCTTCTGCTGCATCAGCTGAAACGAAATGCTCTGGTCGGCCTGGATCGAGCCGATCAGCCGTCCAGTATCCTGCTGCGGGAAGAAACCCTTGGGAACGACGTCGTATAGATAGAAATTGAGGCCGAGGACGACCGCGAGGATCAGCATCATCGTCCCCGGGTGCCTGAGTGCCGTCGTCAGCGATCGCCGATAGAGGTTCAGCATCCCCTCGAAGAAGCGTTCGCTGGCCTGATAAAGCCGTCCGTGCTGCCGGCCGGCCTCGCTGCGCAGCAAGACGGCGCACATCATCGGCGTGGTCGCCAGCGAAACCACAAGCGAGATCATGATCGCGATCGAGATCGTCATCGCGAATTCGCGGAACAGGCGGCCGACAATGCCGCCCATCAGCAGGATCGGGAGGAAGACGGCGATCAGGGAGATGCTCATCGACAGCACGGTGAAGCCGACCTCGCTGGCTCCCTTGAGGGCTGCTTCCAGCGGCGACAGCCCGTCCTCGATATGGCGGGTGATGTTTTCGAGCACGACGATGGCGTCATCGACGACGAAGCCGGTCGCAACCGTAAGCGCCATCAGCGAGAGATTGTCGAGGCTGTAGCCCATCAGGTACATCGCGGCGAAGGTCGAAACCAGTGACACCGACACCGCGACCACAGGGATAAAGGTGGCGCGCAGGTTCCGCAGGAACGCGAAAACCACGACGATCACCAGCAGTACCGCCAGGATCAGCGTGCGCTCGACGTCGCGCAGCGATGTACGAATCGTGGTCGAACGGTCGGCTGCCAGTCCGACTTCGATCGCGGGCGAAATCGAAGCCTGCAATTGCGGCAACAGCGCCTTCACCCGATCCACCGTGCTGATGATGTTGGCGCCCGGCTGCCGGTAGAGGATAATGAGGACGGCCGGCTTGCCGTTGGCGAGACCGGAATTGCGCAGATTTTCCACCCCGTCGGTGACCTCGCCGACGTCGGAAAGATGCACCGCCGCGCCATTGCGGTACGCCACGATCAGCGACTGGTAGTCGGCGGCCTTGTTGGCCTGGTCATTGGCGTAAATCTGGTAGCGCTGATCGCCGACGTCGATCCCGCCCTTCGGGCTGTGCGCATTGGCGCTTGCCAGCGCCGCCCGTACGTCCTCCAGGCCAATGCCGTATTTGTAGATCGTCTGTGGGACCAGGTCGACGCGCACTGCGGGCAGCGAACTGCCGCTGACCCCGACTTCGCCGATGCCCTCGACCTGCGACAATTTTTGCGCCAGCACCGTCGAGGCAGCGTCGTAGAGATCGCCGCGCGTCATTGTATCCGACGTAAGCGTCAGGATGATGATCGGCGCATCGGCGGGGTTGACCTTGCGGTAGGTCGGGTTGCTCCGCAGACTGGTCGGCAGATCGGCGCGCGCCGCGTTGATTGCGGCCTGCACATCGCGCGCGGCGCCGTCGATGTCGCGGTTCAATCCGAATTGCAGGGTGATCCGCGTCGAGCCCACCGACGAGGAGGAGGTCATCTCGGTGACGTCGGCGATCTGCCCGAGGTGACGCTCGAGCGGGCTCGCGACCGTCGTTGCGACATCCTGCGGGCTCGCGCCTGGCAGGGTTGCCTGCACGGAAATGGTCGGAAAATCCACCTGCGGCAGCGGCGACACCGGCAGCTTGAAAAACGCCACGGCCCCCGCGGCCGCAAGCCCAAAGGTCAGCAACGTCGTTGCGACCGGCCGGCGAATGAAGGGTGTTGACGGGCCCATGGTTCAGTCCAACCGCCTAGTTCAATTCGTTCGCTTGGCCGACAGCGCCGGAACGACCGGCAAAGCGCGCCGCCAGCCGATCGAACCAGAGATAGATCACCGGCGTGGTGAACAGCGTCAGCAATTGACTGACCAGCAGGCCACCGACGATGGAAATGCCGAGGGGGTGCCGCAATTCGGAACCTGCACCCGTTCCCAGCATCAACGGCAATGCGCCGAGCACCGCGGCCATGGTGGTCATGAGAATGGGCCTGAACCGCAACAGGCAGGCCTGGTAGATCGCTTCGCGCGGCGGCTTGCCCTCGTTGCGTTCGGCGTCGAGCGCAAAGTCGATCATCATGATCGCGTTTTTCTTCACGATGCCGATCAGCAGGATGATGCCGATGATCGCCACGATGGTCAGGTCATCGCCGGCCGCCATCAGCGCCAGCAGCGCGCCAATGCCGGCGGAGGGCAGCGTCGAGAGGATGGTGAGCGGATGGATGAAGCTCTCATAGAGCACGCCCAGCACGATATAGACGGTGACGATCGCGGCCAGGATCAGGAAAAGCTGGTTGGAGAGGGACGACTGGAACGCCAGCGCGGCGCCCTGAAAGCTGCTGATCACGCCAAGCGGCAGGCCGATGTCGACCTGTGCCTGTTTGATCGCCGTCACCGCCCCGCCTAGCGAGGCGCCCGGCGCCAGGTTGAAGGAAACGGTGGCCGCGGGAAACTGCCCGAGGTGCGAGACCTGCAGCGGCGCGGTTTCCTCCCGCATCTTGGCCATCACCGCCAGCGGCACCGGCGGACCGCCCACCGACGAGGGCAGATAGATAGCCGACAAGGATTGCAGCGAGGTCTGCAGGTTGGGATCGGCTTCGAGGATGACGCGGTATTGGTTCGAGTTGGTGAAGATGGTGGAGACGATGCGCTGACCATATGAATCGTAAAGTGCATTGTCGATCGTCGCGGGCGTAATGCCGAAGCGGGCGGCCTGGTCGCGGTCGATTTCGACGAAGACCGAGAGCCCATGCGCCGAGATGTCGCTGGCCACGTCGGCGAGTTCCGGAAGCGTGTTCAGCTTGTCGACAAGTTTGGGCGTCCATTCGGCAAGCTGCGCCGGATCGGCATCCTGAAGGATGAACTGGTATTGCGTCCGGCTGACGGTACCCTCGATCGTCAGGTCCTGAACCGGCTGCATGTAAAGCGTGATGCCGGTAAGCGATGCCGTGCTGTCCTTGATGCGCTGCATCACCGTGGCGATGTCGGATTTACGCTGATCACGCGGTTTGAGATTGATCAGAATCCGGCCGCTGTTGAGCGTGGTGTTGGTTCCGTCGACGCCGATGAACGAGGACAGGCTATCGACGTCGGGGTCTTTCAGGATGACGCTGGCGAGTTGCTGTTGCCGCTCAGCCATCGCGGCATAGGACACTGATTGCGGCGCATCCGATATCGCCTGAATGACGCCGGTATCCTGAAGCGGAAAGAATCCTTTGGGAATGATGACGTAGAGGAAAGCCGTGAGCACGAACGTACCCAGGGCAATCAACAGCACGAAGGTCTGACGATCGAGCACCCAATTGAGCGCGTGGCCATAGATTTCGATGATCCGGTCGAACCCTTCGCGGCTGTAGCGCTGAAACGCATTCTCGTGGGTCTCGGTCTCGGTCTTGAGCAGCTTGGCGCAGGCCATCGGCACCAGCGTCAGCGACACCACGGCGGAAATCAGGATCGTCACCGACAGCGTGATGGCGAATTCCCGGAACAGCCGCCCGACCACGTCACCCATGAATAGCAGTGGGATCAGCACCGCGATCAGCGATACCGTCAGCGAGATGATGGTGAAGCCGATCTGTTCCGAACCTTTAAGCGCGGCCTGCAGCGGCGATTCGCCCTCCTCGATGTAGCGCGAGATGTTTTCGATCACGACGATGGCGTCGTCGACCACGAATCCGGTGGCGATGGTCAGCGCCATCAGGGACAGATTGTTGAGGCTGAAGCCGAACAGATACATGGCGCCGAGCGTGCCGACCAGCGACAGCGGAACCGAGAGGCTCGGGATCAGTGTGGCGCGAGCGTTGCGCAGGAACACGAAGATCACCAGCACCACCAGGATAACGGCGAGCGTCAGTTCAAATTCCACGTCCTGCACCGAGGCGCGGATGGTGACGGTTCGGTCGGTCAGGATATTGAGGTCGATCGCGGCGGGCAGCGAAGCCTGCAGTTGCGGCAACAGCGTCTTGATGCCTTCGACCACCGAAATGACATTGGCGCCGGGTTGCCGCTGAATGTTCAGGATGATGGCCGGTGTCTCGTTCATCCAGGCACCGAGCTTGTCGTTCTGGGCGCCATCGATGACGTCGCCGACATCGCTGAGCCGGACTGGCGAGCCGTTCTTGTAGGCGACGACCAGCGATTTATAATCGCTGGCGTTTCTGATCTGGTCATTGGCGTTGATAGTGTAGGCGCGCATCGCGCCGTCGAAGTTTCCCTTCGGCGTGTTGACATTGGCGTTGCCGAGCGTGGTGCGCAGATCGTCGATGTTCAATCCGTAAGCGGCAAGCTTGCGGATATCGGCGCGAATCCGCACCGCCGGCCGTTGGCCGCCGCTGATGCTGACGAGTCCGACACCGGGAAGCTGCGAGATCTTTTGCGCCAGGCGCGTATCGACGAAATCTTCCACCTGCGTCAGCGGCATGGTTTTCGACGTCAACCCCAAGGTCAGGATCGGCGCGTCGGCCGGATTGACCTTGGCGTAGATCGGCGGCGCGGGCAGGTCGGAGGGCAGCAGATTGCCCGCGGCGTTGATGGCGGCCTGCACCTCCTGCTCGGCGACATCGAGCGAAATGTTCAGCCCGAACTGCAGCGTGATGACCGATGCGCCGGCTGAACTCACCGAGCTCATCTGGTTGAGATTCGGCATCTGGCCGAACTGCACCTCCAGAGGCGCCGTCACCGACGATGTCATCACGTCTGGGCTGGCGCCGGGATAGAAGGTCTGCACCTGGATGGTCGGATAGTCCACTTCGGGCAAAGCGGCGACGGGGAGGAATTTGAACGCGAGCATGCCGGACAGCATGATGGCGATCATCAGCAGGGTGGTCGCTACGGGCCGCAGAATGAACGGCTGCGACGGGCTCATTGTTTTTGTCCGCTATCCGAACGCCGCTTCTTGCCACCGGACTTGTCCGGGCCCCCGCCAGGGCTCGCGGGCGGCGGGCTGGTGTCGGCCTCGGTCCGCACGTTGATCTTCGCGCCGTCGCGCAGCTTGTCGGCGCCATCGATCACGATGCGATCGCCGGGCACCAGCCCGGAAGTAACCTCGACACGATCTCCGTCTGTCACGCCGAGCGTGACCTTGCGGACGGAGACGGTGCTGTCTGCATTGACGAGGTAGACGAACGTGCCGGGCACGCCGCGCTGCACGCCCGCCGTCGGCATCGTGGTGACGTCCTTGTGGGTATCGAGCAGCAACACGATGTTCACGAACTGATTTGGATAGAGCGTCCTCGAATCGTTCGGAAACAGCCCTCGCAACTTGATCGTGCCGGTGGTCGGATCGATCTGGCTGTCGAAGGTCTGCAGCGTACCGTCGGCGAGCTTGTTGGTGCTGCTGCGATCATAGGCTGTCGCGGGCAGCACTGCGCCGGCCTGGAGGCGTTTCGAAATGGCCTGCAGATTGTCTTCAGGCACGGTGAACAGGACACTGATCGGCTGCAACTGGGTGATGACAACGAGACCGTTGGCGTCGCCGGGCGTCACATAGTTGCCCTGGTCCACCTGACGCAATCCCACGCGGCCGTCCAGCGGCGACAGGATACGACAATATTGCAGGTTCACCTCGGCGGATTTGACCGCAGCGCGGTCGGCTTCCACCGTGCCCTGATCCTGTGCGACCAGCGCGACCTGAGTGTCGAGCGTCTGATGCGGCACGGCATTCTGCGCCGCCAAGCCCTGATAGCGGGCCAGATCGACTTGCGCGCCCTTGAGCATGGCCTCATCGCGCGCAAGCTGCCCCTTGGCTTGCGCCAGGGTCGCTTCGAATGGCCGCGAATCGATTTGCGCGAGCAGATCGCCTTTCTTGACGTCATCTCCTTCCTTGAAATCGATCTTCATCAGATAACCGCTGATCTGGCTTCTGATGGTCACGGTAGCCAGCGACGTTACCGTGCCGAGCGCATTGAGGGTGATCCCGATGTCACCCTTGCCGACAGTCTCCGGTACGATCGACATCGGCGCCGCATTGCGGCCGCCGCCGGCTTGCTGTGGCGCGCTCTGTTGCCTGCTCCACCAGACGACGCCGGCGACAATCAGCAACAGCAGAATGGAAGTGACGACGAAGCGTCCGCGCGACCGAGCAGGCTTGGCGACCGATGGAGCTCCAATGGGAGGAGCTTCCTGCGGAGGTTTGATGGGTTGGTTCATGAACGTGCCATCCCAGAACTCTCGTTCATCTGCAGGCCTCTGGTTGCGTGACCTGTCGTGGGTGTGAGTCGCTCAAACAAACCGTGACGGGCCGATCATTGTAGGCGTTTTGAACGTTATTTCGCAACTGCTCAAGGGCTGCAAGCGATGCTTCAGGGAATGTTTATCTCATTAATATTCGGAAAGAATTCCAGGTCTCTCCGACACACTCGGCCACAAACCAGCATGTCGATCGCGGAGATTGATGGCCGCGCGCGACCTAAAAAGCACAGTTGCTGAAAAAGCGCACTTTCGGCCGATCGAGAGGCTTGTTCTTAGATATCCAGAGTTCCTCTCAAGACCGCGCAGAAACGCAGAATGGCGGTCCCGGAATCCGCGCAAAGCGTTCAGCGGTATCACGGGTTCTCACCGTTCTGGGAGCAAGGATCTAATCCTGCTCCGCGCCGGCGTTTGTGATTTGCGGTTGCGGGCCGGCGAATGGAACGAGCAACAATCCAAACAGCGCCACGCAAGCGAGCAGCGCCCAGGCTTCGTTGGTGCTGAGCGCAAACGCTGCCTTCTCGACCATGGGACGAACATAGGCCTCGACGGTGGCGTCCGAGACGCCAGGCGGCCGGTGCGTAAACAGATTGAGATCAAGCCCGATCGCCTGCGCTGCCGTGACATCGCCGGCGACCAGACGTTCGCGCAGAGCTTCGGCGTGTCCGCCGGTGCGCCCGTAGAGGATGGTGTCGATCAATGCGATGCCGATCGCGCCGCCAAGGTTTCGCATCAGATTGAACAGGCCGCTGGCATCGGGCACCTGGCTGGCAGTCAACGAGCCCAATGCCAGCCGGGTCGGCGGCAGCAAACAGAACATGATCGCGACGCCGCGCAAGACCTGCGGCCAGAACATCTCGTCGAAATCGGCGACGCGGCTTTGAAACGCACCGCAACCCAGTCCGAGCGCGAACAGACCAAATCCCGCCGCCGATAACCAGCGCGGGTCGAACCTGCTTTCCATCGTGCCGGCGATCGGCGCGGTCAGGAGTTGCGAGACGCCGGTGACGAGCATGATGGTGCCGATTTCGAAGGCGTCGTGATGCCGCACAAAAGCAAGAAACACCGGCATCAAATAGACCGAGCCGAACAATCCGACGCCGAGACAAAAACTCAGTGCGCAGCCGATCGCAAACGAAGGCATCGCCAACGTCGACAGCTCGACCACCGGATGCGCGGCCTTGAGTGTTCTGGCCGCGAAGAAAATTGCCGCGGCAGCGCTCAGCAAGAACAGGACGTCGCAGAGCGGAGAAAGCCAGCTATATTGCGGGGCTTCTTTCAGCGCGATCTCCAGGCTGGCGAGCGAGATGGCCATCAGCGCGAGGGAGAACCCGTCGAGTGTAACCAGATCGGCAAAGCGAGGTTTTTCGCGCGGCAGCAGGAAGGGGGTGACGGTCGCGGCGATGACTCCCGGAATGACATTGATCAGAAACAGCCAGTGCCAGGAATAGGTCTCGGTGATCCAGCCGCCGACCACCGGTCCAACTGTGGGCGCCAGCACAGCCATGATGCCGGCCATCGTGGTGGCAACGGGATGCAGACGGATCGGAAACAGCAGGAAGACCGCGGAAAACACCGCCGGGATCAGCGTGCCACCGGCAAAACCCTGAAACACACGGAAGCTGACAAGCGCCGCAAAACTGCCGCTGAACGCACAGCCGATCGAGGAGAGGGTGAAAAGCGTGATGGCGCCCGCGAACAGCCATCGCAACGTCAGCACCCGCGTGAGCCACCCCGTCAGCGGAATGGCGATGATCTCGGCGATCAGATACGCCGTTTGAATCCAACTTATCGTGTCGGGCGAAATCGCCAGTGCGTTCTGGATCGTGGGCAGCGAGGTCGCGACGACCTGAATGTCGAGGATCGCCATGAACATGCCGAGGCACATCAGGATGAAGCCGAACCAAATGGCGGCGCGGACTTCACTCGGCTCGGTCACCGGATCGTTCATGGTATGTTGGACGCAAGTGTTTCACGAGACGCGGCGAGCGCGCGGTTTTCGGCGCAGATGCGGACCGCAAGAACCGCGGCGTTGAGGATCGTGAAGATCGCGGCCAGCCAAGGAAGATCGAGAACCAGCGGAAGCACGGCAATCTCGCCGGCAACCACGGCGTAGTTGGGATGCGATAGAAAGCGATAGGGTCCCGCCGACACCAGGGGCTGCTTCGGCACAACGATGATCCGGGTCGTCCATCGCGAGCCGAGCGTGCGCAGCACCCAAATGCGAAAACCCTGCAGGACGAGATAGCCGACGAAGGCAACGGCATTGACCGGCTGATGGCGTCCGAATACCCAGAGCGATATCAGCCATGCCGCGTGTACCACGACGATCAACGGATAATGCGCGGGCGCCACTTCGACGGCGCCGCGCGCCATCAGCTTGTGCGTGTTGTGGCGTGAAACGACGAGTTCTCCGGCGCGCTGCAGCGTGACGGCGGCGAGAATGAGCTCGGCGGGGTTCAAGCGGCGTGCCGCAGCGTGACACAGCTTGCGGTGAAGCCGGGTCCGAGCGCCGTCAACAGCGACCGTGCCGGCAGTCCTTCCGCGCGTGCGCGCTCGAGGACGAACAACACAGTGGGCGCCGACATGTTGCCGTAGTCGGCGATCACCTGCCTTTCGTGATCGAGCGTACCCTGATCGAGCGCCAGCGCCGTCTCCAAGGCGTTGATGACCCTGGCGCCGCCGGGATGGCAGATGAACCGGTCGATGTCCGCCATCGAAAGCTGCATACCCGCGAGAATCCGCACCACGGCAGGGTTGAGATGCTCGGTGACGAAATTCGGGATAGTGCGCTGGAAGACGACGCCGAAGCCTTCGGGGTCGACATTCCAGCCCATGATGCCGAGCGTATCAGGCCAAAGGTGCTCGCCGGAATTCTCGATCCGCGTCGCGCCGCCATCGCCGGCGCGCAGGATGATCGCCGCCGCGCCGTCCCCGAACAGGCTGGTGGCGACGATGTTGGCCTTGGTGAGTTCGTCATGGCGAAGCGCAAGCGAGCAGAGTTCGACCGCCACCAGCAGCACGTTGGTGCCCGGCCGCGCCTGCGCGAGGCGCGCCGCGATCGACAGGCCCGAAACGCCGCCCGCGCAGCCGAGACCAAACACCGGCACGCGCGAAACGTCGGACCGGAAACCCATTCGGCCGGCAACACGCGCGTCGAGGCTCGGCGTGGCAATTCCGGTGGAGCAAACGGTCACGACCGTATCGATATCGCTGCCGCCGAGGTGTGCGCTCGCCAGCGCCTTTTGGGCGGCATCGACAAACAGCGCCTCGGCGCCTTCGAGAAAAGCCTTGGTCCGTTCCGGCCAGCCTCGCGGTTCAAGATACCAGTCGAACGGCTTCACGCCGTGACGCTTGACAATTCCAGTATTGGAAAAAATACTCGACAGCGTTTCGAACTGGGGAAAGCGGGGCCCGAACACTTCCCATGCCGCGGCCAGGACATCCTTCTGCAAAAACACATTTGGGGGGACGGATGTCGCCAGCGAGACCAGGGCGGGTGTGGGCATCGCGTGTCTCTCCAGGGATTTCGTCATCAGGAGAAGAACATTCGCGCTGCGGCAATATTTCGAAGACTGAAAAATAAAATGGTGACCAGCCGGAGGGTCACTATAAGTTGAATCTCGACCGCCATCGTATGGCCCTGATCGTCGGCCGCGGCATTCCACCTTTGGCTCCTCGCTGTCGCCCGAACCGGCCCTGCTTGACATCGGGCCTGCTGCGGACTGAACTCCTATTCAACAAATTTGAGGAAACGATGCCTGGCCGTTCATTTTGCCTCCGTCGGTCGCAATGCCCCCTTCGATTGGATTAAAATGTTTACTGGCATCGGATTGATCGCCTTCTGTTGCATTTTCGGGGCAGGGGTGGCCGGCCTTCTGCTGCAAAAAATATTGCCCCAAAATCAGCGAACGGACGCCGCGCAGAAAATGGTGCAGATCACGATGAACGTGGTCGCCATTCTGGCCGCTCTCGTGCTTGGGCTGTTGATCGCCAGTACGAAGACCAGCTTCGATACGAGAAGCAAGGAGATCGAGCAATTCAGCGCCAATCTCACGCTGCTCGATCGCGAACTCCTGCATTTTGGCCAGGAACAAAAGGATTTACGCGCGCTGCTGCGCGATTTCACAACGCGAAAAATCGCACAGACGTGGCCAACGGACCATGGCTCCCAGCCTGCGGTGGACGACGTCCAGACCGTTCAAATGCTCGACGATATCGAGGACCGGCTGCGGGTGTTGACGCCACAGACCGAGATTGAGCGCCTCGCCCGGTCGAGTGCCTTGCAACTGGCCGGCGAATTGAAGCGAACCAACCGTTTGCTCACGGTCCAGGAAAGCGGCCGGACACCGCGCCCGTTCCTCGTGGTGGTCATATTCTGGGTCAGTGTATTGTTCGTCAGCTATACGATCTTCGCGCCCTTCAACGCGACGGTGATAGCAACCATGCTGGTCGCTGCGCTTTCGGTGTCGATCGCCGTGAATTTGATCTTCGATATGGATCAGCCTTTTCTCGGCTTCATCAAGGTTTCGTCAGCTCCGATGGAGCAGGCGCTCGAAAAGATGAAACCTTGATCGGCGCGCCGAGATGGTTAGCTAGGCCTCGCCGTTCGTTCGGCGCATATGTCATCAGAGCTATCGCCGCAGAGTCTGGTTCGCTGCGGCGCCTTCCGTCCTTTATTTCACCTGAGGAGTAACTCCATGACGCACGCAATTCGCTTTCATACCACCGGTGGCCCCGAAGTCCTGGTCTGGGAGGAGGTCAAGCTTGGCAAGCCCGGTCCGGGCGAGGCGCGCATTCGCCATACCGCCGTGGGACTGAACTTTGTCGACATCTACAACCGTGCGGGCGTTTACCCCGTTCCGTTGCCAAGTGGGCTGGGCAGCGAGGGGGCCGGCGTCGTCGAGGAAGTCGGACCCGGCGTCACCGATCTGAAGCCGGGCGACCGTGTCGCTTATGGCAGTTCGCCGCTTGGCGCCTATGCCGAAGAGCGGCTGATCCCGGCCGACCGTCTGATCAAGCTGCCCGATGGCATCGATGACAAGACGGCCGCCGCCATGATGCTGAAGGGCCTGACGACGCAGTATCTGATCCGCCAGACCTATCGCATCAAAGCCGGCGAGACGATTCTTTTGCATGCCGCGGCGGGCGGTGTCGGCCTGATCCTCGGCCAATGGGCGAAGCATCTCGGCGTCACCGTGATCGGCACTGTCGGCAGCGATGAAAAGGCAAAGCTCGCGAAAGCCCATGGCTGCGCCCACACCATCGTCTATACGCGCGAGGATTTCGTCAAACGCGTCGAGGAAATCACGGAAGGCAAGAAAGTGCCTGTGGTCTACGATTCCGTCGGCAAGGATACTTTCCTGAAGTCGCTCGATTGCCTGGCGCCGCTCGGCTACATGGTGCTGTTCGGCGCGTCCTCCGGCAGCGTCGAGCCGCTCAACCTCGGCCTGCTGGCGCAGAAGGGCTCGCTTTACGTCACCCGGCCGACGCTCAACACCTATGGCGCCAAGCGCGAGAATCTCGTGGCCATGGCGAAAGAACTGTTCGAGGTGGTGCAATCAGGCGCGGTCAAGATCGAGGTCAATCAGACCTATCCGCTGAAGGACGCAGCCAAGGCGCATGCCGATCTCGCGGCGCGCAAAACCACGGGATCGACGGTTCTGTTGGTTTGAGCACAGGCCAGCCTTTGATAGGCGGCGGAAGATCGCCTGTCATTCCGGGACACGCGTCTTCGCGTGGACCACAGATGTGCAATTGCACATCGGGGAATCTCGAGATTCCGGGTTCGACGCTCCGCGTCGCCCCGGAATGACGACCAAATAATTTCAAATGGGAAACGCCAATGAACCTCTCTCATCTGCTCAATGCCCGCCGCGCGGCGGGAAAGCCCGTCCGCGTCGCGCTGATCGGCGCCGGCAAGTTCGGCTCGATGTTCTTATCTCAAGTGCCGCATACGCCTGGGCTCGAGGTGCCCGTCATCGTCGATCTCGATCCGGAGCGCGCACGCGACGCCTGCCGCACCGTCGGCTGGGATGCGGAAAGGATCGCGGCCACGACGTTCACCGCTGATGGCGCCAAGGCGACCTCAGGCGCAGTCGAAGTGATCGTGGAGGCTACCGGCAATCCCGCGGTCGGCATCCGTCATGCCCGCGCGGCGATTGCGGCCGGCAAGCACATCGTCATGGTCAATGTCGAGGCCGACGTGCTGGCCGGGCCGCTGCTCGCAGAGGAAGCCCGCAAGGCCGGCGTGGTCTATTCGCTGGCCTACGGCGATCAGCCGGCGCTGACCGCCGAGATGGTGGATTGGGCGCGCGCGACCGGATTCCGCGTGGTTGCCGCGGGAAAAGGCACCAAATACTTGCCGGCCTATCACGACGTGACGCCGGCAGGCGTCTGGAGCCATTACGGGCTGACGGCGGATGAGGCGCAGTCGGCCGGCATGAACCCGCAGATGTTCAACTCGTTTCTGGACGGCACCAAATCCGCGATCGAAATGGCCGCGATCGCCAATGCCACCGGCCTCGACGTGCCTGCTGGTGGGTTGTTGTTTCCGCCCTGCGGCGTCGACGACCTGCCGCATGTGATGCGGCCGCGCGACAAGGGCGGCGTGCTGGAGAAATCCGGTGTGGTCGAAGTCGTGTCGTCGCTGGAGCGCGACGGCCGGCCGGTGTTCCGCGATCTGCGCTGGGGCGTCTATGTCGTGCTGGAAGCGCCGAATGATTATGCCGCTGATTGTTTCAAGCAGTACGGGTTGAAGACCGATTCCAGCGGGCGTTATGCAGCGATGTACAAGCCGTATCACCTGATCGGGCTGGAACTGAACATCTCGATCCTGTCGGCGGCGCTGCGGGGCGAGCCGACCGGACAGCCGCACGGTTTCCGCGGCGATGCCGTGGCGGTCGCCAAGCGCGACCTGCGCGCGGGCGAAATGCTGGACGGCGAGGGCGGCTATACGGTGTGGGGCAAACTGATGCCGGCCGCTGCAAGCCTTACCGCCGGCGCGCTGCCGATCGGTCTGGCCCACAAGGTGAAGCTGAAGAACGCCATCGCGCACGGCGCGGTGGTGCGCTGGAGCGACGTCGAAATCGACGCCGGCGACGAGACCATCAAGACACGGCGGGCGATGGAAGCGAGGTTCGGCGGGGCGGGATAAGTACGACTTGTCCAGCACATCTCTCCACGCCGTCATCCCGGCGCACGCCGGGATCCATAACCCCTGGTGTTGGTGATTTGAAAAAGCGTTGCAACGCTGTACTTGAACGAGAGGCAAGGGGTTATGGGTCCCTGCGTGCGCAGGGACGACGTAACGCTTCGATCCTACCGCTGCTGCCTCATACGACTTCATGCTTGCGCAAATCGCGGGTGTGGTCGAAACCGCTGGCCTGCAAATCGGCCCCGGTGATCGGGATTTCCGGAATTGCCGCCTCGGCCAGAATCTCGGCGGTGATGTCGTCCACCGCTGAATCGGCGATTTCATGAATGAAGCTGATGTTCTTGTATTCGCCCGACGCGATGCGTGAGATCATTTCGCGCCGCGTGATTTCCGGATCGACGATGGCCTCGCGTCCGCGCCGCCCGTAATCAATCATCACGACGAAATATTGCATGGAGGGGCTTTCATCGCCCCGGGAGAGGGCGGTTTGTAAGCCCACGGTATTTCTGAAAATCAGAAATTAGTCAAGCCATAAATTCTGAAAATCAGAAATTTTGCCGTCGTATCGAAGTCGATCTGAAGCCCAGGCGAGAATCACGCATTCGCACGGTCATTTCGAGGCGCTCTTGGCGGCCTTGCGCGTGCGGGCGGCGGCCTTGGTCCGCAGCCGCTCGATCTGGCCCCTCGGCAGGGTGACGCAGATCTCGCCGATCCATTCCAGCTTCACGCCATTGATAGGCTTGGCGTTGAAGCTCGTGAGGTTGACGACCGTGGAGGACTTTCCCCGCTCGATGGTCTTCAAATAGCGCTCGCCGGTCTTCAGCCTGACCGCGGCCTCTTCCCCGTAGAAGCTCGAAATCGGGTGGCGCTGCTCCCGGAAAACCACGATGATGTCGCCGTTCTCGTATTTTGGTAGCATGGAATCGCCGGATACTTCGAAGGCGATGGTTTCCTCGGCGATCGGGAAAGGCAACTCTACCTCGCCCAGGCCTTCCGGCGGCACCTGCTCATGTTCCGGCTCGATCGCCGCGCCGGCGCCGACGCGGCCCATGATCGGCACCGAGTTCAGCTCGAGATAGTCGATGATCGGATCGATCTCGGACGCCTTGATCAGGCGAATGCCCGACAGGATCTCGGAGACGGCGCCCGGACGCACACCCATGGCGGTGGCCAGACCGCCCTTGGTCTTGCCCGGCTTCGCCAGCCCCCGCTCGATCAACCTAATGTCCAGCATGTGCCATCTTTTCCGAATTTCAGAAATTATAGCAATTCCGATTATCAGAAATCAAGCTTGACTTTGATTTCGGAATATCAGAAATTATAGGCAAGGTTCGGCAGCGTGCCTTTTCGGGCAGGCCGGCTCGATCGACTGAATCGTCATTGCGAGCGAAGCGAAGCAATCCAGGCCCGCAGAGAGGACTGGATTGCTTCGTCGCTTCGCTCCTCGCAATGACGAGAAGATTCGGGGAAAAAGAAAATGCAATCGACAAACTGGGCGCCCGAACATTCGGACGCGCTGCGGGAATATCTCGCTAAAGGCATGTCCTATTCGGAAATCGCCGACGCGATCAACGCGAAGTTCGACACGGCCTATTCCCGCAATGCCGCGATCGGCCGCGCCAAGCGAATGGGCCTTGCCGGCACGGACCGGCCCAAGGACTGGCCGAAGCTGGCGCCGAAAGCGCAACAGCCGAGCCTTCGCAAATTGCGCGAACGTCTGGATGCCGAGTTCAGGCGGCGGGTGCCGATTTTCGAAACCGCGGAGCCGGTGAAACTTCGCTGCGTCGATATCGCCCCTCGCCATGTCCCGCTGCTGGAGCTTGCGTCAGGCGATTGCCGGTACCCTTACGGCGGCGACGAGGAGGGCGAAGTCATCACCTTCTGCGGCCACCCGCAGCGCGAGGGCTCGAGCTACTGCACGGCGCATTTTTTTCTCACGCGCGGCGCCGGCACCGTGTCGGAACGGGCTGCCGGCCCGACCTTTCTCAGGCTTGTGGAGGTGGCATGAAGCGCGGACCGAAACTCACGCCGGCGCAGCGGCAAGCGTTGCTGGCATGCTATCTCGAACACGGGTTCCACGCGGCCAGGCCGCTGGCGGAATCCTTTGGCGTGCGCGCGAAGTATCTCGCGCAACTGGCGCGCCATAACGGCCACACCAACAATCACCAGCGCAAGAACCGTGCCGTCCGCAAGGCCACCCATAAGGACCCGCGTTGGCAATGGGCCATCGCGCGCGGGCCGGTGCTGATATGACTGATATCGGTATGGGCACCCCCGTCGCGATCATGATGATCAGGATGAAGCCGCTGCCGCGTCGCCACCGCATCGCGCATCTGCGTGCGCTGATCCGGCAGCAACCGGTTCGTTCGGTGCGCCGGGAAGAACTGGCTGCATGGTTGCGCGATGAAATGACGATGCCGCCCGGTAAGGAAAGCCGCGCCCTATGAACCGTCCCTGGATGCCTCTTTATGTCGGCGACTATCTCGGCGACACCGGTCACCTCACCACGACGCAGCATGGGGCGTATCTGCTCTTGATGATGCATTTACTGGCGCAAGGGCGAACTGCCTGACGACAACAGGCAATTATCGAAGATCGCCAAGCTGCCGTTGAAAACATGGTGCGAGTACCACGCGACCTTGCAGGATTTTTTTTACGACGGCTGGAAACACAAGCGCATCGACGCCGAGTTGCAGCGGATGATGCGCGTTTCCGAAAAGCGCGCCATTGCCGGACAAAAAGGCGGTATCGGTTCGGCGCTGGCCCGCATGAAACTGGAAAACGGCGCACGGGGCCGGCACGTCTCGTCCCAGGCAATTGCCGGACAATCGTCCAGCCGGGCTGGATCAAACGCCGACCACTCATACTCACATCAGAGTCTTATTAAGGAGGAGGCGGGTTCGGCCAATCCTCCAAGGCAGCAGGCGGGAGAGCGCGGGGAAAAGCCTGCTGTCGTCGTCAGCCCCGAGCTGGCGGCCTACATCGCCAAGAGAACGGCGTAACGCGCAAACGACATCATCGGCGTATCTCAGATCTCACTTTTGCAAGGGAGCCATCCAGCATGCCACGGGCAAAACGCAACAAACCGTATAACCCTGCAAAGGTTCACGACCGGCGATCGCGGGATCTCTTGCGCAACGCCGAAGTCGCGGCTGTCGAAGTCGACGATCCCTTGGGCCTGGAGCCGGGAGACAAGATTGTCACGCTGCGCTCGATCCGCAACGATCCGTTGGCGCGGCTGCACACGCATCGCCAGATCGACGAGGCGCAATATCAGGGTGGGCGGGCGTTCCAGGACGATTGGGAGAAGGCCGAGCGTGGCCCGCAGGCTGTCGATCCCTCCAGGGAATATGTCGATGGCGGGCAGTTTCGAGAACCGATTACGGAAGGCCAGCGCAAGGCCGTGCTGCGGCTGAACCGCGCCGAGCGCGAACTCGGCGCCGACGGCTCGGCGCTGGTGCATGAAGTATTGATTCTCGGCATGACGATGGAGCAGATCGGCCAGCGGCGCGGGTTGCGCGGGCAGCGCTGGATCGATTATTTCGGACGACGATTCCGCGAGTGCCTCGACAGGCTGGCGCTCATCTATGGATTCGCGACGGAGAGCAGGGGACGGAAATGAACCTACGGCTGGGATTTGGTATTGCGCTGATCGCGGTTCTCTTCTGTTTGTGGCTGGTTTTGACCAAGCCGATTTGCGGCGACGGGTTTACAGCCTCCTTTGTCACCCGCACCGGGTGGACCTGCGTTCATAATTAGGCAAAGATTAACGCCGCAAAGTTCCACGGCGAAAAGCCCAAATGGAACATCAATAAACACGGGGGCCGGATGCGCATGTCGCAAAACTACGGCTTAAATTAAACCAAATCGCTTTACTCAACCTTAGATGGTTTTCCCGTAAATTTACGGAGTTGGACGGTTCCAACACAACCCAATGGAGGCAGAGTTGAAGCGCAGCTTTTTGAAGTTCCTGTCCGATCAATCGGGTGCGACCGCGATCGAGTACGGTTTGATCGCGGCGGGTATCGCACTTGCGATTATCGCCGTCGTGAACGGCCTGGGCACCAATCTCAACGCCCAGTTCACCTCGGTCAACAATTCGTTGAAATAAATTCGCTACTCTTTTCATTTTACAAAAAGAGCGCTTCGCTCTTCCCGAAGAATCAACCATCCAACAAAGAGCCCGCGCGATAGGCCAATCCGTCGCGTGGGTTTTTTGCCGCGAACTGGCTGTTGGGACCAACAGCCCAGGCGCTTCGGGACGACCGGAAGCCTCGAAGCCGAGGCACGAAAGCGCCCGATACGTGCTAATATGGCGGCATGAACATGCTGCACCTAAAAGCGTTCGGCGGACTGCTGTTACTTTTTCTTGCGATGGCGGCGCTGTTGTTTATCCCGGCATGGACGCCCGACTACTGGCAGGCGTGGACGTTCCTGGCGGTCTATTTCGCATCGTCTCTCGCGATCACCCTCTATCTCATCAGGAAAGATCCGAAGCTCCTGGCGCGGCGGATGAGCGGCGGCCCGACGGCCGAGAAGGAACCGGTTCAAAAAGTCATCATGTCTCTCACGTCGCTGGGATTTATCGGCCTCCTTGTTATCCCCGCATTCGACCATCGCTTCGGCTGGTCCCACATGCCGCCGTATGCGGCTCTGGCGGGAGACGCGCTTGTCGCGGTCGGCTGGCTCGCCATCTTTTTCGTGTTCAGGGAAAATACCTTTACCTCCGCCACCATCGAATTGGCGCCGGACCAGAGAGTCATTTCGACCGGCCCATACGCACGGGTGCGGCACCCGATGTATGCCGGAGCGCTCGTCATGCTTCTCGGCATACCGATTGCGCTCGGCTCAAAGTGGGGCGTGCTCATCATCGTTGCGATCATACCCGCGCTGATATGGAGACTGCTGGACGAGGAGAAGTTCCTCGCAAGCCATCTGCCGGGCTACGTTGAATACCAGAGCCGCGTTCGATATCGCCTGATCCCGCTGATATGGTAGTTGGCGTCCGCTTTTGAGAGCAGCGTTAGATGAAGCATTCCCCCTGTCTGTCCGGCGAACTGGGAAATCGGGTAACCGCCCACGCTATTCTTGTCGGGGATCGGATCAACACAGCGAGCTTTGAAGGAGAGGCGCTCTCGGCCGTTCCGTTGGCGATCAGGATTGGAAAGCATGGTGTCGCGGTTCTGTTTCGCTACGGCGTCGTGGTTTTGATTGGCTTGTCTCCGGACGAGGAAACCGGATTTCTCGAAAGGCTGTCGCCCCGCATAGGAGGAAAACTGGCGCGTCATGAGGAGGAAACCGCGACGGTCGAACTTGCAGGCGAGTCGGAGAGTCAGGTTCCCGCGGGAGGACCGATCCAGGTGCGAGATATGTCGCTGGAAAGACTTCTCGTCATCTCCGATGCTTTGGCCAAGAGCGTCGTGCTTGCCAATGACGAACGTGAAGTGGCGAAAGTGTTCGAAATCATCGAACCGTCTGCGCAAGAACTCGCCAGCTATGGAAAAACCCGCCGGGACCGTAAAGGGATATTGAAGCTGATCGGAAATGCCCTGCTCGTCCAGCACAGGGTGTCCGGCCGGGTAGCCATCGCGGAGAAACCCGACGCGCTGTGGGATCGTCCCGATCTGGAGCGGCTCTATGCTCGGCTGGAGGACGAATATGAACTCAAGGAGCGCGTCGATGCGCTCAACCGGAAGCTTGCCGTCGTGGCTGAAACGGCAAACACGCTCGCCGACATCATCGATACAAGACGCTCGCTTCGCCTCGAACTCATCGTCGTGGTTCTGATTGCGTTCGAGATCATCATTACGTTCTATCAGATTTTCACGGCCCAGCGAGGCCACTGACGTCGCGGGAAGCATCGGGTCGATAACACCCACTCATGGTCGCTGAGTTCATACCGCATGATTCGAAGCTGCTGTCTGGAGCTTGAATCACGTCCCAAGCGACAGCATCAACTTTTCTTCTTTTCGCCGACGCACTAAAAATTGTAACTCTCGTTTCAAAGAATATACATTCGCTTGGCTACAGAAAGAGCGCGAGTGCAGCCTGTGCGATCGCCCTTAGCATCGAGCCGTTTGGCGCGCGCCATTGTCGCCGAGAATTTTAATTGCAAGCGCTTTTGGGCTTGCTTCAAGGAATCGGGTGTTGGCTGTTGACCAAGTTGCGCGCCAACCGATTGTGGCGCTGTCAATCCGGCGTTCGGATTCCCCGCGGACTGGCGTATGGCTGCTTCGAATTGAGCAATGTCTTCGCTGCAAGGACCGGCTTGAGCAACCTGAATGTTTAAGCAGAGTACCCCGCAAACGATTGGTACCGTTATTCCTCGAAGTCTTGACATGGGACTCGCTTCCTTAATTGCTCAAGTTAGCATCGTCATTGGCTCTGGTACTATAGTCCATATCTGCCGCTCGGGCCAACGAGCTAGCTGGATGTCCAATCCTGGCGCGAATGCGAAGTGCCGGCCGTCTCTTGAAATTGTCTGCTTATCGGGACAGACCGGAAGTCATCGGCGCGTCGTCAGAACGACGCCCCGGACCGGACATTGGCAGACCGCCATGCGTAAAGTAGTAAATTTGCCGCCCGGCTTGATGATGGCGTTATGTCAGTGCTGTGCCAAGACAGGTATCAACGGTGAAAGGGGCGGCGCTATGAATGACTATATGGCTCTCTTGCGGGAACGATGGAGCGATCCTCTTCTGACAGCTCTCACCGTGCTGCTTGTGGTCATGTTGTTTGTCATCGCGCCCCTTCAAGCCTTGGGAATATTCGTTTTTCAGGCTTTCGAGCTCGTTTTGGCAATAATTCTGGTTGCCGGCGTCTTTGTCATGTCCGGAAGCCGAACGGCGGTTGCTGCGATGGTCGTCTCGCTCCTGATGGCCACGGTAGGGGCAATATCTCGCATCAAGGCACCATCGATCCTCGACATTAACCTCTTCGCGGGCTCCTGGCTGATAATGGGAATTACGTTGGGGTTGGTGGTGTCGCGCGCGGTGTTTGCTCCGGGACGCGTCACGCATCACCACATTATGGGGGCTATTTTACTCTATCTGACGATTGCCATCACCTTTGTGGCACTCTTTACATTTATGGGATCGCTCGTACCCAAGGCATTTTCCGGATTGTCGCTGGAAGATAGTCCGGCGCTTGCCAGTAATCTGATCTATTTTAGCTTCGTGACGCTGACCACGACGGGCTACGGCGATATTTTTCCAGTGCACCCGATAGCGCGCAGCCTTTGCAATCTGGAATCAATATTCGGTCAGCTCTATCCCGCGACATTGCTCGCCAGGCTAGTGATGCTCGAACTTGCAGGTCGGGTATGACTATCGCTGGTCCGGTGACTCAGGACACGCCAATCGAGCGTTGTTTGCTGCGGAGCATGAGTCCGTTCATGACACGCTTGAGACATGCGGCGATGTCCGCAGTTCGGTCGCTTTTGGGGGGAAAGCGGACGTAGCGCGTGCAATCTATTTCGGTAGCGAATGACCTTGAGCGGACTCTTGTGCAACTGGCCAGCACAAGCGCATGCTTCCGGCGAAGTGTACGCTGGTTCGCCGTAAGGAGGCCGCCGGCCTCGAACAGGGCTAGCATTTTGGTGTCCTGCGCGGGCCCTATCGCGCCGGTACATTCGAGAAGAGCGCGCCGAGGGCCTCCGCCATTGTCGGGTGCGCGATAACCGCATCGCGCAAGCCGGTGTAAGGCATCCCCGCCAACATTGCGGTCTGGACTACCGTCATGACTTCGCCGGCCTCGGCGCCGATCATGGTGAAACCGAGAATGCGCTCGCCGCCCGCCTCGACCAGCGCCTTCATGAAGCCGCGCGTCTCCGATATCGTCTGCGCTCGTAATACAGCGGCGCCGGGCAGCTTGGCGACGCGAACGGCAATGCCCTGGCGCTGGGCCTCGGCTTCGCTCAAGCCGACGCGCGCGAGTGGCGGGTCGGTGAACATGCAGTACGGGACGAGCCGATCACGCTTGGTGCGATTCCCGCCGTTCAGATTGGCCGAGATGATACGGAAATCGTCGAACGAGACATGGGTGAACTGTGCACTGCCGGCGGCCTCGCCGATCGCCCAGACACCGGGTGCGCTGGTCTCGAGCCGATCACTGACCGCGATATATCCGCGGTCGTCGAGCGCGACACCGGCCAGGTCGAGCCCAACCCCGTCCGTATTGGGAGTGCGTCCGGCCGCGACCAGGATATCGCTCCCTTCGATGGTCTGATCGCCTGCCGGCGTGCGCATTTGGAGGCTGACAGCCTGTCCGGACCGGCCCCGAACACCGAGAACCTTGACTCCGAGATGCACCACGATGTCTTCGTCGCACAGCATCTCGAGGAGTGCCGCCGTGACATCGGAATCTTCCCGGCCGGCGAGTTGCGGTCCTGTCTCCACGATGCTGACGCGGCTGCCGAAGCGGCGATAGGCTTGCGCCAGCTCGAGGCCGACATACCCGCCGCCCAGCACGATCAAGTGCTCGGGCAGTCGATCGAGCTCGAGCAACTCGACATTGGTGAGCGGCACTGCCGCCACGAGGCCCGGAATATCCGGGATCGTCGCATGCGTTCCAAGATTGAGAGCCACGCGCTCGCCCGTCAGCACGCGGGTGCCGCCGTCGTTCAATTCAACCTCGATGGTTTTCGACGCAATGAAGCGGCCCGTACCCATGATCAACTCGGCGCCGCTGGCCTTGTAGAGGTCGAGATGTTTGGCGATCATGTCCTCGACCATGCCGCGCTTTCGCGCCTGCACTTGCTTCATGTCGGTGGCGGTGGGGCCCGTCACGGTGCCAAAGCGACCGGCGTGGTGAACGAGATCGGCAACTTTTGCGCTCCAAATCTCGTTCTTGCTGGGCAGGCAGTTAGTGTTCGGGCAGGAACCGCCGATCAACTTGCGTTCAACGACGGCCGTGCGGTGCCCTGATTTGGCCATGTGCCAGGCCAGATATTTGCCGCCTTCGCCACTACCGATGATGAGCATTTCAAAGTGTTCCGGTTGGGACATTTTCAACTCCTCGTCGTTCGAGATTGGCGCCATGCTGACGAACACCTTGATCCGCAGCAATAGGTTCGGCGGAACGCGGTCTTCAAGGCAAAATTCCTAGAATATTTGAGCTTGGTCGGCCATCTACCTTTCCATCATGACACTCTCGTGGCGCCACCTGACGCACGCATAACGTCGTCATCTTAATGACGAACATTGTGGGAGCGCCCGTGGGCATCATTCAATGTTCCTGTCCGCCTTTGGCACCTTTGAGACATGCCTGGCAACCGTAGCAATATCAGCTAATCGGACAAGACCGGAAGTGACCGGCCGATTTTCAAAAGGGTGCCAAGACCCAATCCGGACGCTCGGAGAAATCTAGCAACGGGGAATCGGCACCCCACTTAGTCGTTGGACCTCCAGCCTTGGAAAGATTCGATGTCCCGCAATTCGCCGCTTGTTCTCATCCTGCTGCTGGGCAGCTTGGCCGCACCGGCGAGCGCATACGCGCAGCTCACGCCGCCGGCGGGATCGGCAGGCGCGGGCAATTCGGCGATCAGCGGCGTGCCGTTCGGTCCCGCCAATCCCAGCGTGCTCAGCGACCCCAGCGGCATCGGCAACGCATCGAGGATCCCGCCGCTTGGTAAAAACTCTCCGCCGCCGCCGCTCGTCTACGGACCCATCGGTTCATCACCGTCACGCGTGGTAGCGCCCTACGCAGGCGCGTCACAGCGCATCATCAGCGCAGATCAGGTTGATTCACGAAGGCCGCCGATCCGCCGCCGCGGCCGGGCACAGGTCAGCAAGTTTACGGGGATTTGCCGGGGCTGTTAGCGCGGTTGACCCATCGGTGAGGCGGAGGACGATTGAGCTGGATATCAGGCATCGTTTGACGGGTATCGGCGGTGCCAGGATATCGCTACTGGAGCAAACCGGACATAGCTGAACCGAGTCAACAACGCGGTTGACGCCCAGTAGACATGGGACTCCCGCGCACGGTTTCCAGCAATCCTTTCGGGTCGCCGCAGATCAGCCGCCGCCAAACTTGGATGGATCGTCGTATCTAGGGGTCTGGTCTTGGAGGACCGGCGGAAAACGTGGGTCCACACCTTGGCTGGGACGAACAATGACATGTCGCGGTTTGGGGTGATGCACCCTTGCGGCGTTGGCAGAAGCACAGAGGGCGATCAAAAGGCCTAAGGCTAAAGCAGAACGCATCGCATTTGCTCCAATCGACCAACCCCCTTTCTTATGTGGTGCGCGGCCGCACCGCCGCAATCTTTACCGGCTTCAAGATCGCTCAAATTGGGCATGCCGTGGACCATCCAGAACCTATTGCTTCACAACAATACGGTGCCGCTCGCGAACATGCGCGGCCACCTGCAAATGCCTCGCGCCTCACTTCGCAATTGGCATCTTTGAGACTTGCCGACGGGGACTTGGCATGTCTGCTTACTGCGGAAGACCGGAAGTAGTCGGCCAACAGCCAAATTGATGCGAATGACCCAGGCTGTGTGAAAACGACGCTCAATGATATGATTCTCCTGTGATTTGGCGGAGGATTCGATGACGCGCTTTGTCGTTGGCGATGACCGCAGTCAGAG
>JAQGKC010000440.1 GCA_028290305.1 Bradyrhizobium sp.
CTGCGCCGCCGCCATCAGGCCGCCGGCGGCGACCATCACGAACACCAGGTACATCACCCAGAAGATCGGGCTTCGCAACACCTGCGGCGGCGTGAAGTCGATCTTGGTCTGCGGCAGATTCAACTGCTTCTTTTTTACGGGCATAGCATGCGATGGTTTGCGCATGAAAAATGCGAGGATGAAAACGATCACGCCTTGTCCGATGCCAAAAGTAAGGAATGCATGCTGGTAGCCGCTGGCGGCGATCATATTTGCGATGGGCACGACGGTGATTGCAGCGCCCGCGCCGAAGCCGGCGGCGGTGGCGCCTGCGGCCAGGCCCCGGCGGTCAGGAAACCATTTGAGGGCGTTGCCAACGCATGTTCCGTATACCGATCCGGCACCGATCCCGGCGACGATCGCCGCGATATAAAGCAGCACCAGCGAGTCAGCGTACGAATTCATCACCCACGCGATTGATATCATCACCCCGCCGAACATGATCACGGCGCGCGGACCGTATTTGTCGACGAACCAGGCTTCGACCGGAACCAGCCAGGTCTCCGTCACCACGAAAAGCGTGAAGGCCAACTGGATCGCCGCGCGGCCCCAGTGATATTTTGCGTCAATCGGATCGACAAACAGCGTCCATCCATATTGCAGGTTCGCGATCATCGCCATGCAGACGATGCCCATGACGAGTTGAAGCCAACGGAAACCACTGGATGTTGTTTCCGGTGCGGCAGCGTCTGTAGTGGAAACCATGGATCCTCCGAACGCGCTCTTTCAGTTGTGACCTAATGTCGCAAAAGTTGTGACTTATCGTCACAAGCGTCGCCTCAGGAGCTTGGTATATTATATTCCAACATGCAAGCTCATCTTGAGTTGCAGTGCAGCATGGATCGTGTCGTCGCAAGCCGCGATTGAGCGCATTGGCAGTGAATCGGCGGACGATCGTATTCAGCGTGCTGAAAAGGATTCTGAGACAAAAAAGCGCTCAACCCCGGGGGTTGAGCGCTTCGATTGAAATAACTGACGCGCCTATGCCATCGCTTCCGCAACTACTTTTTTGCGCCACGGTTTGAGGACGATGATCGCGAGCAGCGAGGCGAGAATATTCGCGCCCGCGGCAATGATGAAGACGTTATCCCAATTTCCGGAGGACTGCTGCATGTAGTTCGCGACGGGCACCAGCAGAGCCGCGGTCCCCTTGGCTGTATAGAGCAGGCCGGCATTGGTGGTCGCGAATTTCGAGCCGAAGGTGTCGGTACAAGTTGAGGGGAACAGCGAGTAGATCTCGCCCCAAGCGAAGAACACCAGGCCGGAAAGGATCACGAACCAGACCGGATCGTGGCCCAGCATGTAAAGCGCCCAGATGCCGACGCCTTCCAAGCCGAAGGCGATGAACATGGTGTTCTCGCGACCGATCATGTCCGAGACCCAACCGAAGAACGGCCGCGTCAGGCCATTGAGGATACGATCGATGGTCGCAGCGAACGTCACTGCGGTCATCGTCATCGCCATAAGGGTGACGGGCACGCTGTCGACTTTCCAGTCCACGGCGATCGGTTTGAGATTGGCGGTAACCATCAATCCGCCCGCACCCACGATCACGAACATGAAGTACATCAGCCAGAAAATGGGATGACGTATAACTTCCGTCGGCTGATAATTCAGGCGGGTCTGGATAACGTTGACGTTCTGGGTCACGAGAGGAACCTGTCCGGCCTTTGGCGCGAACAGAAAGAAGGCAAAGATCACAATGAGCAGGCCCTGTCCAAGACCGAAATAAAGGAATGTGGACTGGAAACCGGAATTCTGGATCATCGCCTGGATCGGCGCGACCGTCAGCGCGGAACCTGCGCCAAAGCCGGCGGCGGTGATACCCGCAGCCAGGCCGCGTTTGTCCGGAAACCATTTCAGCGCGTTGCCTACGCAGGTGCCGTAGACGCCGCCGGCGCCGATGCCGGCGATGATCATGCCGAGATAATAGCCGTTGAGCGAGGTTGCCTCGGCGTTGATGACCCATCCGATGGCGCAGAGGATTCCGCCGATGAGAACGACGAGACGCGGGCCGTATTTATCGACGAACCAGCCTTCGATCGGCACCAGCCAAGTTTCGAACAGGACGAACAGCGTGAACGCCCATTGGATCGACGCCCGATCCCAGCCGAATTTTTTCTGAATATCGGGGACGAAGAACGTCCAGCCATATTGGTAGTTGGCGATCATCACCATGGCCCCGACGCCGATGGCCAGTTGCGTCCAGCGATAGGCGTTGCTGACCCGCGTGGTGGTAACTGCTCCGTGCACCGTATCCGTCATCGCTTCCTCCCGAGGCACGCTTCTATTTTACGGCGAGCCCTCCTGGTGCCAGTTTGGTATTCGATATGCCAACGATCAAGCAATTAGACTTCTAAAAACATGCGCCGTGCTCAAATGACGCAGATGTTTGCTGACGGCACTTGAAAGGAGCCGGCACAAAAAAATGGCCCCGGAAAACCGAGGCCATAAGTCGGGAGGTTTAGTTGCGGGCTGAACTCGGCTGCAGCGGAAGCGTTCTGCCGCAGCGCTTTGGAGCTCAGAGACCGAAATAGGGGAGATCGCCGTTGCGGATCGCAATCTTGGCGCTGGTCATCAGCAGCCGATCGATCGTGGCCATCAGGCGGCCGAATAGGGTGGTGGAAGGCGCAAGGCCGAATGAGGCAGTCTTGGACATTGTTGTCCCCTTGTTCGCGGTACAGCGGGTCGCTGCGTTTCTGAGGACAATCTAGTATACCAGATGCCAGAAACAACCCGCTTGTTTGCATAGCAGCATATTGTGTTTTGCAGTGCAGCATAAATGGCGCGATCCGGTCTCCAAATAACGAAGGGCCGCCGGAAACCGGCGGCCCTGCATCAATTCCGGAAATGCGGGCGGCTTATTCGGCCGCCTGCTTCCGCGGCGGATCGAGCGCCCCCGAATCGTGGATTTCCGCCACCTGGTGATCGGTAAAGCCGAGAACCTGGCGCAGGATTTCGTCGGTGTGTTCGCCGAGCAGAGGGGAGCGCGTCACCTCGGTCGGGCTATCCGACATTTTGATGGGATTGCCGACCGACAGATACTTGCCGCGGGTCGGATGATCGACCTCGACTACGGTGCCGGTGGCGCGCAACGACTGATCTTCCGCCAGTTCCTTCATCGACAGGATCGGACCGCAGGGAATGTCGTCCTTGTTGAGAATCTCCATCGCTTCGAACTTGGTCTTGGACATGGTCCAGAGTTCGATGCGGGCGAAGATCTCGTTCAGACGCGACAACCGGGCCGGCGGTTTGGCGTAGTCGGGATGGGTCTTCCAGCCGGGCTCGCCGATGACATCGCAAATTTTCTCCCAGACCGGTGCCTGGGTGATGAAGTAAATGTAGGCATTGGGATCGGTCTCCCAGCCCTTGCACTTCAAAATGCGTCCCTCCTGACCGCCGCCGGAATCGTTGCCGGCGCGAGGCACCGCATCGCCGAACGGAATCCCTTCGCCGAACTGGCTGTATTCCCTGAGCGGGCCGTGGGCGAGGCGCTGCTGATCGCGCAATTTCACGCGCGCGAGGTTGAGCACACCGTCCTGCATGGCGGCGGTGACCTTTTGTCCCTTGCCGGTGACGGTGCGCTGGTAGAGCGCGGTGACGATGCCGAGCGCCAGATGCAATCCGGTGCCACTGTCGCCGATCTGCGCGCCGGTGACCAGCGGCAGTCCGTCACGAAAACCCGTGGTCGATGCAGCGCCGCCGGTGCATTGCGCGACGTTTTCATAGACCTTGCAGTCTTCATAGGGACCGGGCCCGAAACCCTTGATCGAGGCCACGATCATTTTCGGATTGATGCTTTGAATTTTCTCCCAGGGAAATCCCATGCGATCGAGCACGCCGGGACCGAAATTTTCCACCAGCACATCGCAGCTCTTGATCAGCGCGGTGAGGACTTCCTTGCCCTTCGGGTTCTTGGTGTCGAGCGTGATCGAACGCTTGTTGTGGTTGAGCATGGTGAAATACAGGCTGTCGACATTCGGCACGTCCTGCAATTGACCGCGCGTGATGTCGCCGACGCCGGGGCGCTCGACCTTGATCACATCGGCGCCGAACCACGCCAGCAATTGCGTGCAGGTCGGTCCCGACTGGACGTGGGTGAAATCGAGAATTCGAACGCCCTTCAGCGCCTTTGTCATCTGCTCTCTCCTTGATATTTGTTGTCGTCATGCCTGCGAAAGCGGGCATCCAGTAATCGCCATCGATTCAGTCGGGCACGGCCTTCGTCCCATGATAGGTCGGTGGTTACTGGATTCCCTGCCTGCGCGGGGAACGACGCCGGTCGGTTACTGTTCATTTTTTTCGAAGTATGCTTTGCGGGTTGAGGTTGCCGATGCGGCCGCTCTCGGAGCCGGCCGCCGGGTCGATCACCGCGTTGATCAGGGTGGGCTTGCCGGAATCCATCGCCTCGTTCACGGCGCGCTTTAACTCGTCGGGTGTTGTCGCGTTGACGCCGATGCCGCCGAAGGCTTCCATCATCTTGTCGTAGCGCGAGCCCTTGACGAAGACGGTCGGCGCTACGTCCGGGCCGCCGGTCGGATTGACGTCGGTCCCGCGATAGATACCATCATTGTTGAAGATGACGACGCAGACCGGCAGGTTGTACCGGCAGATCGTCTCGACCTCCATGCCGGAGAAGCCAAAGGCGCTGTCACCTTCAACCGCAAGCACAGGCTTGCCGGTCTCGATCGCGGCGGCAATGGCAAAGCCCATGCCGATGCCCATGACGCCCCAGGTGCCGACATCAAGCCGTTTGCGCGGCTGATACATGTCGATAACGCCGCGCGCGAGATCGAGCGTGTTGGCGCCCTCGTTGACGAGGATGGCATCCGGCCGTTCCTTGACGATGGTCCGGAGCGCACCAAGCGCGCCGTGATAATCCATCGGCGACTTATTGTTCATCAGCCGCGGCGCCATTTTGGCGATGTTTTCTTCCCGCTTCGCACTGACGCTCTTCACCCAGTCGGCAGGCGCGGAAGGCCAGTTGCTGCCCATGGCCGCCAGCAGCGCGGCGACGCAGGAGCCGATGTCGCCGACCACGGGAGCGACGATCTCGACGTTAGAGTCCATTTCCTTCGGCTCGATGTCGATCTGGATGAACTTCTTCGGTGCATCGCCCCAGCTCTTGCCCTTGCCGTGCGACAGGAGCCAGTTGAGGCGGGCGCCGATCAGCATCACCACATCGGCGTCCTTCAGCACGGTCGAGCGCGCTGCGCCCGCGCACTGCGGATGCAGGTCGGGCAAAAGGCCCTTGGCCATGCTCATCGGCAGGAAAGGAACGCCGCTCTTCTCGACGAACGCGCGGATGTCGTCATCGGCTTGCGCGTAGGCCGCGCCCTTGCCGAGGATGATCAGGGGACGCTTCGCGCTCTTGAGGACGTCGAGTGCCCGCTTGACCGCGGAAGGGGCGGGGATCTGGGCCGGTGCTGCGTCGATCACCTTGACCAGCGACTTGGCGCCGGCGTCGGCGTTCATCACCTGCCCGAAAAGCTTGGCGGGCAGATCGAGATAGACGCCGCCCGGCCGTCCCGACACCGCGGCGCGGATTGCGCGCGCCAGGCCAATGCCGATATCGGCGGCATGCAACACGCGGAACGCCGCCTTGCAGAGCGGTTTCGCAATCGCAAGCTGGTCCATCTCTTCATAATCGCCCTGCTGCAGGTCGACGATCTCGCGCTCCGAGGAGCCCGAGATCAGGATCATCGGGAAACAATTGGTGGTGGCGTTCGCGAGCGCGGTGAGGCCGTTGAGGAAGCCGGGCGCCGACACCGTGAGGCAGACGCCGGGTTTTTTGGTCAGAAAGCCGGCGATGGCGGCGGCGTTGCCCGCGTTCTGTTCGTGACGGAACGAGATGACCCGAATGCCCGCGGCCTGCGCCATGCGGCCGAAATCGGTGATGGGAATGCCGGGCACGCCGTAGATCGTATTGATGTCGTTGAGCTTGAGCGCATCGATGATGAGATGAAAGCCGTCCGTGAGCTCCTGCTCTGCGTCGGCGGTTTTTGCATCGATGCTCTGTACTGCTGCGGACATTCCGCTTCTCCCTGTCGTTTCTTGGTGTGGACGACACGCTCTCTTCGCCGTCCAGCGTTGAAGTTGCGTTTGGTTAAAAGAGCTCTTGGCCGTGCGCTTCGACATACGCGGCGAGGCCGAGCGTGTGATCGCGCGCGCGCTTTTCCGCAAGCTCCGTGTTGCGCTCTTCGAGCGCTTCGATGATGGCCAAATGCTCGGGTAACGACACCGCAGCGCGGTCCACGCGCCCGATCGTCAACTGCCGATAGCCGCGAACATGCAGCAGGATATCGTTGGTCATATCGACCAGCACCGGCGATTCGCTGAGCGAAATCAGCGCCTGGTGAAAGGCGATGTTGGCCTTCGAATATTCCTCGACGTGATCCTGCGGCAGGCGATCCTTGCCAAAATTCCTGAAAAAGTCGCGCAACGCGGAGATGTCTTTCTTGCGCGCGGTGGTCGTGATCAGCCGGGCGGCCATGCTCTCGAGCGCGGCCCAGGCCCGGATCATGTCGACGATCTCGTTCTTGGTGCGGCGTACGACGACGATGCCGCGGCGTGGCACGGTCTTGACGAAACCGTCCTGCTCCAGCATCGCGATCGCTTCGCGGATAGGGGTCCGGCTGACGCCGAGGCGCTCCGACAGAGCGCGCTCGTCAAGCATGACCTGTTCGGGCGTCGCATAGATGTCCATCTTGAGAATGGCTTCTTTCAAGGCTTCATAGGCCTTGTTCTTGAAGCTGGTCTCCGGCGCAATTCGGACGATTGCGATTTCTGCCTCAGCCATGATGGGCGGCGCCTTGGTTTGTTTCCGTGCGGGCACGATTGATCTCCTCCATAGGAGACCTTTCTTATCAGAAGAATTTCCAGTATTTTTTGGCATACCAAATGCCAGAATGTCAAGTTGCCCGTGTTTTCGGCACTTCGATTTGATGGCTTGCCTTGACAACTGTGTTTCTGGCATACCAAATGCCATATCGATCCAATCGTCGGCAATCCGAACCATGCCGGAGCGAGCGCGGACCCGCGTTTGCGATCTCAGGGAATACGGATGGGTACGTGCAGGCGATCAGGGTCCTGATATCGGGGACGCGCCGCCGACGAATCAAAAATAGACGTCAAGGAGGAAGCTAATGTCGAATTCCAAAGATGCGGTCCGCAAAATACTCGATCTGGTCAAAGCGGACAAACGCACAAGTCTGACGGCGCCGGAGGGCAAACTGGTCTGCGATGCCTATGGCATTCCGGTTCCGAAGGAGGGCGTGGCCAAATCCGCCGGTGAAGCAGCAAAGATCGCAACCGACATGGGCTTTCCGGTGGTGATGAAGATTGTCTCGCCGGACATTCTTCACAAGACCGAGGCGGGCGGCGTGATGGTGGGCGTGAAGACCGCCGCCGACGCCGAGAAGAATTACGCGACCATTCTGGCGAATGCCAAGAAGTACAAATCCGATGCCAAGATCGAGGGCATCCAGGTTCAGCAGATGCTGGCCGGCGGCACCGAGGTCATCATCGGCTCCATTACCGACGGCTCGTTCGGCAAGCTGGTGGCCTTCGGCCTCGGCGGCGTGCTGGTCGAGGTTTTGAAAGACATCACCTTCCGCCTGGCGCCCGCGACCAAGCAGGATGCGCTGTCGATGCTGGATGGCATCCAGGCCAATGAGATGCTGAAGGGCGTGCGCGGCGGCGATCCGGTCAACCGTGACGCGCTGGCCGACGTCATCGTCAAGGTGTCGCAACTCGTCAGCGACTTCCAGGAAATCGTCGAACTCGATCTCAATCCGGTATTCGCCACCAAGAAGGACGCGATCGCCGCCGACGTCCGCATCGTGGTCGACTTCGACTACAAGCCCCGCCCGGCGCCGCGCTCGAACGAGGAAATCGTCACCGCGATGAACCGCATCATGCAGCCGAAGGCGGTTGCCGTGATCGGCGCTTCCGCCGAAGACGGCAAGATCGGCAACTCGGTGATGAAGAATCTGATCAACGGCGGTTACAAGGGTGACATTTATCCGATCCACCCGAAGGCGGCCGAGATTCTCGGCTACAAGGCCTTTAAGAGCGTCAAGGACGTGCCCGGCGTGATCGACACCGCGGTGTTTGCGATTCCCGCGAAGTTCGTCGCGGGGGCGCTCACCGAATGCGGCGAGAAGAAAATTCCCGGCGCGGTCCTCATTCCCTCAGGCTTTGCCGAAGCAGGCGCGCCGGAATTGCAGGACGAAATCGTCGAGATCGGCAAGAAATACAACGTTCGCCTGATGGGGCCGAACATCTACGGCTTCTATTATACGCCGGCCAATCTCTGCGCCACGTTCTGCACCGCCTATGACGTCAAGGGCCACGCGGCATTGTCGTCGCAGTCCGGCGGCATCGGCATGGCGATCATCGGCTTCTCGCGCTCCGCCAAGATGGGCGTCTCCGCGATCGTCGGCCTCGGCAACAAGTCCGATATCGACGAGGACGATCTGCTGGCGTTCTTCGAGCAGGATCCCAACACCAATCTGATCGCCCAGCACTGCGAGGACCTGAAGGACGGCCGCGCCTTCGCCGAAGCCGCCAAGCGCGTCTCGAAGAAGAAGCCGGTGATCGTGCTGAAGGCCGGCCGCACCTCGGCCGGCGCCAAGGCGGCCTCGTCGCACACCGGCGCGCTCGCCGGCAACGACAAGATCTACGAGGACGTGCTGAAGCAGTCGGGCGTGATCCGCGCCCGCAGCTTGAGGCAATTGCTCGAATTCGCGCGCGGCGTGCCGGTGCTGCCGACGCCGAAGGGCGAGAACGTGCTGATCATCACCGGCGCGGGCGGCTCGGGCGTGCTGCTGTCGGACTCGGTGGTCGATAACGGCCTGTCGCTGATGGCGATGCCGCCGGACCTGGACGCTGCGTTCCGCAAGTTCATCCCACCGTTCGGCGCGGCCGGCAATCCCGTCGACATCACCGGCGGCGAGCCGCCGATCACCTATGTCAACACCGTCAAGCTCGGCTTGTCGGACGAGCGCATCCATGCACTGATCCTCGGCTATTGGCACACCATCGTGACGCCGCCGATGGTGTTCGCCCGCAACATGGTCGAGGTGAAAAAAGAGATGGAGGCCAAGGGCTTCGTGAAGCCGATCGTCGCGTCGCTGGCCGGTGACGTCGAGGTCGAGGAGGCCGCCGAATATCTCTACCAGAACGGCATCCCGGCCTATGCCTATTCGACCGAATTGCCGGTCGAGGTGCTCGGTGCGAAATACAAATGGGCGCGCGGCGCGGGCCTGCTCTAGGACGTTGCTCGACAGAGCCGCTCCGGCGATCGCCGGAGCGGCACGAGCTGGATCCGAAAAAGCATGCCCTCGGGCCACGGCCCGATGGGTCGCGGTTTTCCTCGCGACAAACGCGAAGCGTTTGCGCGGAGATCATGCTCGAAGAATAAGCTCTCGATTTCTGACAAAGCGGACCCATCGATCAGTACTGCGGCTCACGGGATGAGGTGAAGTTGCGATGGAGCGAAATGTGATCCGGCGCAAGGCTGTCGAGCCGAAGTCAGACCACGACTGCGAACCGCGGGACGGCGGAGTCCGTTCCGTCGATCGCGCGCTGCAGATCATCGAGACGCTCGCTGAGGACGACGAAGGATATCGCCTGAGCGACCTTGCGGTCCGCACCGGCCTGTCGACCTCCACCGCCCATCGGCTGCTGACCGCCCTGGAAAAACGCCGCTTCGTGCAGTTCGACCGCACCGCATCGAAGTGGCATGTCGGCGCGCAGAGCTTTGCGGTGGGGGCGACCTTCACCCGCCGCCGCAACGTCGTGGCGCAGGCGGTGCCGTATTTGCGCAAACTGCGCGACCTGACCCGCGAAACCGCCAATCTCGCCGTCGTCGACGACGAGGCGATCATCGTGCTCACGCGGGTGGAAAGCCGCGAGATCATGCGTTCGCTCACCAAGGTCGGCGGCCGCGTGGCGATGGTCGCCTCCGGCGCCGGCAAGGCGGTGCTCGCCACCTATTCCGACGCGGATGTCAGCGCGATCATCCGCCATCACGGCATGCCGCGGCTGACGGAAAAGTCGATCGTGCGGCCGGGCGATCTGTTCAAGGAATTGGCCGCGATTCGCCGCCGGGGTTACGCCGTGGACGATGAGGAAGCCTGCATGGGTCTGCGCTGCATCGCCGCGGTGGTCTACAATGATTGCAGCGAGCCGCTCGCGGCGATTTCAGTGTCAGGCATGACCAGCCGCGTGAGCGACGATCGCCTGCCCCTTCTCGGCAGGGC